>DASUBP010000241.1:0-9581 GCA_035763205.1 Gemmatimonadales bacterium
GAACATGGTCGAGATGGTGCAGTGCGAGCGTGAGGGGAAGGCGGGCACCCCCCGCGACTACCCGCTGGCGCGCGCCGAAGTCACCCGCCTGCTCGATCGCCTGCGCGAAACTCCGCTCGCCGCCCGTCGCGAAATCCCGGGACTCAACCCGCAGCGCGCGGACATCATTCTCGCGGGTGTCGCCGTAGTCGATCGCCTCGCCAAGCGGCTGGGCACGCAACGCGTCCTCGTGAACGATCGCGGGATCCGGGACGGCGTTCTGCTCGCCCTGATCGACGAGCTCCCCGGGATGGCCCGGCCCCGGCGCGTAGCACCGCCAGACCGGATGGAGTCGGCGCGCCGTCTCGCCCGTCAGTGCCGTTCGAACGAGCGCCACTGCGAGCGCGTCGCAGCGCTCTCGGTTCAGCTCTTCGATGCCTTGCGCCGGCCCTTCGACCTTCCCCATGAAGGGCGGGAAATCCTGATGGCCGGTGCCCTGCTGCACGACATCGGCTACTTGATCAATCACGAACGCCACCACAAGCACGCCTACCACCTCATCATGCATGGTGACTTGCCCGGGTTCTCGGCCCGTGAGGTAGAGCTCATCGCCAACGTGGCGCGGTATCATCGCCGGGCGGCACCCAAGAAGTCTCATGCCAATTTCGAAAAGCTGAGCAAGGACGAACGCCGGCTCATTCGCCGGCTGTCGGGCATCCTGCGCATCGCAGACGGCATGGACCGGACGCATGGCGGCGTGATCAAGACTGTGCGCGCCCGCACCGACCGGAAGCAGGTCCGCATCTCGGTCACCGCGTCCCGGAACCCGTCCATCGAGCTGGACGACGCGCGGCGGAAGAGCGCCCTCTTTGAAAAGGCCTTCGATCGCTCGCTGGTGTTCTCGATGCCGCGGGCCCCTGGCGGCGCCCGGAGACGTGCATGACCGACCGCGCCCCCGCCGCCTTCCCGGCCGACCACTACATCAACCGCGAGCTCTCGTGGCTGGAGTTCAACGCCCGGGTGCTCGAGGAAGCGGCCGACCCCACGAATCCGTGGCTCGAGCGGCTCAAGTTCACGTCGATCTTCAGCTCCAACCTGGATGAGTTCTTCGAGATCCGGGTGTCGGGCCTGCAGCAACAGGTCTACGCGGGCGTCGAGCCCCAGGACTTCGGTGCTGAGGGCATGGCGCCCGCCGAGCAGCTTGCCGCCATCGAGAGACGGACCCACGAGCTCGTCGCCCAGCAGTACCGGGTCCTCATGACCGAAGCGTTTCCGGGGCTGGCCGAGGTGGGGATCGAGCGCGTTCGCTGGGCAGACCTCACCCCCGCCGAGCGGCGGCACGCGGTGGGATTCTTCCGGGCGAGCGTATTTCCGGTGCTCACGCCGCTCGCCATCGACCCCGGGCATCCGTTCCCCCACGTCCACAACAAGAGCTTGAACATCGCCCTCCTGGTGGAGCGGAAGAATGGCGGTCTGCCCCGGCGGCACTTCGCCGTAGTGCAGGTACCGGCCGTATTGGACCGCGTCATGATCGTGTCCCGCGCCGAGAAGAAGGTCCGGTTCATTCTCCTCGAAGACGTCATCGCCGAGCACCTCGGTGAGCTGTTCGGACACCTGAAAGTCGTGAATCACACCGTCTTCCGGGTCACCCGCAACAACGACCTGTCGATTGAGGAAGACGAAGCCGAAGACCTTCTCGAGACCATCGAAGAGAGCCTGCGCCAGCGCATGCGCTCCGACCCGGTGCGGCTCGAGATCTCGGCGGACGCGAGCGATCTGTTCGTGGACATGCTCACCGAAGCGCACGACCTCGAGCCGCGTGACGTGTACCGGGTGGATGGACCGGTGGACCTCACGGCCCTGATGGCGCTGTACCGGCTGGAGGGATTTGGGGCCGCCAAAGACGAACCGCTGGTGCCCCGCGTGCCTCCTCCCTTCGCCGCGGCGGACGACCTCTTCCAGGTGATTCGCGGGCGGGACGTGCTGGTCCATCTGCCCTACGAATCGTTTAACTGCGTGGTGGACTTCATCAACCAGGCGGCGGACGATCCTCAGGTCCTGGCCATCAAGCAGACCCTGTACCGCACGTCGGGCGGGAGCCCCATCATCGCGGCGCTCGCGCGAGCCGCGCAAAATGGCAAGCAGGTGACGGCACTGGTCGAGCTGAAGGCGCGCGCGGACGAGCAGGCGAACATCGCATGGGCGCGAATGCTGGAGCAGGCCGGCGTGCACGTGGTATACGGCATCGTCGGGTTGAAGACCCACTGCAAGGCGGCACTCGTGGTGCGCCGCGAGGCGGAGGGGATCCGCCGGTACGTGCATCTCTCGACCGGCAACTACAACCCGGCCACCGCCCGTCTCTATACCGACCTGGGTCTCTTCACCGCCGACCCGGATTTCGGCGAAGATGTGAGCGCGCTCTTCAACCTCCTCACCGGGTATGCCGAAGGCTACGAGTGGAAGAAGCTGCTCGTCGCGCCGATCGACCTCCGTGAGCGCATCATCAGCCTGATCGAGCGGGAAGAACAGCACGCGAAGGCGGGCCGACCGGCGCGCATCATCGTCAAGATGAACGCGCTCGTGGAGTCCTCCGTCATCGACGCGCTGTATCGGGCTTCGATCGCCGGAGTCCAGATCGACCTGGTGATCCGCGGAATCTGCTGCCTGAGGCCCGGATTGCCGGGTGTATCAGAGCGCATCCGCGTTACGAGCATCGTGGACAAATTCCTGGAGCACAGCCGCATCTTCTACTTCGAGAATGGCGGCGCGCCCGACGTGTGGCTCGCGAGCGCGGACTGGATGCCCCGGAATTTCTGGCGCCGCATCGAAACCGTCTTCCCGGTGGAGGACGCCAACCTCAAGCTGCGCATCGTCAACGACATCCTGCGTTTGGTGCTCGCCGACAATGTCAAAGCGCGAGAACTGCGGGCGGACGGGACCTATCGGCGCCGCGCACCGACCAATGGCGAAACTCCAGTGCGCTCGCAGGTTGCGCTGCAGCTCCTGGCCCGCGAGGCCTCACGGGAAAAGAAATCCGACACGAGGCCCAAGTTGGTGCCGGTAGTGCGCCGCCGTCCCGACACCGATCCCGCCCCCGGGTCCGGACGCACCCGCACGCGACGCTGATGCGCGACACAGGCGAACCCTTCTGGGCGACCGCGCTTCAAGGGGAGAACCCCTCGTGACCGCTTTTCCACGCGACCTCCCCGGCATGCCTGCCTGGGAAGGCGTGAGCGAATTGGCCCGCGCCTACCTGGACGACGCGCGGCGAGCCGCGCCCGGTCTGGGCACCCGTCCCGACCCCGACGCCCTGCACGACTTCCGGGTCGCGCTCCGGCGGCTCCGCGGGTTGCTCCGTGCCTACCGCGCGCCCCTGGGTCCCCGCATTCCCAAACGGCTGCGCCGCCGTCTCTCGGCCGTCGCCGACTCGACGGGTGCCGGTCGCGATGCGGACGTGATGCTCACGTGGATTGCGGGTCAGATGAAGGGTCTCAGCCGGTCAGAGCGCGTAGGCGCCCGCTGGCTGGCGGAGCGCATCAAGCGGCGCCGCGACGCCGATCCTGAGGCCCGTCGGCTCCCCGGCCGATTCGATCGGCTCGACCGTCGCTTGCGAAAGCGCCTCACGGCGGAGGCCCGCACCGCGGGAGCCCCGGTCGGCCCCTCGTTCGCCGGCACCACCGCGCGCCTGGTCACCGACGCCGCAGTCTCCCTGGCCGAGGCCCTGCGCGAGATCAGGAAACCGGAGGATACGGAAGCCGCTCATCACGCGCGGCTCGCGGGCAAGCGCCTGCGCTACCTGCTGGAGCCTGTCGCCGACTCGGCCGCCGGAGCGCCCGCCCTCATCGAGCGCCTTCGTGGGCTCCAGGAATTGCTGGGAGAGCTCGACGAATGCCAGGTCATGCTGGACGAGATCCGCGAGGCCGTGGAAGCCCTCGGTGCCTCCCGCGCTCGCGAGGCACATGACTTACAGGTGGAGGGGAAGCCGCGGCCGAGACTGAAGCGGGCCCGCGAAGACTCGGGGCTGCTGGCGCTGGCGCGGCGCGCCCGGGCCCGCCGGGATGATCTCTTCTTCGTCCTGCAGCCCCAGTGGCTGGGTGACCGCGCCGCCGAGGTGATCCCGCTGGTCCGTGAGGGCGTCGCGACACTGACCGCTCGGAGACCAGCCCCATACTTCATGGCTCCCCGGATTCGGCGTTACCGGTCCCGGCGCTCTGCCCCTGCGAGGACGTAAGCCGGCTCGCCCGTTCCGAAGCGCCCCTGGTTTCCCGCCGAGACGTTCCGTTACCCAACCGTTACGCTTTCCGCCAGACTCTGTGATTTGGAGAAGCGTTTGTATCACCCGAAATGAAGAACGCCATTTGGACCGTTCCCCAATTCACCTCCCTGGAGGGATTCTTGAACGCCTCACTTCGCCGCTTCATGCTCACCGCCGGACTGGGGGCGCTCGTCGCCGCTCCGGCCGTCGCGCAGAACCCGGCTCCCGCGCCCCAGGTTACCGTCGGCGGCGTGGTGTACGGGCAGTATTTCTATCAGTTGAAGGACACGGCCGCCCACTTCAACGCCTTCGACGTGACGCGGGCGTATGTGAACGTGATCGGCAAGTTCTCCGGCGGCATCCAGACTCGCGTGACCCTCGACATTGCGCACGCCGTCGCCGGCCAGCAGACCTACCGCCTGAAGTACGCGTTCGCCGGCTGGACGCCCGAAGGCAGCGCCCTGACGTACAAGCTGGGGCTCTTCACCACGCCGTGGCTCGACTGGGAGGAAGCGCTCTGGGACTACCGGATGGAGGGCGCCACGGTCTTCGACCGGCCCGGATACCTCTCGTCCTCGAATTTCGGCATCGGAGCCGACGGCAACATCAACAAGGAACAAGTGGACTTTCAGGCCGGTGTCTTCGACAACGGCAGCTACTCCGCCGGGTTGGGCGACCAGCGGAAGAACGTCCAGGGGCGTCTCTCCGTACGGGCCATGGATACAGACGACCCCAGCCGGGTCGGCGGCCTCCGCATCACCGCCTTCGGCCAGGTCGGCAAGCCCGTCACGGGCGGCACACAGACGCGCTTTATCGGCATGGTCTCCTACAAGTCGAAAGCCCTAACCCTCGCGGCGGAGGGCGGCATCACCGACGATTCGGCCGCCGCCAGCGTCGCGCCGGTGAAGGGCCAGGTGATCAGCGCCTTCGGCGTCTATCACTTCACGGACTCGCCGGTGGCCGTGATCGCACGCTTCGACAACATCAAGCCGAACAAGGACGCGCCGTCGACCACCCCGGGGTTCACCAATACCCGCATCATCGCGGGGGTGTCGTACCAGCTGACGAGCAACGTTCGGCTCCTCGGTGACATCGACTTTCTTTCGTACAAGAACGGTTCACCGAGCCCAGCGGCCGAAGCGGCACGCGAGCTCGCCCAGTTCCAAGCCCAGTTCACGTTCTAAGCGGGGAGACGACACGACATGACGAAGCACCTGACCGTCGCAGTGCTCGCCATCGGGGCCATCACGGCCGTTTCGACCCCTGGGGCAGCACAGACCAAGATCACCGGTGCGGGATCGACGTTCTCCACGATCCTGTACACCGACTGGATGCAGACGTACAACAAGGCTCACGCCGACGTGCAGCTCAATTATCAGTCGATCGGCTCGGGTGGCGGGATCCGGCAGTTTTCGGACAAGACCGTGGATTTCGGCGCTTCCGACGCGCCCATGACTGACTCGGCCATGGCGGCGATTCAGGGCAACGTGCTCCACATCCCCACCGAGATGGGCGGCGTACCGCCGACGTACAACATCCCGGGCGTCACCGCGCAGTTGAAATTCTCCGGCCCGGTGCTCGCGGGCATCTTCCTCGGTACGATCACGAAGTGGAACGATGCGCGCATCGCGGCGGACAACCCCGGTGTGAAGCTGCCCGATCAGGACATCGTGGTCGTGCATCGATCGGATGGGTCCGGCACCAGCTTCATCTTCACGGATTACCTGTCCAAGGTGAGCCCCGATTGGGCTTCGAAGGTCGGCAAGGGCACGGCCGTGAACTGGCCGGTCGGCCTGGGCGCCAAGGGCAGCGAAGGCGTCTCCGCCACGGTCCAGCAGACGCCCGGCGCCGTCGGGTACGTCGAGCTGGGCTATGCGCTGGCCAATCACCTCCCCGTGGGAGCGGTGAAGAACAAGGCCGGCAAGTTCATTACGGCCAGCGCGGCGACGGTGACGGCTGCCGCTGCCGGAGCGATGAAGGACATGGGCCCGACGACGGACTTCCGCGTGTCCATCACGAACGCGGACGGCCCCGAGGCCTATCCCATTTCGAGCTTCACGTGGATGCTGGTTCACAAGAACTACGACGACGCCGCCAAGGCGAAGGCGATCGTGGCGTACACCTGGTGGGCCTTGACCGCCGGGCAGGTTCGGGCTGAACCCCTGGGCTACGCACCGCTGCCCAAGGCGATGCGGCCCTGGTTGGAAGCGCGGCTCAAGACCATCACGGCCGGTGGGCAGGCCGTGTGGAGCGGCCCGGCAGGCCGGTAACTCCCTCCAACCGACTGTCGGCGCTACCCCCGAAGGTTGGCTTACTTCGGGGGTTTCGCCGTCACGGTGGGGTGACGCAATCGTTACAATGCCGTGATGGTGGGGGGAGCCACCCCCGATAGACTCTCCCCCGCGATGCCCACCACGTTTCCCCAGACCATTGCCTCGACGACTGGCGAGTCCATCGCTCCCATTTCCACTCTCAGCGCCGCGCCCCGTCCCACCCGCCGCTACTACGGGGACCGGATCTATCGCTGGCTGCTGACGTGCCTCGCCATGACGCTGCCCCTGCTTCTGGTCACCATCGTGGCGGAGCTCCTGGTCAGCGCCTGGCCCTCCATCCACAAGTTCGGCTTCTCGTTCATTTGGACCTCGGTCTGGGACCCCGTCGGCGAGGTGTATGGCGCCGCGCCCATGATCTTCGGCACCCTGGTCTCTTCGTTGCTGGCGCTCGTCATCGCCGTACCCCTGTCGCTCGGCGTGGCGATTTTCCTCACCGAGTTCGCTCCCAAGTGGCTCCGGCAACCCGTGGCCTTCCTGGTCGAGCTCCTGGCTGCCATTCCCAGCGTGGTCTACGGTCTCTGGGGCATCTACGTCCTGATCCCCCTGCTCCGCGACTATGCGGCCCCGCCGATCCGCGCCCTCCTGGGCTGGACCCCGCTGTTCAGCGGCGTCTTCTACGGCAATTCGATGCTGGCGGGCGGCATCATCCTCGCGATCATGATCGTACCGTACATCGCCGCGATTTCGCGCGAGGTCCTCCTCGCCGTTCCCGCCACGCAACGGGAAGCGGCCCTGGGACTCGGCGCCACGCGCTGGGAAGCCGTGTGGGGCGCCGTCCTGCCCTACGGCCGCGCCGGCATCATCGGCGCCGTCATGCTTGGGCTCGGCCGCGCGCTGGGGGAGACCATGGCGGTGACCATGGTCATCGGCAACCGTCACGACATCGCCCTCTCGCTCTTCCAGCCCGGCTACACCATGGCCGCGGCGATCGCCAACGAATTCAGCGAAGCGACGTCGACGATGTACATCTCCGCGCTCTTCGAGGTCGGCCTGGTCCTGTTCGTGATCACGATCGGCGTCAACGCCTTCGCCCGCCTGCTGGTCTGGCGCGTAGCGCGCGGCACCGCCGTCGGGAGCAAGGCGCTGTGAGCGTCCGCATCGCGACCCGGCGGATCAGGAGCGGCTTCTTCACCGGGCTGGTCGTACTCCTGTGCTTCCTCGCCGTCCTGCCGCTGTTCCTGATCTTCGCGGACCTGGTGCACAAGGGCGCGTCATCGATCAACTGGGACTTTTTCGTGAAGATCCCGGTGCCCGCGGGTCAGTCGGGTGGCGGCGTCTCGAACGCCATCGCCGGAACCATCATCATCGTCCTGATCGCCTGCGTCATCGGAATTCCCATCGGCATCGGGACCGGGCTCTATCTGGCCGAGTACGGCATCGGACGGTTGGGCTGGTTCGTGCGGTTTCTGGCCGACGTCCTGAACGGCACGCCGTCGATCGTGGTGGGCATCTTCGCGTGGACCTGGTTCGTGAAGCCGGTGCACCACTTCTCCGCGCTTGCCGGCGGAGCGGCGCTCGCCTTGCTGATGGTCCCGATGCTCGCCCGTACCACCGAGGAAATGCTGCGCCTGGTGCCGAACTCTCTTCGGGAAGCGGCTCTGGCGCTGGGATACCCGCGCTGGCGGACGTCATTGTCCGTGATGGCGCGAGTGGCCCTGTCGGGGATCGTGACCGGTTCGCTGGTGGGCGTGGCCCGGGTGGCCGGCGAGACGGCTCCACTGCTCTTCACGGCGCTCGGGAACATCAACTTCGACACGAACATCAAGGAGCCGATGCAGACGCTTTCGCTCCAGATCTTCACCTACGCGACGGGACCGTTCGAGGATTGGCACCGGCTCGCGTGGGCGTCCGCCCTCGTCCTCATGAGCCTCGTGCTCAGCCTTGCGCTGGCAGCCCGCTGGGCCACCCGCAAGCGGTATGGCACCTGAGACTCTGGTGCAGCTAGAGACCCGCCGCCTCTCCGCGCTTTTCAGCCGGAATGTGATTGTCCGGGAGGTGAGCCTCCCGTTCCCGCGACATACGGTGACGGCCATCATCGGTCCGTCCGGCTGCGGGAAGAGCACGTTCCTGCGCTGCTTGAACCGCATGCACGAGCTGTCCGAAGGTGGCTGGGCGACCGGTCAGGTGATGCTGGATGGACACGACATTTATGGCGGGGGCATCGAGGCGGTGGACGTGCGCCGCCGGGTCGGAATGGTGTTCCAGCGCCCCACGCCCTTCCCCACCATGTCCATCTACGACAACGTCGCCGCGGGCTTGCGCGTGAATGGGCGCATACCCAGAAAGCAGATGGATGAGGTCGTCGAGCGTGCGCTCACCCAGGCGGCACTCTGGGACGAGGTGAAGGACCGGCTCAAGGGCAGTGCCGTCGCCCTTTCCGGCGGCCAGCAGCAGCGCCTCTGCCTGGCGCGCGCTGTAGCACCCGCACCCGAAGTCCTGTTGCTCGACGAGCCGACCGCCTCCCTCGACCCCGCGGGCACCCAGCGGATCGAAGAGCTCTGCACCGAGCTCAAGAAGCGCTACACGATCGTGATCGTGACCCATAACATGCAGCAGGCAGCGCGGGTCTCGGACTTCACCGCTTTCTTCTATATGGGGCGCCTGATCGAAGTCGGCGCGACGCAGCAGATGTTCACCAAGCCGAACGATCCGCAGACCGAGGCATACATCACCGGACGGTTCGGATGACCACCCCCATGGCTCCAGTCCCGTCGGTCCAGCCGCACACGCCGTCCGCGGGCAGCGGTTCGCCGCCGGTGCTGGATGTGCGCCAATACGCATTCTGGTATGGACCGAAGCAGGTGCTCTTCGACCTGGCCCTGACCATCCCGCGGCAGGCCGTGACCGCCCTGATCGGCCCGTCGGGGTGCGGAAAGAGCACCTTCCTCCGGTCCATCAACCGGATGAACGAGATCCAGGCGGGGACCAGGCACACCGGGGACATCCTGCTGGAGGGCGTGTCGGTCTTCTCGCCCGGCATGGACCCGGTCGACTTGCGGCGGCAGGTGGGCATG
>DASUBP010000242.1:0-2161 GCA_035763205.1 Gemmatimonadales bacterium
TCCTTCTCCCGGGCGGCAAAGACCCAGGCGAAACCGCCCTGTCCCAGCAGTTGTTCGATGGCGTATGGGCCCAACGTCTGGCCGACGAGGTCGGTCGGGGCGTTCGTCATGAGGCCTTTACAGAGGCGCGATGAGCCTCTAACTTACTGTGCTCACAACGATTAGGGAACACGAACAGATGTACGACAAGACGACGCCGGTTCGGAAACACGGGCAGCACGACAAGGACACCGGATCTGCTCCGGTGCAGATCGCGCTGCTCACCGAGCGCATCAACAGCCTCACCGGACATTTCCAGACCCACGCCAAGGATCACCACGGACGCCGCGGCCTGCTGCGCATGGTGCACCACCGCCGCCGCCTCCTGGAGTATCTGAAGCGCACGGATCTGGAACGGTACCGCCGGCTCATTACTGAGCTGGACCTCCGCCACTAAGCGGTCGGAACAGGCGTCGCGCGGGGTTGGCCGGGAAGAGCACCGGCCTAGCCCGGCGTCCTTCTATTGTGCTCTAGACAGGCGACCGAAGTGAAGCACGTCGAAAAGCAGTTCGCCGGCCGGACCCTCCGGCTGGAGTCGGGACGGCTGGCCAAGCAGGCCGCCGGATCCTGCCTGATGCAGTTCGGGGAAACGGTGGTCCTGGCGACCGTCACGGTCTCCGACAACGTCTCCACCCTCCCGTTCTTCCCCCTCACCGTCGAATACCGCGAGAAGAGCTACGCCGCCGGCAAGATTCCCGGCGGCTTTTTGAAGCGCGAAGGCCGCCCCTCGGACGAGGAAATCCTCTCCGCGCGGGTGACCGACCGCTCCATCCGCCCGCTCTTCCCTGAAGGCTTCAAGAACGAAGTCCAGGTCTTCATCTACGTCCTCTCCGCCGACCAGGAGAACGACGCCGATGTGCTGGGCGTGACCGCCGCGTCGACGGCGCTCTCCCTCTCCAAGGTGCCCTGGAATGGTCCGATCGCCGCGGTCCGCGTGGGCCGGGTCGAGGGCGCCTGGGTGCTGAACCCGACCTTCCAGCAGCTCGAGTTCTCGGACGTCGACATGATCGTCACGGGCTCCGCCGACTCCATCGTGATGGTGGAAGGGGGCACGCTCGAGCTGTCCGAGGCCGACATCGTGAAGGGCCTCCAGACGGCGCACGACGGCATCAAGGATCTCATCGCCACGCAGAAGGAGCTGATCGCCGAGACGGCGCAGCCCAAGATGGAGTGGACCAAGGTCGAGGCGCCCGCCGAGCTGGTCGCCCGCGTGAAGGCCCTGGCCGAGCCGCGGATCTCCGAAGCGCTGAACCTCGCGGAGAAGGCGGAGCGGACGCAGGCGCTCGCGGCGCTGAAGCACACGATTCAGGAACAGCTGGCGGAGGAGTTCCCGGAGAACGGGAAGGACATCGCCAACACCATCGAGGAAATCGAATACCACACCATGCGGGAACAGGTGCTCTCCCGCGGTGAGCGGGTGGACGGCCGCGATCTGGACACCGTGCGGCCCATCACCTGCGAGGTCGGGGTCCTGCCGCGCACCCACGGCTCCGCGCTCTTCACCCGCGGCCAGACGCAGGCGCTGGTGTCGGCGACCCTGGGCAGTGTGTCGGACGAGCAGCGGATCGACTCGATCGACGTTCCGCAGGAGACCACCAAGTCGTTCATGCTGCACTACAACTTCCCGCCCTTCTCCACGGGCGAAGTGAAGATGGTGCGCGGCGTCTCCCGCCGGGAAATCGGGCACGGGGCACTGGCCGAGCGCGCCCTCCAGGCGCTGTTGCCGCCCTATGAGCAGTTCCCGTACACCATCCGGATCGTCTCCGACATCCTCGAATCGAACGGCTCGTCGTCGATGGCGACGGTCTGCGGTGGCTCACTCGCCCTGTTCGACGCCGGCGTGCCCATGACGGGCGCCTGCGCGGGCGTGGCGATGGGCTTGATCAAGGAAGGGAAGCGCGTCGCGGTGCTCACCGACATCCTGGGCACCGAAGACCACCTCGGCGACATGGACTTCAAGGTCGCGGGGACGCGGGCCGGCGTGACGTCCATTCAGATGGACATCAAGATCGACGGCCTGGATTTCGGGATCGTCACCGAGGCGCTGGAGAAGGCCAGGAAAGCCCGGCTCCACATCCTCGACATCATGGAAGCCGCCATCCCGCAGCCCCGCTCGCAGCTG
>DASUBP010000243.1:0-9865 GCA_035763205.1 Gemmatimonadales bacterium
CCCCACTTGGTGGCGAGCGGCGCGGCGAACGGAATGACGGCGAAGGTCAGGAGCGCCGGCGTAAAGCTGATCGCGGGTGCGAGGATGAAGAGCCACTTGTCGGCGCGCGCCGGGTACGTCTCTTCCTTCACGATGTTCTTCAGGCCGTCGGCGGCCGGCTGCAGCAGTCCGAAGGGCCCGACCCGGTTGGGGCCGAGCCGGTCCTGCATGAACGCGCAGAGACGGCGTTCGACCAGCGTCATGAACGCCACGCCGACCATGATGACCGTGAACACGACGATCATCTTGATGAGCGACGTGACGATGAAGAACAGGGTCGGACTCACGCGGGGACCCCCGCTCCGGCGCCGCTCCGCTGGCCCAGGAGGCCGAGTGTGGCGTACGACATCCCGCGGAAGGCCCCGACTTCGGCGGCCATCGCGTCGAATGCCGCGGACGCCGACTCCGGAGCCGCATCGGTCAGCTGGCCGAGGATCCACCAGGCCGGACGGGCCATGGCGGGTGTGCCCCGGGCCTGGAAGTACCGTTGCACGCGTCCGTCGCGATTCACGTACGTCCCGTCTTCTTCCACCATCAACGCCATCGGCAGAACGATCGCGGCGTTCAGGAACGCCGGCGCGGCGGTGCCAAGGTAGATCACCTGGCCGGAGGTCTTGATCTGCGCTTCGGGATCGTCGATCACGAGGACCACGGCGGCCTTCTCGGCGGCCTTCAGCGCGGCGGCGTAATCGCGGGTGTACCCCAGGAGCTCGGCCCCCTTCCCGTTCGGCGCCCGCTCCGCGCGAAGCGCGAGATTGGGAACACCGGCGAGGGGAGCTTCTTCGCCCATGACGACCTGGAACGCGCCCGTCCAGTTGAACCGGGCCAGCACCTTTCGGGCGAAGTAGAGACCTTCGGTGGAGGCTTTGGGGGATACCAGGGCAACGGCGGAGCCGCCCGCGCCCTTGAGCAGCGTGCGCACGCGATCGAGCGCCTCGTCCCAGTCCACGGCACGCAGGTCGGCGCCCTCTCGCACCAGCGGCGCCTCGACGCGGTCACCCCGGTTCATCCACCGGTAGTGCCCGCGGCCATGATCGCAGATGAAGTACTGGTTGACCTCGAGGTTCGCGCGCGGGCGGATGCGCACCACCGTGTCGTCCCGGAGGTCGAGGGTCACGTTGCATCCCTGCGAGCAGCCGGTGCAGACCGAGGCGGTCTTGTCGAGCTCCCAGGCGCGGGCCTTGTGCAGGAAATCCTTCGACAGGAGCGAACCGACCGGGCAGAGGTCCACCACGTTTCCGGACCACGGGTGGTCGAGCTGGGCGTCCGGATGGATGCCGACGAACGCCCGGTCGCCGCGCTCGGAGACGTTCAGCACGGGCTCCTTCGCGACGTCCTCCATGAACCGGACGCACCGGGTGCACAGGATGCAGCGGTTGGGCACGTAGAGGACGTCGGGCCCGAAGTCCTCCACCGGATTGAAGCGCTTCGGATAGGTCGGCGAATAGCGCGTGGACGGCCGGCCTTCCTGGAAGGTGAAATCCTGCAATTCGCACTCGCCCGCCTGATCGCAGATCGGGCAATCGAGCGGGTGGTTGATGAGGAGCAGCTCGAGCACGCCGGTGCGGCCGCTCTTCGCCTGCCCCGAACGCGTGCGAACGACCATCCCTTCGGCCACCTGCGTCGCGCAGGCGATCTGGAGCTTCGGTGCTTTCTCGACCTCCACCAGGCACATCCGGCACACGCCGGCGACCGGGAGACCCGGGTGATAGCAGTAGTGGGGCACCAGGACGCCGGCTTGCTTCGCGGCCTCGATCAGCAGCGTCCCCTTGGGAACGCTGACCGCCACGTCGTCGATCGTCAGGTTGATCAAGCCGTCAGCCATCAGCCGTCAGCCTTTCAGGCGACCATCACGGGTCGTTTCTTGCCCGTGATGTAGTCTTCGAATTCCGAACGGAACTTCTTGATACCGGAGATCACCGGTGTCGCGCAGCTGTCGGACAGCACGCAGATCGTCTTGCCCGTCATGTTCTCGGAGAGATCGAGCAGCAGGTCCAGATCTTTCATCTGGCCTTTGCCCGCCAGAATTCGCTCCATGATCTTCGTCGTCCACGCCGTACCCTCACGGCATTGCGTGCACTGCGCGCAGGATTCATGAGCGTAGAAACGCGCCAACCGCATGATCTGGTAGACCATGTCGGCGGAGTCATCGAACACGATCACGCCACCCGATCCCAGCAACGAGCCCGCCTCCGCCACGCCCTCATAGTCCAGGAGGCACTTCTCGGTCTCGTCCTTGGTGAGGATCGGCACCGAGGAGCCGCCGGGGATGCAGGCCTTGAGCGTCCGGCCCGGGCGCATGCCCCCGCACATCTCGTAGATCACGTCCTTGAGCGGGAAGCCCATCGTGACTTCCACGTTCCCGGGCTTCTGGATGTGCCCGCAGACCGAGAAGAGCTTGGTACCGGTGCTCTTCGGAGATGACAGGCAGAGCCCTTTGTACCAGGCCGAGCCGCGCTTGATGATGTGCGGGACGGCCGCGAGGGTCTCGACGTTGTTGATCGTGGTGGGTTTGCCGAACACGCCCGCCACCGCCGGAAAGGGCGGCTTGATGCGCGGGTTCCCGCGCTTGCCCTCGATCGAGTTCATCAGGGCGGTTTCTTCGCCGCAGATGTAGGCGCCCGCGCCGCGGTGCAGATGAATGGTGATGTTGCCGAATACCTTGGCCGCGTTCGCCTCGGCCAACGCCTGGGTCATCACGGTCCACGGCTCGGTGAACTCGCCCCGGATGTAGATGTAGGCGACCTCGGCGCGAATGGCGTGCGCGGCGATGGCGGTGCCTTCGAGGAGCGCGTGGGGCGTCCACCGCATGATTTCGCGGTCTTTGAACGTGCCCGGCTCGGACTCGTCGGCGTTTACGCAGAGGTAGTGCGGACCCCTCTTTTCCTTGGGCATGAAGGTCCACTTCAATCCCGTCGGGAAGCCCGCCCCGCCCCGGCCGCGCAGTCCCGAGTTCTTCACCTCGTCGGTGACGGCGTTCGGGTCCATCGCGAGCGCCTTCTTCAGCGCCTCGTAGCCACCGCGCTTGACCCACCCCTTGAACGTCCTGGCCTCGGGGTCTCCGAAGTACTCGGAGAGGACCACGGTCTCTTTGGGGTGGGGTTTTTGAGGATAGCCCATATCAATGCCCAAAGTCGGAACGGGGAACGCGGAGCGCGGAACCGACGCCCGCGCCACCGGTTCCGCATTCCGACTTCCGAATTCCGCGTTCGATCACCGGTACTTCCTCACCAAATCGGGGACCTTGTCCGGGGTCACGTTCTCGATGAAGTCGTCATTGACGAGGATCGGCGTCGGGAAGCCGCAGGCACCCAGACACTCCACCTCGATCACGGTCCACTTGCCGTCCGGGCTGGTGGCACCCAGCTCCTTCGCCCCGGTCTCCTGCAAGAGCGCCTTCACGACATCCTCGGCGCCGCAGATGTTGCAGCACGACGTGGTGCAGACCTGCACGAAGTATTTCCCGACGGGATGCTGGTGGTACATCGTGTAGAAAGTCACGACGCCCTTCACGTGCGCCGCCGTCGTATCGAGCACGGCGGCCACCTCGGCCATGGCGTCGTCGGAGATCCAGCCGCGCGCCTCCTGCACCAGCCACAAGGCCGGCAGGAGGGCGCCCTGCTTCGCGGGGTACCGTGCGATGATCTCGTTCAGCCGGTCCAGCGTCTTGCCGACGAAGACCGGCTGGTACGGTTCGGCTTCCGCCGCGTGGGCCGCGCTCACCGGTCCACCTCTCCCATGACGATGTCCACCGACGCGTTGATCGCGATCAAGTCCGAGAGCAGATGCCCTTCGGCCATTTTGGAGATCGACGCCAGGTTGATGAAGGCGGGAGGACGGATCCGCCAACGCACCGGCTTCGCCGTGCCGTCCGACACGAAGTAGTTCCCCAGCTCGCCCTTCGGATTCTCGATGCCAGCGTACGCCTCCCCGACGGGCGCCTTCACGCCTTCCATCACCTGCTTGAAGTGATAGATCATCGCTTCCATGTCGTTCATCGCGCGCGATTTCGGGGGGAGGATCACCCGCGGGTCGTCGACGTTGATCGGGCCGTCTGGCAGCCGCTCCAGCGCCTGTTTCAGGATCTTGTTCGACTGGTAGCACTCCTCGAGCCGGACGAGGAACCGGTCGTACACGTCGCCATGCTCGCCCACCGGAACATCGAAATCGTAATTCTCATAGCCGAGGTACGGCTTGTCCTTCCGGAGGTCCCAGGGCACGCCCGAGGCCCGCAGCATCGGGCCGGACAGCGAGTAGTTGATCGCCTCTTCGGCCGTCAGGACACCGATGTTCTGCGTGCGGCCCACCCAGACGGCGTTCCGCGTCAACACGCGGTCGATTTCGTCCAGCGTGTCCGGGAACGTCTCGGTGAACGTCCGGAGGTCGGTCACGAATTTGTCGGGAACGTCGGCGAGCAGGCCGCCGACGCGCGTGAGGCTCGTGGTGAGCCGGGCGCCCGTCCACATCTCCTGCAGGTTGTAGATCCGCTCGCGCTGCTGGAACGCCCACAGGAACGGCGTGAAGGCGCCGAGGTCGATCGACGTGGTGCCGAGCCAGACCATGTGCGAGATGATGCGGCTCATCTCGCAGGCGATGACGCGAAGCACCTGGCACCGGGGCGTGATCTCGATGCCCATCAGCTTCTCCGCCGCCAGGACGACACCCACGTTGTTCGACATCGGGGCGAGGTAGTCGGTGCGGTCGGTGAGCGGAACGATCTGATTGTAGTGCCGATACTCGCCGAGCTTTTCGAAGCCGGAGTGGAGATAGCCGACGTGCGGGATGACGCGGACGACGGTTTCGCCCTCCAGCTCCACCACCAGCCGGAGCACGCCGTGAGTCGCCGGGTGCTGTGGCCCGAGGTTGACGAGGAGGTGCTCCCCTCCGAGCTCCGGATCCACGTCCGCCGGTGAGGCGGGAATCGGGACTCGCAGCGGATTGCCCTGGGCGTCGGTGCCCGCGGTCGCGACGGAGATTTCGACGGTGCGCTTGCTCATTCGGAGTTCGGGATCTTGTCGCGCTCCCCGCGGGCCAGACGGTCGCGCATGTCCCGGGGGAGTTCGTCGTAGGCGTCGGCGATGGCCAGCTCTTCCATCGAGTAGTGGCCTTCGGGATTCACGTTGAGGGCCTGCCGGACCTGCTCGGACCGGGAGAACCTGCCGCGGAGCGGGAAATCCTTCCGGAGGGGGTACCCTTCGGCGTAGGTCTCCCACATCAGGATGCGGCGGAGGTCGGGGTGACCGGTGAAGGTCACGCCGAACATGTCGTACACCTCGCGCTCGAGCCAATTGGCGCCGGCCCACAGGTCGACGACGGACGGGACGGCCAGCTCGCCCCGCGGATCGAGCTCGACCTTGATCCGGAGATCCTGCTTGGTCGACAGGGAGCGGAGGTTCCAGACCACCTCGAGCGGCCGTTCGCGGTCGCGGTATTCAACGGCCGTCACGTCCACCAGGTAGTTGTAGTCCTGGCCGGCGGTGTGCTTCAGCCAGAGGAGGACGTCGCGGACCTTGGCCGGGGAGACGTACACGATCGTTTCGCCGCGCGCGTCTATCACGCGGCCGATCGCGTTACCGAAGGTCGCCTGCAGTGCGTTCGCGGAGGCGTTCACGCCGATCGGAACTGGTGGACGGAATTGCCGAAGGGCTCCGAGATCTCGTCGATCTGCTCGGGCGCGAGACGGAGACCCTTGTCGTTGAGGAGCTGCTCGTCGCGGAGCGACGAATCGAAGAGGTCTTCTCCCTTGATCTTCTTGTGGAGCATGAGAATGCCGTACAGCAGGCCTTCCGGACGGGGTGGGCACCCGGGCACGTAGACGTCGACCGGAACCACGGTGTCGATCCCCTGCACCATCGCGTAGTTGTCGAAGATCCCGCCGGTCGATGCGCACGCGCCCATCGAAATCACCCACTTGGGCTGGGGCATCTGATCGTAGATGCGGCGGATGACGGGCGCCAGCTTGAAGGGCAGCCGGCCGGCGCAGATCAGTACGTCGGACTGTCGCGGCGAGAACGCCTGGCGCTCCATGCCGAAGCGGGCCAGGTCGAACCGGCTCGCGGCGGTGGCCATGAACTCGATGGCGCAGCACGCCGTGCCGAAGGGCATGGGCCAGAGCGAATTGGCGCGGGACAGATTGACGGCCTTGTCGAGCCGGGTGGTCTTGATCACCCACTCAAACAGACTCTGAGCCTTGGTCGTCAGCCAGCTGTCCGAGCCATCGACGGTTTGCAAGTGCTTCATAGATCTCTCAATCCCACTGAAAGGCGCCTCGCTTCCAGACGTAGATGTAGCCCACGAAGAGGATCACGAGGAACACCAGCATTTCGATGAGCAGGAACCCCATCCCGGGTCCGCCGGTGGCGCCTGAGCCGAAGAAGATGGTCGCCCAGGGGATGAGGAAGACGGTCTCGATGTCGAACACGATGAACAGCATCGCGACCAGGTAGAACTTGACGGAAAACCGCTGGTGCGCCGACCCCAGGGGAGGCATTCCGCTCTCGTAGGGCGCCAGTTTCACGGGCGTGGGACGCCGGGGTCCCACGAAGTGGGAGAGAACGAGCATCCCAACCGCGTTCACGATCACGAACGCCAGGAGTATGAGGAACGGGATATAGGGCTGGAGCATTAGTCTCGTGAAATAATTCACGTGTTGGATTTCGGAAGCTATCGGTCGTCGGGGTCACTGTCAACCGAAACGAGTGGCGTAAGTCTTGATGGCGCCGATATATTGCCCGCCTATGTCGATCAAATCAGACCGCTGGATTCGGCGGATGGCGATGGAGCGCGGCATGATCGAGCCCTTTACGGACGAGCAGGTCCGGGAGGGCGTGATTTCCTACGGCGTGTCGTCCTACGGCTACGACATGCGGGTGGCGCGGGACTTCAAGATTTTCACGAACGCCCTGTCGGCCATCGTGGACCCCAAGGGTTTCGATCCGAAATCCTTCGTCGAGTACACCGGGGACGTCTGCGTCGTCCCGCCGAACTCCTTTGCCCTGGCGCGCTCCGTCGAGTACTTCCGGATTCCCCGGGAGATTCTGACCGTCTGCGTGGGCAAGAGCACCTACGCCCGCTGTGGCATCATTACCAACGTCACGCCCTTTGAGCCCGAGTGGGAAGGCCACGTGACACTGGAGATCTCGAACACCACTCCCCTGCCCGCCAAGATCTACGCCAACGAGGGCATCGCGCAGGTGCTGTTCTTCGAGTCGGACAAGGATGACGTTTGCGAGCGGAGCTACAAGGACAAGAAGGGGAAGTATCAGGCGCAGAGAGGGATTACACTGCCGAAAATCTGAAGGCGTCAAGGAAAGGCGTCGAGGAAATACGTCAAGGAGAGGCGTAAACGACTTACCTCGACGATTCTCCTCGACGCTATTTCTCGACGCCTGCCTGCTTTCGAGATCCCGATACGGTGATGACAACCGCCGCCAACAACGCGATCACCAGCTTCCACTTCCACTCGACCTCGGTGGACGGGACGAACACCTGCAGGAGGTCGAACCCGAAGTCGAACACGCCGATGAGCAGGCCGAGGAGTGCGGTGGGCTGAAGGGCACGCCCGAGCTGCATGAGCGCGCTGGCGGTCACGAGGGCGAGCGCCCCCTGCCCCGCCGAAATGGCCAGGACTCCGCTGCCCTCATCCACCAGGTTGTGGATGATCGCCGCCCGGTGGACCAGGTGGCTGAAGACGTAGGTGTCGAACAGCAGTACGACGATCCCCGCCACCGCGGCGCAGACGGTCGCCCATACGGCAAACCACACCACCACCCGGGACTGATCGTTCGCGTCGGCCATGCTCCACTCCGTCGAGGACGGCCCAATCTGTGACCCGGCCCGCCTTCGCGCTAGCGCAATGCCGCGCGGGCGTCCTCCAGGGCGGAACGAGCAGCGTCAATGCGGGAGGCCAGATCCGCGATCTCCCGCGCCGTCACGGCCTGATCCCCGTACCGGATCGCCTCGGCCACCGTGGGGAACGCGAGGGTCGCGTAGCCGTTGTCCACGTCCGAGGCGAATTGCAGGCTCTTGAACCACGAGCCCGCGTACGTCAGTCCCTGCGGCCTCGTGAGGCGGCGCTCGACCTGCATCAGCGCCCGCGTCGCGGCCGCAGCCTTGGCCGAGGACAGGTTTCCGGCGAGTCCGGAATCCCGCGCTGCCGCAAAGGCACGGGCGCTGACGATGAACCGGTCGAGGGCGGTCTTCGCCGCCTCAGTGCTCACCGACCAGCCCTTGCGGGCAATCCCGGTGTCGAGCTCGGAGATGAGCTCGCGCATCTCGGTTCCGAAGGCCGCATAGTCGAAGGGTGCGATCGCGGCGTTGGCGAGACGCGAGATGATCACCGCGTCGAGCTGCGCCGCGGTCCGGTGCGCCCGGTATTGCGGATCGCCGAAGGCGGTCATCCACTCGTAGTCGTCGTACATCGAGTGATAGACCCCCCCGGGGCCGCCGAATCCGATCTCCCCCGCGGGAATCCCGAGATGGTGGTAGAACCCGGCGAAATCCGAGCCCCCACCCATGTTCCCGATCTCGAGGGCGGTGGTGTCCCCATGGTGCGCCGCCAGCCAGGAGTCATACAGGGTCCCGGGACCCAGGAGCGCCGGCACCACGCGGGTGGAAGCGCGGATCAGCGGCTTGAGTGAGGGCGAGCCGGCGCCGCCGAAGTTCGTGCCCGTCGCCATGGCGTCTTCATTGATGTAGGCGACGGCGTGTTGCTGCAGCGAATCCGCCATCTGCTCCACCCACTCCGTCGACCCCACATCCCCCCACTCCTCGGCGTCCCAGGTCGCGAAGATGATCGTGCGCGCCGGACGGATGCCCTTCTTCGCCAGCTCCGCGAACGCGCGGGCCGTCGCGAGCACCGTCGTCGTGCCGGTGATGTTGTCATCGGCCCCCGGTCCCCAGGCATCCCGGTGCGCGCCCATCACGATCCATTGATCGGGGTAGGTCGCGCCCCGGATCATCCCGAAGGTGTCCCAGATCGGATGCATGGCGTGTGCGCCCTGCTCCACGCGGAGCACCAGATGCACCTGTGCGGGTCCGGGCCCGACGTGATACCGGAACGGCAGTCCGCCCTGCCACGACTGCGGCACCGAGGGTCCGGTCAGCAGGTTGAGAATTCTCTCGGCGTTGCCGTATCCGATGGGGATGACGGGGATGTGGGGCACGTCGAGCGAATCGAATGGCACGCGTCGGGCACCGGGGAGGGACGCGTACCCCGGTGTCGTCGGGTCGCCATCGGGATTGAGCACGCTGCCCCGCTGAATGCCGCCCCAGGGGCGCATCGCGCCCTTGGGATACACGTCGCCCCGGACGTATCCGTCCTCGGCCGGATCCGAATACAGAACCAGACCGAGGGCGCCATGACGCTCGGCTTCGCGGGCCTTGATCCCGCGGTAGGACCGTCCGTACCGGGCGATCACGATCTTGCCTTTGACGCTGATGCCCAGCGAGTCGAGGGTCTTGTAGTCCTCGATCAAGCCATACCCGACGTAGACGACGTCGCCGGTGACGTTGCCGCTCGCCGCCGTTCCGTTGAACGCGAGGACCTGCGGCCCCATGGAGGTGGAGTCCCCGGGAACGGCGGGCTCCGCCAATGAGAGGGGTTGCGGTGCGGCGCCAGGCGCGGCGATCAGCCAGAGCGCCGACGAGTCGGGTTGCGGCAGGAAGACGTCGTAGGTGGTGAACCAGGTTTCGAGACCCCACGACTTCATGAGATTCAGCACGTAGTCCCGCGTCACGGCCTGCTGGGGCGTTCCCGACATGTGCGGGACCTTGCTCAGTGCCTTCGTCCACAGCCGCGCCGACTGGGTGTCGGGACTGGCGATCA
>DASUBP010000244.1:0-3357 GCA_035763205.1 Gemmatimonadales bacterium
GGCTGGCCGGGATGTCTTGACGGCATCCGCGACCTCGCGTCCGGTAAGGGACAATAGGCCGCGTGACGTCACTCTTCGCACCACCTTCGCGCCCAATCGCCGGGCGCCCGCGACGAACGGCGGCTACTTCGCCGCCAGCTGTCTCAGCACGTACTCGAGAATCCCGCCGTGCCGGTAGTACTGCAGCTCCTGCGGCGTGTCGATGCGCACGGTCACCTTGAATGATTTGGTGCCGCTCTCGCCCTTGGCGGTCACGGTCAGCGTCTTGCCCTTCGGGAACCCCTCGACCAGGACGTCGGTCACGCCCACGAAATCGAACGTCTCCTTGCCGGTGAGCCCCAGAGACTCCGCCGACTCACCCGCGGCGAACTGCAGCGGGAGAACCCCCATTCCCACGAGGTTCGACCGGTGAATGCGCTCGTAACTCTGCGCGATCACCACGCGGACGCCCAGGAGACGCGGCCCCTTGGCGGCCCAGTCTCGTGACGAACCCGAGCCGTACTCCTTGCCGGCGAGGACCAGGAGGGGCGTCTTCTCCGCTTGGTAATTGAGCGACGCGTCGTAGATCGACATCGGCGCGCCGTCGGGCAGATGCACCGTGAAGGGCCCCTCGGTCTCCGGCGCCAGCTTGTTCTTGAGGCGGACGTTCGCGAACGTGCCGCGTACCATCACCTCGTGGTTGCCCCGGCGCGAGCCATACGAATTGAAGTCCGCGGGCTGGACACCGTGGGAAATGAGATACTGCCCGGCGGGACTCGTCTTCCGTATCGACCCGGCGGGAGAGATGTGGTCGGTCGTGATGCTGTCGGCCAATACGGCCAGCACGCGGGCGTTCTTGATGTCCGAGATCGGACCGGGCTGAGCGGGCATGCCGTCGAAATAGGGCGCCTGCCGGATGTAGGTCGAATCCTTTTCCCACACGAAGCGCTCGCCGTCGGGGACGGGAAGACCCTGCCAACGCGCGTCCCCCGCGAACACCTCGCTGTACTCCTTGTGAAACATCGACGACTGCACCGACTGCCGCACCACGCTGTCCACCTCCTGCGCGCTCGGCCAGATGTCCTTCAGGTAGACGGGCAAGCCGTCTTTCCCCTTGCCCAGCGCGTCCTTCTCGAAGTCGAAGTCGATCCGCCCGGCCAGCGCGAACGCGACGACGAGCGGCGGCGAGGCGAGATAGTTGGCGCGGACCTCCTGCTGAATCCGCCCCTCGAAGTTCCGGTTCCCCGAGAGCACGGCGCAGGTCACGAGCTCACCTTCGGTGATCGCCGCCGTGACTTCTTCCGGCAGGGGCCCGGAGTTCCCGATGCACGTGGTGCAGCCGTAGCCCACCAGGTTGAAACGAAGCTTGTCCAGAAAGGGCGTCAGCCCCGCCTGGCCGAGGTAGTCGGTGACGACCTTGGATCCGGGGGCGAGGCTGGTCTTCACCCAGGCCTTGCTCATCAAGCCCTTTTCGACGGCCTTCTTGGCCAGCAATCCCGCCGCCACCATCACCGAAGGATTCGACGTGTTGGTGCAGCTCGTGATCGCCGCGATGACCACCGAGCCATGACGGAGCTGACAGGCCTCGCCGTTGATCGTGAGGTCGACGTGCGTCTTCCGGGCGGGCGGAGTCGCGACCGCGGTCCCGCCACCCTCGCCTTCCCAGCGGCCGGTGGGCGCCGGAGCCGCGGAGGGCTTGATGAGCGAGGGCAAGGCGGCCGCAAATCCCTTGGCGACGTCATGCAGGGCCACCCGGTCTTGCGGACGGCGCGGTCCGGCGAGGCTCGGTTCTACGGTCGCCAGATCGAGGGAGAGCGTGTCCGAGAACTTGGGCTCCGGTGAGTCGGGGGTGAGGAAGAGCCCCTGTTCTTTCGTGTACGCCTCGACGAGGGCCACCTGGTCTTTCGGCCGTCCGGTGAACTCGAGGTACTTGAGGGTCTCGGCGTCCACCGGGAAGATGCCGCACGTGGCGCCATACTCGGGTGCCATGTTGCCGATCGTCGCGCGATCGGCGAGGGGCAGGTTCGCCACGCCGGGGCCATAGAACTCCACGAATTTCCCGACGACCCCCTTCTTCCGAAGCATTTCGGTGACCGTCAGCACCAGGTCCGTCGCCGTCGTGCCCTCGCGCAGCCTTCCGGACAGCCGGAAGCCCACGACCTGAGGAATCAGCATGGAGATGGGCTGGCCCAGCATGGCGGCTTCGGCCTCGATGCCCCCCACGCCCCAGCCCAGCACGCCGAGTCCGTTGATCATGGTGGTGTGCGAGTCGGTACCGACGACGGTGTCCGGGTACGCGAGCGGTTCATTGCCGTCACCGGTGAACACGACCCGAGCGAGATACTCGAGGTTCACCTGGTGGACGATCCCGGTATCGGGTGGTACGACCCGGAATCCCCGGAAGGTCTTCTGGGCCCAGCGCAGCAGCGCGTAGCGCTCCCGATTCCGCTGGAACTCGAGCTCGGCGTTGGCCTGGAACGCCGTGGGCGTCCCGAACTGATCCACGATCACCGAGTGGTCGATCACCAGCTCAGCGGGCAGCAGCGGATTGATCTTCTTGGGGTCTCCGCCCATCCGGGACATCGCGTCGCGCATCGCCGCCAGGTCCACCACCGCGGGGACGCCCGTGAAGTCCTGCAGGAGCACCCGGGCCGGCATGAACGCGATCTCTTCATCGGGGATGTGCCCGGGATCCCACTTGGTGAGCTTTTCGACGTCCTGGGCGCGGACGGTCCGGCCATCTTCCAAACGGAGGAGGTTCTCGAGGAGGATCTTGAGCGAGTAGGGGAGCCGGGAGACCGGCAGGCCCTTCTTCTCGAGGGTCTCGAGCTTGTGAATGGTGAAACGCTTCCCGCCCACCGCGAGGGTGGTGTGGCTTCCGAAGGTATTCGTCTGGCTCATTCGACCGTCCGTACGCTGTCTACGTAGTACTCCGTGAGTCCGAAGCAGCTGGTGGGAACGCCCTTGTGTTGCTCGTAGTGCAATGCCACCCGCCTGCCCAGGGTGTTGTTGACCAGCCCCGCGACCGAATCGTTCCTGACCGTGAAGTAGAACTTCTCGGGCGTCGATCCGGGCACCGCCACCATCGACAGCTCCCCTTCCCACGTCTTACAGAGCCACCCCTGCTTCGAGAACTTCTGCACATACCCCGCCCGGGTACCGCTGGAGTAGGTCCAGCTCAGGGACGACCACGTGAAGAACACGAAGAGGAGTATCGGCAACGCAACGATGCCGGAGATGATGAGCTTCGCCTTGCGGGAGAGGGTCATTGGGTCAATCTACCTCGTACGTTTCGGTGCGATAAGGCACGAAGCCGCGCGCCTTGTAGTTCGGCACCGCGTTGGGGTGATCGAGCGTGCAGGTGTGCAGCCAAACGCG
>DASUBP010000245.1:0-17728 GCA_035763205.1 Gemmatimonadales bacterium
CGGCATCGTGCCTCGTATGACTCCCGCCCCCCGACCATGATCGTCGGTGAGTCCCAGGTCGCCGGCCTCCCGTTGACCAGGCGCTGATTCCGGGTAGCTGGGCCCCCGCAGACCACGCAGATCGCCTGAAACTTGTCCACCACCTCGGCGACGCACATGAGGGTGGGCATGGCCCCGAACGGGAGGCCGCGGAAGTCGACGTCGGTCCCGGCCAGGATGACCCTGACCCCCCGATCGGCAAGGCTATTCGCGACGGCGACCAGGCCATCGTCCAGGAACTGTGCCTCGTCCACGGCCACCACTTCGGTGACCGGGGCGATCTGGCGGATCAGCTGTTCGGAGGAGTCGATGGGCTCGGCCTCCACAGTGATCCCGTCATGGGAGGTGACGGAATAGAGGCCGGCGTACCGGGCGTCCAGGTGGGACTTGAAGACCTGGACCTTCTTCCGGGCAATCACGGCGCGGCGAACCCGCCGGATGAGCTCTTCTGACTTGCCGGAAAACATGACCCCGGCGATGACTTCGATCCAACCGGGGCGGGTGCCGTGGAACAAAGAAGGGCTCGGCGTCAGGGGTTAGGGGTCAGGGGTTCGACGCGGGAACGGGAACACTGATCCCTGATCCCTGACCCCCGACAGGGTAGTCGTCTTGGAAACGGAGGTCAAGGAAGTGCTGGTATCTTGCGGTTTTTCGAGGGGGTACCCCATATTGTATCGGTTTTTCAAGGGTTTTTGGGATGCCCCCCCGTACAGGGGCGATTTTGCAAGGCTTTTTCGACCACCTCCACCCAGGAGTGCGCCATGAACAAAGCCGAGCTGACTGCGGCCCTCGCCATGCGGACGAAGATGTCCAAGGCGGATGCCGGCCGGACGATCGAAGCCCTGTTCGACGACAAGGGGATCATCGCCGGTGAGTTGAAGAAAGGTGCGAAGGTGCAGATCACGGGCTTCGGAAATTTCGAAGCTCGGAAGCGTGCCGCTCGCATGGGCCGCAATCCGAAGACCGGCGGCGTCATTCAGATCAAGGCGTCGATCGCTCCCGCGTTCCGCGCCGGCAAGCAGTTGAAGATGGCCGTCAACGGGAAGATGAAGTAAGCAACGGGTTTCGCTATACTGTGACGTCGCTGTGAGACGTCATGGTGACCAATAGCGAAGCGGTATGCGGGCTGCCCCGTCGGGCAGCCCGTCGCTTTTCCAGCCACGGAGTTCTCGTCGTACCCGTGCTTTAGCGCCCGTCGCTTTCTCGCCCTTTAGGGTTAGGCAGCGGTGAGCTGCAAACCCCTCTGACACTTCTTGCAGGTGACCTGCTGCGGAGTCGTCCACCGCGGCGGGAGGTCGAGCTTCTGCTCGGCGCCGCAGTCCGGGCATACGCCCGTCGCACCTTTGCCGAGCTCAGGCGTGCCGAGGCGTTGGAAGAATTGGAAGATCGCGAAGAAGAAGAAGCCGGGTACGAGAAGAAAGTGTGCGACGGGGATGAAGATCGAGCCCACGGCGCATGCCCAAAAGGTCCCCAGCGCCTTGAAGGCTCGTCGTGTCCGAGCCTTCTTGTCGAACGAAATCACCGTCACCGTGCCGTGCGTCGAATTTCCGCTATAACCGGTGAGTTCGAATCCTTGTTCTCTTTGCGGATCCATCGAAATCCCCTAACGGTCTAGCCGTCTAGTTCTTAGCGGTCTATTCGGGCATTCACCCTCCGACCGCGGATCATCATGCCGGACAAGCGGGCCACCGCGCGTTCGGCGGCAGACCCCGCCACTTCTACCACACTGTGTGTGTCCCGCACGTCGATGCGGCCGATATCGTCCTTGGACAGGCCCGCCTCACGAATCAGGGCTCCGACGATATCCTTTGCCGCTGCGCGGTCCTTCTTACCGACGTTCACGTGAATCTTGACCCGGGAAAGTGCAGCGCCTTCCGCTTCCCGCTTCCCGCTTCCCGCTTCCCGACTCACCGCATAAACCGCGGCCGCCACTTCCGCCGCATCGTATCGCTCGAAGAGCGGCGCGAGCAGCGCCAGCTCCGCGGCGAGATCCCCACGCTCGACCCGCGCGGCGATCGTCGCCCGTGCCTGCCGGGCCGCCGTGCCGGCGCCCGTTAATAGAGGAACGGGCGTGAGCGGGGACGCGACCGAGCGTGCATAGGCCAGCTGTTCGGGTGCCAGCACGAGTACCGGCATGCCAACGGTAGCCAGGGCCGCGAGCTCAGCCCGCGTCGGGAGGTCCGCGCAGATGACCGCGTTGGCCTGTCCCGCCGGCTCCACCCCACGGCGCCAGACAAGGGCCACTCCCGGATCCAGCCCATCGAGCGCCGCGGTGATCGCTGCTTCCCGGGTGCCCGGGGCGGCAATCACGTACTTGGCCTCGCCCAGAGTCGGGAGCGGGCGGGCATTCTCCCCGATCGGCATGTCGCCGACCACGTGGGGGCGCCGCGCGTGCGACTCGAGCAAGCTCTCGAGTCCGGTCGGGTTCCAGCTCAGTACGATCCGCCGTGCTTCCTTCATCTCGGCCAGCAATGCGGGGACGGCGGAGAACTCGGGGGTTCCCTGAAGCATCTCGGGCCACGCCAGGACCACGGTGCGGATCTCTTCGCCCTTCAGGGCTGACCGGGCGAGCAGGGCGGCGCAGTCGGTCGGGGACCCGGCAAGGACGTCCACCTCGCCCGAAGCCAGCAGGCGAGCCGTTCGGTCCAGTCCGGTAACGGCGTGGAATCGAAGAGGTTGGGGCACCGCGAGTAGCCAGGCCTGAGCGGCACTCGGGCTTTCCGTGATAATCAGCACGGGAGCGTGCCCCTGGACCAGCGGCCACAGGGCGCCGGCGCATTCGGGGGCCGGGGGAGACACGATCAGTACGGGGCGCCCGCGCTCCAGTACGGCCGTCGCGGGCGTCGCTGCCACAGGTGCTGTCACACGGTCCTCAGTTGTCAAAGGGCGTTCAATTCTCTATCACGCATCCTAGTTACGGGGCTCGAAGGTGGCAAGGAGCGAGGCTAGATTCCAATTCGAACTTCACCTGCCTGGAGACTCGGTGGCTGACGGCCTGTCGCAAAACCTGCAACATCTCGAAACATCGGCGACCATCGCCATTTCGCAGGAAGCGAAGCGCCGGCGCTCCGCGGGTGAAGACGTCATCGACCTGGGGGCGGGCGAACCCGATTTCGCGACGCCCTCAATTCCGGCCGAAGCCGGCATCAAGGCCATCAAGGACGGCTACACGCACTATCCGGCCAACGAGGGCATCCTCGAGCTGCGCGCCGCCGCGGCGAAGCATCTCTCGCTCCTGTCGGGCGGCCGGCCCGTCAACGCCGATCACATCGTCGTCTCCTCGGGCTCCAAACAGTCGCTCTTCAACGCCTGCTTCTCGCTCTTCGGTCCCGGCGACTCGGTCGCCATTCCCGCCCCGGCCTGGGTCTCGTATCCGCAGATCATCCATCTCGCGCGAGCCCGCCCCGTCATGGTGGCCGGAGACGCCGAGTGGGGGTTGAAGGTGGGCGTGAAGGATCTGGAGCGGATGGTGCCGACTCCGAAGGGGCTGATTCTCTGCTCCCCCTGCAACCCCACGGGCGCCGTGTACTCCCTGACCGAGCTTCGCGCGATCGCCGAGTGGGCGGAGCGGAAGAACGCGTGGATCATCGCGGACGAGATCTACCGCCGGATCCACTACGGACCCGGTCCGGCGCCCTCGTTCCTCGATTTGAACGACGAGTTGCTGAAGCGGGTCGTCCTGATCACCGGGCCCAGCAAGGCCTATGCGATGACCGGGTGGCGGATCGGACTGGCCCTCGCGCCTCAGCCCATCGCGAAGGCGATGGCGGCCCTGCAATCGCACACGACGAGCGGCGCGAATCATCAGGCCCAGTTCGCGGCCGCGGCGGCGTACGCGGACGAACGCGTGGAGCAGGATGTCCAGCGGATGGTGGCCGAGTTCCGGAAGCGCCGTGACCTGGTCGTGGGCCGCTTCCGGCAGGATTTGCCGGGCGTCGAGTTCGTCGAGCCGCTCGGTGCCTTCTACTTCTTCTTCCGCGTCGACTCGTTCGGCGGAATGCATGGCACGGACTTCTGTACCCAACTGATCACGGAGACCGGGGTGGCGCTCGTGCCCGGCGCGGCGTTCGGCGACGACCGCTGGGTGCGGCTGTCGTACGCGGCGGCCACGACCGACCTCGAGAGAGCCCTGGACCGTATCCTGGAGTTCGTCACCGTTCGGGAAAAGGGAAGCGGGAAACGTGATGGTGTTTGAAGCCAGGATCGTCCCACTCGACGGCAAGCTGCCGAAGGTCACCTACCGCTGGGACGCGGAGACCGACATCCTGACCGTCTCCTGCAAGGGCACGGCCAGGAACGGCAAGGGACTCTCCGGCACCGTGGATCTCGAAGGAGCCGACGGCTCGTTCGTGGTGCTCGACGTCGCCGATGGGGCGCTGCGCGGCCTCGACGTCGTGACCTGGCCCGACGATATCAAGACGCTGAACACCCTCACGCCCCCGGCCGACCCGAAGGAAGGCGCGGTCATTTTTCCGTCGCGCAATTCCCAGCCGGGGGTGGCGGCCGTCGAGGTGGACACGGCGCTGATGATGGAGAAGAACGCCGCGGAATCGATTCTCCATCTGAAAGTGGGACGGGCCCGCGCCGCGACTCCCGTCCGCGTCGGCGACCACCTCCTGGTCGAGATCGACAAGCAAAACCGATTGGCGGGCGTCTGGCTCCTCGACGTCCCGCCCTTTCCGAACGTCGAGGTCACCGCTTAGCCGTGGACGAACGGCTCGAGCGATACCTGCGCGAGCTGTTCTTCGTCGAAGACGCCGCGCTGGTCGAGATTCGGAAGCACCAGGCGGCGTCGAATCTCCCCGAGATCAACGTCTCCGCCGAGGAAGGGCGCCTCCTGGCCGTGCTGCTGGCCGCCGTTCAGGCTACGCGCGTCCTCGAGATCGGCGCCCTGGGCGGGTACTCGGGCGCCTGGATGGCCCGGGCACTCCCGCCGAGCGGCAAACTGACGACGATTGAATTCGATCCCCACCACGCGAAAGTCGCGCGCGAGGCCTACCGCACCGCCGGCGTGGCGGACCGGGTCGAGCTGATCGAGGGCTCGGCGCTCGACGTACTGCCAACGCTGAAGCCGGGCTTCGACGCGGTGTTCGTCGACGCGGACAAGGCCCCCATGGCGCAGTACTTCGAGTGGGGCGTGCGGCTGCTGCGGGTGGGTGGCCTGCTCCTCGGGGACAACGCCTTCCATGACGGCAAGGTCGCCGATCCGTCGGTCACCGCCGCGGACACCGAGGGTGTCCGGGCATTCAACAAGCTTTCGGCTACCGATCCCCGCATCAACGCGACGGTGATTCCCATCCGCGACGGCCTGGTGGTGGGCGTGAAGGTGCGGGACTAGTGGCGCGCCTCGCGTGGCTCGACGCCGCGCTCGCCGCGGGTGCCGTACCCGCTTCGTACGTGCCTGACGCCTCGGGCGGGCGCAGCGAGGCCGAAGAGCTGACGGGCGCCGACCTCGTGGAGGGCTCCCAGCTCGCGGTCCGTGCGCTCGGAACCGAGGCCCTCGCACCGTCCGCCGTGACTTTCATCGACGGCATTCAGCGCTGGGCGGTGGTCGGATACGACGGCGTCGTCCCGATCATCAGTGCCTATGTGGCCGCCGCGGCGCGGCGTCGAAAGGGTGGTCGCCTCCAGACGGTCGCGGAGCGATCCCGGCGGGTCGTGATCACGGCCGTGGACGGCTTGAGCGACAACGTCCGCGACGCGCTACAGCGCTCCGGGGAGGAGCTGATCACCCTCAAGGACGAGGTTCTGGGTCAGCCGGGGCGCGCCCTCACGGCCGCGGGGATTCAAGTGGAACGGCTCCGGGATGCCGTGGAGCGGGCCGTTGCGGAGCCTCTGGCGGAGCGGCTGCCGGCGGATGAATGGCTGGTGATCGACGGGATCCTGTCGAACTCCGCGGTCCTGGCGAGCCACGCCCGCACCCTCGGCGTGATCAAGAGTCACGGAGCGCAGTACTTCAGCGGCGACGACTTGAAGCGCGCGCTTACGCTGCCTCAGGGACACCGCACCTCGGTTTTCCAGCCCCACCGGCACGGGTCCCAGGCGGTCTATTCGTGGTACGTGCGGATCTGGCCCTGGGAGGGGCATGACCTCCTGTACGGTCTGCTCCGCCTCGAAGCCCGCGCGCACCGCGATTCCATCGGCCTCGCCGACGCGCTCGGCTCCTGGCTCCTGAACGAGCGCAAACCGCTATCCACCCCGGACGCGAGATTCGATCGATTGCTGTATCCTATCCATGACGTGGAGACCTATCTCCGCAGCCGGGCCCCCCAGTACCTGGTGGCCGACCCCGGCTCGCGTCTGCCCCGGACGGCCGGGACGGCCGGGACCGGCTCATGAGCGTCGGACGAGTCGTCGCGACCGAGCTCAAACCGGCCACGCCGCACCAATTCCACTTCTGGACGGCGCGGGACACGACTATCGGCATCGGCTCAATCGTCCGGGTCGAAGACCCGGCCGATGCCGCGCGCGTGGTCTTCGGGGTGGTGACCGACGCCTTCGCGTACTCCGATCTGGCCACGCCGCTCCATGACGTCGTCAGTGCCGATGGCGATCCCGACCGCGCCTCAACGGCGCCGACAATACGCCAAGAAATCCGGCTGTGGACCGCCGCCGTCCTGCGCCAATTCCCGGAAGATCCGCTCCAGCCTGTCCCGTTGGGCCGGGTGCTGGTCGCGAGTGATGCGGACGTCGCCTCGGCACTCCGCATGGACGCCTACCTCACGGGGGCGGAGCCGACCGGAATCCCCGTCGGGCTCTACACGTCGGGGGGACTCGAAGCCCCGGTCTACCTGGACTCCGACTTCCTGCTGGGCCCCGAAGCCGCGCACCTCAACATCTCCGGGATTTCGGGGCTGGCGACCAAGACGTCGGCGGTCGAGTTCCTGATCTCCTCCATCTTCCAGCACTTTCCGGCGCACCGCGGCCGCGTCGCCGCGGTCTGCTTCAACGTGAAAGGTCCGGATCTCTGCTTCCTGGACCGCCCCGGCGAGCTCCAGGAAGAGGACCGCCGCCGGTACGAACGCCTCGGCGTCCGTCCGGAACCCTTCAAGCGGGTGCGCTACTACGCACCGTTCAAGCCCGACGGCGTCAACCTCAACACGCTGCGCACGCACCCCGATCTGGTGGGGGACGTCGAGCCGCTGGTGTGGGGTTTGCGCGAAGCCCTCGATTTCGCCGAGGTCCTCCTCAACAGGGACGACATCGACGCGAAGGCCGACGCGTTCATCGATTTCCTGAAAGACCGGGTCGTCGGGCAGCCCTTCGACGACGGCTTCGGGAACCAGCATCAGGTCGAGACCTTCGCGGACCTGGACGCGCTGTTCCGGGCCATCCTGCGTGGGGTGGAGGACTCGGGGCGCGGGGACATGTGGCGGACCCATCACGTCGCCACCATCCGGAAGGTGCGGAACCGGCTCTCGAACATCTCGACGCGCTGCAAAGGCCTCGTGACCGATGACGGGGCGGTGGGCGATCTCCCCTGGGGCGCGTTCGAAGATCGCGGCGTCTACGTCATCGACGTCGCCAACGTCGACCCCCTCGGCCAGGATCTGGTCTTCGCGCGGGTGGTCTCCAAGCTCCGCGAGCGTCTGGAGCACCGGAACCTCGGCGTGGACGTGGTCGTGGTGTTCGTGGACGAGCTGAACAAGTACGCGTCGGGGGATGGACCGGAGACCCACGTGAAGCGGATGCTCCTCGACATCTCCGAGCGCGGCCGGTACCTGGGGCTCGCGTTGTTCGGGGCGGAGCAGTTCCGGTCACAGGTACACCGGCGGGTGGTGGGGAATGCGGGGACCCAGGTGTTCGGGCGGATGGATGCCGACGAGCTGGCGACCCCCGGCTACCAGGTCCTGTCGCCGGCGACCAAGATCAAGCTCGCGACCTTGCCGATCGGCGAGCTGATGATCAGGCACCCGCACTTCACCCAGCCGATCTTCGTCCGGTTCCCGAGACCGGCCGTGATGCGGGGCCGGGACGGCGTGGAGCAATTCCCGCCCGGTGAAGACCTGCCGTTCGAGGACGCCATCGTGCGGCAGCTCATGAAAATCGACCGGCGGCTGAAGCCGAACGTGCTCAAGGACCTGGTTGCCTCACGCGAGCAGGAGGATGTCCGCCGGGCCCTGGCGGCCGTGCGACGCACCCGGCCGGACGACGTGCTCGCGTTCTTCCGGAGCGCGTTGGGGAGCAAGGTCGCCGCTGATGTGCCGCGGGAACGGCGGGCGGTGCCGCCGCTGTCGCCCATTTCTGAGGAGCCGTACTGAGCGGGAGGTCTCGCATGCGAGCCGTCGTCGTCTTGGCGTGCACGATCCTGCATAACACGTCCGACCGGAGCCTCATTCCTTAGATGAAGCTCGCCCACCTCTCCGACCTTCACCTGGGGTTCCGCCAGTACGAGCGGCTGACGCCTCGCGGCGCGAACCAGCGCGAGGCCGACGTGGCGACCGCGCTGAAGCGGGCGGTGGATGACCTGCTCCAGCAGGAGCCCGACTGCGTGGTGATCGCGGGAGACGTGTTCAACGCCGTGCGCCCGACCAATGCCGCGATCTTGACGCTCTTCCGCGAGCTCGACCGTCTCCGCAATGCGCTGCCCGCGACCAAGGTGATCATGGTGGCGGGAAACCATGACACGCCGCGGTCGGCCGAAACGGGAAGCATCCTCAGGCTCTACGAGGCGCTCGGCGTCGAGATCGTGATCGACGTCCCCCGGCGGATCATGCTGCCCGACCTGGACGCCGCGGTACTGGCGGTCCCGCACTCCGCGGTCGCGCAGGCGGAGCGTCCCGCCCTCCGCCCGCAACCCGGCGTGACGCACAACATCCTGGTCATTCACGCTGAGGTCGACGGGATTTTTGCCTTCGACAAGGGCGCGGTCGAGTACGGCAGCGGCGTCGTGACTCGCGCCGAGCTCGGCGCCTCGCACTGGGACTACGTTGCCCTCGGCGCCTACCACGTGGCGCGTGAGCTCGAGCCGAACATGTGGTACTCGGGGAGCCTGGACTACGTCAGCCACAACCCTTGGGGCGAGTTGGTGGACGAGAAACGCCACAAGCGCCCGGGGAAGGGCTACCTGCTGGTCGATCTCCCCGGTGCCAAAGTGACCTTCCGGGCCATCGAGGCGCCCCGGCGTTTCCTGGACCTGCCGCCGATCGACGCCACCGACCAGACCGCCGCGGAGCTGGATGCGGCGATCGCCGCGTCGGCGAAGAAAGTGAAACCGTCCGTCGACGACATGGTGATCCGGCTGATCGTCAACAACGTGTCCCGCGGGATCGCGAAAGATCTGGACCACGAGGCGATCCGCGCATTGAAGACCAGGGCGCTCAACTTCCATCTCGACCTGCGGCGCCCCCCGCCACCCGAGCGCGAAGTGGGGGTCGCCACGCCGGGGGGGAAGAGCCTCACGCTTCCCGAAACGGTGAAGGATTTTCTGTCCCGCCGCCCCCTCGACGCGGACCTGGACCGCGAGGAATTCATTCGGGTCGGTGTGGAGTACGTCGAGAAGGCGGGCGCTGGCACGCGCGAGGAGGGGCCCCGCTAGTGGAGCTGCGCCGCCTCCGGCTCGTGAACTTCCGCCAGCATGCCGATACCGAAATCGAGTTCGGGAAGGGCATCACGGGCATCGTCGGCCCCAATGGGGCGGGCAAGACCACGCTCCTCGAGGCCATCTCCTGGGCGATTTATGGCTCGCAGGCCGCCCGGGGCGACAAGGATTCCGTGCGGAATCTGCGCGCGAAGGCACGCTCCTCCGTCAAAGTCGAGCTCGAGCTGGCCCTCGGCCGCCACGAGCTGCGGATCGTGCGAGGGCTCCACTCCGCGGAGCTGTATCAGGATGGCGTGCTGCTCGCCAACTCGTTGAAGGAAGTGACGGAGAAGGCGCAGAAGGCATTGGGCATGACGCACGATGAGTTCTTCAATACGTACTTCACCGGCCAGAAGGACCTGGCGGTGATGGGGACGCTCAAGCGCGAGGAGCGGCACGCATTTCTCTCCCGCGTCCTCGGCTACGAGCGCCTGGATCTGGCGCGGGTCGACGTCCGCGAGACGCGCAACGCCTTGAATGGAGAGCTCAAGGGCCTGGAGGCCGGGCTGGTGGACCGGGCGACCCTCGAAAAAGCCCGTCAGGAGGCCGAGGCCCGGCTGAAAGAAGCCCGCGGCGCGGTGAAGAGCGCCGAACACGCGCGGTCCGACGCCGAAAAGCGGCTCGGCGAAGAGGAGCCCAGGTGGAAGGAATGGCAGGCCCGGCGTGACCGGACGCTTTCGCTCGATGGCGACCGCCGGATAGCCGACAAGGAGGTCGAGACCGCGCGCCAGGAGTTCCAGCGTCTCGACCGTGAGCTGGCCGCGGCCCGGGATGCCCGCCGGCAGCTGGATCAACTCGAGCCTACTCTGGCGCCCATCCTCGCGCTGGAGCGGGAGCGGGAACAGCTCGAGGGGCTGCAGAAAGAGGAAGTCGCGCGGAAGGGTGAGGAAGCCCAGCTCAAGGAGCTCAAACGGACGACGGAGCGCCTGGAGAAGCGCATCGGCGAGCTCCTGCCTGCCGAGGAATCCCTCGCGGCCGTCGAGCGGGAGGTCAAGCTGGTGGCGGAAGAGCTGGCCACCGCCGAGCGACTGGCCGAGGAAGCCCGTACGGCCTGGGTTCGCGAGCGCCAGTACGCCGAGACCAAGCGGAACGAGCTCCGCGAGCAGTGGAAGGAAGTGAAGCAGGAGCGCGACGAGATCGTGTCCCTCGGCCCCGAGGGGATCTGCCCGACCTGCAAGCGACCGTTGGGGCCGGAGTACGCGCAGGTGCTCACCGTCCTCGACGCGCAACTGACCGGCATCAAGGACAACGGTGAGTTCTTCGCCAAACGCGTGGAGCAGCTGGAGGCCGAGCCCGCCAGCGTCACGGAAGCCGACAAGACCCGGGATGAGATCGCCGGCCGGAGCCGGGCGGTGAGTGAACACGCGGGCAACCTGCGTGCCCAGGAACAGGAGCGGCGCCGGGCGGTGGCGGAGCGGGAGACGGCGGTCAAACGGTCGCGGGATCTCGAGCAGCGGTTGGCCACGCGAGCCACCGGTTACGACCGGGAGCGTCATGAAGCGGTGCGCGCGCAGCTGGCGGCGCTCAAGCCGGTGCTGCTCGAGGCGACGACGCTGAAGGACCGCGCCGGCCGGGGCGAGATCCTGGTCAAGGAGGCGGAGCTTGCGGAGAAGGTGCTCTCCGCCCGCGAGGCCCGCGCGAAGGAGCTGACGGATGCCGTGAAGGCACTGGGATTCTCGGACGCGGAGTTCGACAGTGCCCGCCAGCGCCACGACAAGGCCCTGGTCCAGGTACGCGCTGCCGAAGTCAGCCTGGCGCAGATGCGGGGAGAGCTGACCGGTGCGGAGGGGGCGCTGGTCGAGGCACGGAAGCGGGAGGCCGAGCGCGGCGAGAAGGAGAAAGAAGTCGCGGACCTCCGCATCCGCTTGCGGCTCCATAACGAGCTCGACCGCGCCCTTGGCGACCTCCGCACGGGCCTGAACGCCGCGATGCGGCCCGAGATCGCGACCCTCGCGTCCAGCTTCCTGTCCGATCTGACCGACGGCCGGTACTCGGATGTCGACCTCTCCGAGGATTACCGGGTGATCGTACTGGACGAGGAGCTGCCGAAGCCCGTGTTGTCGGGCGGTGAGGAGGACCTCGCCAACCTGGTGCTCCGTCTCGCCATTTCCCAGATGATCGCCGAGCGTGCCGGCCAGCCGCTCTCGCTCCTGGTGCTCGACGAGATCTTCGGCTCTCTGGATGAAGGGCGCCGGCACCACGTCCTCACTCTGCTGCGGCGTTTGGGGGACCGGTTCCCGCAGGTCATTCTCATCACGCACGTGGAGCAGATCAGGGATGGCCTGGACCGGGTGATCCGGGTGGACTACGACTCCGGGAAAGGCACCAGCGTGGTGCGGGACGACACCGCGACGCTCGGAGGGGCCGATGCGGGCGTGGCTGCCTGAGCGCGAGGTGCACGGCCCCGAACGGGCCGGCGAGCAGGACATCGAGGGCCTGAACCGGCTCTTCGCGGAGGCGTTCACCGACCGGTACCGCCGCGACGGCCTGGTGGGCGTGCGGGTGCCTCGCCTCAATCCCGCGATCTGGCGCTACGCCCTGATCGACGCGGGTGAAGGCGCCATGCTGTGGCGCGACGAACATGGGGACATCGCCGCCTTCAACCTCGCGCACCTGTGCGGCCGCGAAGGATGGATGGGGCCCTTGGCGGTCCGGACCGACCGGCAGGGCGGAGGGGTGGGGAAGAGCGTGGTCGGGGCCGCCGCTGATTGGCTGATCGACCGCGGGGCGCACACGGTGGGACTCGAGACCATGCCCCGGACCGTCGACAACATCGGGTTCTACTCGGGGCTCGGATTCCGCCCCGGGCACCTCACCGTCACGCTGACGCTGGACACCAGTACCCGCCGGCTCCCCGCCCCGGCACTTCTCTCCGAACAGACCAGCGACCGGCAGCACTCCGGAGTCACGGCCATTCGCGGATTGGTCGAGGAGCTTGCGCCCGGGTACGACTGCTCGCGGGAGATCTTGTTGACGTCGGAGATGTCGTTGGGGGACACGGTGCTGGTGTGGGGGGACGCCGGGCTCGACGGTTTTGCGCTCTGGCATTCGGCGCCCCTGGCCGAGGGACGTGAAGGGGACGAGGTACGCGTGCTGAAGCTCGCGGCGCGGTCACCGGAGTCCTTCACGGCGGTGGTGAGCGCCGTAGAGGCCGCGGCGTCGCGGTCAGGGATCAGACGCGTGGCCATCCGGTCGCAGACGGCCTACGCTGATGCCTATCAGTCACTGATAGCCCGGGGGTATCAGGTCCGATGGACCGATCTGCGGATGTATCTGACCGGCTATCCGGAGCGGAGTCCCGCGAAGGGTGTGCTGTTCTCGAATTGGGAGATTTGAACTGCGGCGATCAGCCTGCTGACGGCTGACGGCTGATGGCCTCTCACGCGCTCAGAGATACCAGTTTGGCATCCTTGGTTCCGACCAAATGGATGGCGGTACCAAGCCCGATAACCTCAGTCGTATGCGGCGTGTCCGCCGGAAGGTCGAGGCGGTCGCCGGGTCCCAGGTCGTAGGTCTCCGCCCCCACACGGACCCGCAGGTATCCCGACACCACCCAGCGCGTTTCCGGCCAGTGACTGGCCTCATCGCCGCTCTTGGCGCCGGGCACGTCGGACCACCACGCCGTGTGCTTGCCCTCGCGCTGCAGCATCTCGCGAAGAGCCGACATGACGACTGGTCCTTGCTCAGGGGTCCATCTCTGCAAGTAGGCCATCGTCTCCGAACCTAGGGCGCCGAGCGGGGGAGCGCAATTGAGGCGTTCCCTGAACGTCTCGTCATGACAAGAACTTCGGGTTGCCGACCATGATCCGCCGTGCCACGGCGATCGCCGCGATGGCGTAAAGCAGGTTCACCGAGCCGGATCCGATGTGCATGACGAACAACAGGACCGCCCAGGCGATCAGTGACGCAATGGCGACTATGAGTGTGATGTTCATCAATCCTTCCTTGACGAAAGCGTCCCGTGAGGTATCGTAGTCTTGGGGACGGAGAGCTTCAACTGTCGAGCCAACAGCTCGGATGTGGACCCAGATACTGTAACCAATGTCATGCCCCCTCCGTGGGGAAGACAGAAGCTGCGGTGAGGGACCAGTCATTACTTTCGGGCTTCGACTTTCCTCTCCGTTCCTGATGTTCCGATCGGCCGCGGCGCTCAGCGCAGCGGCCGATCGTGTTTCTCTGACTAACCGTCTAACCGTCTAACCGACTGCCACGCCGCTCTTAAGGCCACCGGCCGCCGCCGTCCCGCGACGTAGAGCGTCAGCAGTACCGCAATCCAGACCCCATACCCCCACGCCACTTCGACCCGCCAGTGCGGCACCAGGAACTGCACCAGCCAGAGCACGAAGATCCCCGCCGCCTCGTACCACTGAAACTCGAGGGTCAGGAGCACGAGCACCGCGACCGTGCTCTGGAGGAGCGTGATCAGGATCTCGAGTTCCTGCTCTCCGTCGAAGCCGAAGGCGCTCCAGGTGCCGGTCGCCCGCCAGTGCGAATACCCGTAGACGAGCGGGATCATGGGTGCCAGGACGGTCCATTGGTTGATATTCGAGGACACGAGGTTCATCAGGGCCATCGGTGCGTGGGACACGCGCCGCGCCCACGCGAAGGCCGACAGCTTTTCGGGGAACTCGGAGAGGAAGGGCGCGAGCCATTGCACCAGGACGAACTGGCTGACGCCGAGGGTGCCCGCCAGCGCGAGCATCGACTCGAGGAAGGGGTGCGCGGTGAAAAAGAGCAGGGCCCCGCCGACGAGGAAGAGGCCGCCGATCGCCGCCGGGCGGCGCCAGCCCGGCTGCCGGTACGCCCATTGCGCGACGGCAGGTGCGTCTTCGACATGTTCTCCGGATTCCGGCGGATGCCGCAGGAGGGCCAGCAGGTACGCGCCGTAGAGCGCGAGGAGCACCAGGGCGTCGATCCACGTGATGGTGCGCTTCGCGTAGATGAAGCCGAAGTACAAGAGGCCGGGGATCAGGCCGACGACTTCAGTCGCGTGCTCGGGGTTGAGCCGGATGGCCGGAAGGCGTTCAGTCCGCTGCCGGCGGCCATACCAGGCTTGCACGACATAGATCATCGGCCATCCGAGACCCAGCAGCAGGCGGATGGCGCCGGTGAGGTTGGCGATGGCGAGGTGGGCGCGCGCGGGGTCGTGTCCGGCTTCCCACGCGATGACGGCTTCGACGGCGAACTCGGGGAGGGTCTGGAGCCACGCGAGGATGGCGAGGGCCAACCCCTGAGACATCAGGAACTGCGCGGCTTCCGCTCCCCATGCGACGAGGAAGGCGGACAACAGGATGCTGGGGAACGTCCAGAGGGCCGAGAGCGCGGAACTGGCCGCGCCTCCCGCGTGTTGGACGAAGCGGAGTAGCTTTAGGACTCGCACGTGCGCCGAAGATAGGGGAACCCATGGCCCGCGACCAGATGAAGTCGGCTTCTCACCACAGCTTCCATGAATCGCACACGCCGCCCAGCGTGGCGCGCATTCCCTTCGAGCAGCTCATCTCCGAGATGCTCACCCAGCTCGGGGAGGATCCGAACCGGGAGGGCCTGCTGCGGACGCCCCATCGGGTGGCCGAGTCGATGAAGTTCCTCACCCGGGGGTACGGGATGAGCGTCGAAGCCGTGATCAATGACGCGCTCTTCGAGGAAACGCACGAATCGATGATTCTGGTGCGGGACATCGAGATCTACTCGCTCTGCGAGCACCACATGCTCCCGTTCTATGGGCGCGCTCACGTGGCTTACCTGCCGAACGGCAAGATCGTCGGGCTGTCGAAGATCCCGCGGGTGGTGGATGTCTTTGCCCGGCGGCTTCAGGTGCAGGAGCGCCTCACGGACCAGGTGGCGGATGCCCTCATGCGCGTCCTGGAACCCCTCGGCGTGGGTGTGGTCATCGAGGCCTATCACCTCTGCATGATGATGCGCGGCGTCGAGAAGCAGAATTCGAAGACCATCACGAGCGCCCTGCGCGGGGCGTTCCGGGATGACGCCAAGACCCGCGAAGAGTTCCTGGGCCTGGTCGGGTAGTGACGGCACTGGCGGGAAAGGTCGCGCTGGTCACCGGGGCCTCCCGCGGGATCGGGCTTGGCGTGGCCAACGAGCTACGGGCCGCAGGGGCCCACGTGGTGCGGCTGGCCCGCAGTCTGTCGGATGGCTCGTCCGAGCGGCAGACGGACTTCCGGTGCGACGTCTCGGACTCAAGCCAGGTGGAGCGCGTCATCGGCCAGGTGCTCCGCGACCTCCGGGCACCGGACATCGTAGTCAACAATGCCGGGATTTTCTTCATCAAGCGGCTGGAGGGAACCACCCCCGCCGATTTCGCGCAGGCCATCGGCATCAACCTGACGGGGCCGTTTCTCATCGCCCGGGCACTCCTGCCCCATCTGGTCAAGCGGGGGAGCGGAGACCTGGTGACCATCGGCTCGGTCTCCGACCACGTCGCGCTCCCGGGCTCGGCGGCCTACGCGGCCAGCAAGTTTGGGCTCCGAGGGATGCACGGCTCGATCGCCGCGGAGCTCGCGGGAACGGGCGTGCGGGCCACGCTGGTGTCGCCGGGGCCGGTGGATACCGAGATCTGGGATCCCATCGATCCCGATTCCAGGACGGGGTTCACCAAGCGGAAGGACATGATGCGCGCCGAGGACGTGGCGGAGGCGGTGCTCTTCGCGGTGACGCGGCCCGCCCGGACCGCGGTGACGGAGATACGGCTGCTTCCAACCGGATACTCGGCGAGGGGATGATGAAGCGGGAGTCGGGAGTCGGGGGTCGTCTGCTCCCAGTCATTATGGGGCTCCTCATGGTTGGGCCGCTCGCCGCGCAAGGCGTCGACGAGATTCCCGATTCGACAGGCTGGGGCCTTTGGAGTACGGCGATCCTGACCCTCGCCCATGCACCGGACAGTGCCACGTGGGTCGGCACGTACGGGCACGGGATCTTCGTCCTGCGCCCGCATGCGACCGCGTGGGAGCACATCTCCGAAAGCGACGACACGTCGAAGCATTCGATCTCGTGGGACTTCGTCCACGCATTCGCGTTCGGCCCGAAGGGCGAGGTCTGGTACGGGACCGTAGGGAATGGCTGGGGACTTTCGCTCGATAACGGGAAGACGTGGAAGAACTGGCAATATCGGGAGCTTGGCCCTGAGTGGCAGTATGTCGCGCCGAACGGGATTGCCACGCGCGGGGACACGACCTACATCGCCACCGCTGACGGGCTCAAGATCACGGGGGATGACGGAAGGACCTGGCTTGTTGTCACGGACTCGATGGGTGCGACGACGGCCAAGGACTCCGTCATCGGGCGGATCAGGAATCAGTACTTGTTTGCGATCATTGTGGGTGACGGTGGCAACATGTGGGTCAGCGAGCTGACGGGTATTGCTCATTCGCCCGATGGGGGGCGGACGTGGCATGAGGGGTTCGTCAGACCGCCATGTCGAGGGGTTGGCTGTGCCAATCGAGCACGTGCCTTCAGAGGCGATCCGGGCAAACCACTATGGGTTGCAACCGAGGATCTTGCTTATCAGTTCGCGCCGCAGTTCGGCGGCTGGAAATCCCTCATTCCCGACAGCCTGGTCGCACGACTGCCTCCTGACACCGCCGAGTTCGTGGCCGATACAGTGATCCCCGCGGACCCCGGGGACTGTGGCGGCGGAATTCGGGTGTTCGACGGGCCTTGCCCCGAGCCGCATCCGAGACGTGGTGCCCCTTGGGCTGCGCGACCGGCTGGACTCCGGCACACGTGGTTCCGCCGCCCGATCGCCCTCGCCGACCAGCCGTACATCGACCAGACCTACCGCTTTGGCTCGACGATGGGCGGCAACTTCCAGGCGCATCAGGGCGTCGAATTCAACAACCCCGATGGAACACCGGTGCACGCGATTGGGGACGGGGTCGTGATCTACGCCGGGAAGGCTGAGGCTGGCGCCAACACCGTGGCCATCCGGCATGACCGGCGGTTTTCGTTAACCCCGGGGCATGGCCCCGGGGTTAACCCGGCCTCCCAGTACGTCTTTTCCGTCTACTACCACAACTCGAAGCTCCTGGTGAAGACCGGAGATCGAGTCAAAGCCGGGGACGTCGTCTCCCTCGTCGGCAACACCGGCCGCGCCAC
>DASUBP010000246.1:0-7327 GCA_035763205.1 Gemmatimonadales bacterium
ACGTGTTCAGTGACCCCGCCCAAGTGGGGGTAGTAGAACTCCGTGACCAGAGCGATGCGCATGTGAGCGAAGGGCTCCCGGGGCGGGGGCAAGCCAACAACGTAATGTGCGCCCCGAGCAAAGCGAGGGGTGCACCCTGAGCGCAGCGAAGGGTCTTGGCGTAAGGTGGGCGTAAAGAAAGCCGAAGCCCCCGGATGGTTTCCCACCCGGGGGCTTCGCGCACCGGCTACCCGGAGCCAGGGGATTTACTCCCCCGTTCTTCTTCCCGCCGCCGCCGGTTGACTGTTGCGTCATTCGGTAGGGCGAACAGGAGCTCCGGCTTCGATCCCCAAGCAGCCTGGCCGGGCCGCAAGGTTCACCAGTGTGAGTGCTGCGGGTCAGATCGGGTCGCGGACCGACCTTCCGCACTGCACGCCGAGGCACTACTTCGACGTGGATGAAGCAACGCGACTGGCTCCATCTGTCCGAGCCGGAGAGAGCACTCTCCCGGATCAGCAGGCGCCTGAGCCCTTGTTTGCGTCGGCGCCCTCCCCGGAATTTCCGCTTGGACCCACCTTAAAGGCGTTGTGGAAGCGCTGGGCCTCCACCCTTCCCCTCAAGGCGCGTGAAAGCCAATATAGGAGCGCCTGAAAGTGGCGCAAGTGCCGATATTTCTTCGGGTTAGCTCATTTCGATGTGCACGGCGTGTGGAAGGTAAGACACGGTTGAGCCGGTGGTTCTGGCGTTCATCCACACAATGTGGAGTTGTGTATCCACAGTGTGCACGTTCCCACATCGCTACTGAACGGGGCGTTTGGGCAGTCCGGCCGCCGCGGCGAACGTAAAACGGGCGAGATCGAACCTCCTGAGTGCCACCTCGATCTCGTTGACGCGGTAGGGACCCCAGGCACGGAGGGTGTCGGCGCGTGCGTCGGTGCGGGGCAACGGCTGCCAGTTGCGGACACAGCGCTCGAGTGCGGCGACGGTCTCTTCCGCAGCGGTCCGGAACTTCGCCTGGCTGGGGGCCGATTTCGGAGTGACCGTTCGGGCCGCGAGCATGCCTTGCAGCTGACGAACGGCGGTAACCCCGGAGGAGCAGGCGTTTTGCACCGAGGTGGCCCGGGCGAGCACGAGCGTTGGTGATGCCGTCTTCAGATCGTTGCGGAACGCCTGCGTCACTCCGCGAAGGACATCGAGCGTGTCCGCCGTGGCATATACGGCGTCGGCGTACCGGTGGAGAACCGCGCTGTCAGGGGCTTGGGCGGAAGATGGAGCGACGGGCGCGACGAGGGCGCCCCACAGCGGTACCCAGAGTGCTAGCATCAGGAGTCGATACCGACTTCGCAGTAGGTGAGGGGTTCGCCGGGTTGCGGCGGCAGGAAGAGACAGCCGGCACCACTGGTTGCGAACCAACCGCCAAGCAATTGGGTAGAGTGATGCCCTACGGGCTCGGCGAATAGCGCCTGAATCCAGCGGCGGACGTGCCGGAGCTCGGGAGCCCGGCGGGACAGCATACTGAGTACGGCACCGAGCCCCTGCGTGGCCCGAAGGAAGTGGGCGACGGCGTGGACGCGCTGCGCGAAGATGTAGGCGCGGACACCCGGTTCATCGTACAGGAGAGTGCCTTCGTAGGGATCGGCTGGGGGCGCGTCCATCTGGGGTCCGAAGTAGACGAAGACGCGCGAGTCGCCATCGCGGCGCTCGACGACGGCCGCAGCAGCATCCGCGCTCACCCGGGCAGCGTGCAAGAGATCGTCCTCTGCCAGGATGCCGACCGCGGCGGTCCATTCGATGGCCGCGACGGCCTGGTCGAGGGGGCAGCCTACACTATCGTCGAAAGCCAGGAGACGCGGCGCTTCGCCGGCCCGCTGGAAGAAGTGGGCGAGTGCGTCGGCCCGGTCGTCGAAGGTGCGGACGATGCGCGAGGTTGCGGGAACGGTCATTGCGTGATTATAACCCTGTGCCGGGGACCCAGACAGACCTTGTTCAGGAGATGCGAATGCGTCGACTCGTCGTGTTGCTGAGCGTGACTGGTTCTCTCGTCGCCAGCCCCCTGGTGGCCCAGGACACCACGCCTACGCCCAAGCCACCCGATTCGACACACCACGACTCGGTCCCGCCACCCACCGCCGATCAGCTCAAGTGGATGGAGGGACTGCGCACGGCGGCCCGTGGGATCGGCCAGATCAAGAGCGGCATCGAGACCGTGCAACGCGCCGGCACGAGCCCCACCCAGCTCAAGCGGGCCGGCAAGCTTCTCGCCGGATTCTGCGGGACGGGCCGCGGATTCATGCACACTGGCGTCGCGCGCATGAGTTCCACCGCTTATCCCCCCGGCGACAACCGGAAGATCGCGAAGCAGGTGGTCATCCAGATCGACTCGGTCGCCAAGGAGACCACGAGCTGTGAACAGACGGCGGCCAGGGATCCCAAGACTTCGGTTCAACACCTCACCCCGCTCCTCATGAGCTACGAAGCGTCCATCGCGGCGTGGCGCGCGATGGTTGGGCTCCCCGCCATCCCGACACGGAACACCAAGCCATAAGATATTTCCCGATATCGTCTTATAGTTCCATCGTCGAATAAGTGTCGTTATGGTGTCGCTATTTAGCCAGATACCGAGCGAACCGTGCAAGCCGTTTGTATGTGGTCGTTTACGTTGCTTGACACCCCCAAAAACCACCTCTACTTTCAGCCCCGGTTCAAGCAAGACGTGGCACCGTCACCGGTTAGACTGCGCACCGCGAGAACCAACAGGTCTCGCGGTTTTTGTTTGAGCCCGTCGCTGATCGCGGTGGTCAGCGCCGCACTATTCCGGGGCAGTGCCCCTCAGTTCGAGGATGTAACAGATGGCCAAGGGCAAGGTGAAGTGGTTCAACGACGCGAAAGGCTTCGGCTTTATCGCGCAGGAGTCGGGACCAGACGTGTTCGTCCACTTCACGGCGATCCAGGCGGAAGGGTTCCGTAGTCTCGCGGAGGGCGACAGCGTGGAATTCGAGGTCGCTCAGGGACCCAAGGGGCTGCAGGCGCAGAACGTCCGCAAGGTTTGATGTAGCACCGCAGGATCGTTGGAGGGACGGGCCCGGTGACCATCACCGGGCCCGTTTTTCATTTTCAACCCTATATTGTCCTTCGACCATGCGCGCGCTGACTCTCGCTCTCGCACTCGCTCCCGGCCTCGTGGCCGCTCAGTCCCAGCCGCCCGCTGCGCCCGCCGCCCTGCTGCCCTACCGCGGGTTCCGCCCGGGCGTCTCCGCCGCCGAGTTCGAAACGCGCGCGCGGTCGCTCACCCGGGCGGGCGCGACGCCCCTCGTGTGCAACACGTCGACCCGCACGGCTCAGGTGATGGAATGCGGCGTCATCATCCACGATCCGGATGACGGGGCGGAGTTCTATCTCAGCGGACATTTCATCGACGGGCGGGCGGACGTGGTCTCGTTCGGAGACTCGGGAACGAGTGCGCTGGTGATCAAGGTCCAGCGCGAGCTGCGGGCCCGTTACGGTCCGCCCCATCCGGTCGGGACCGCTTCGTGGCAATGGCGGCAGGGTGCCCAATTCGTCCGGCTCACCTGGCGGGCACGGGGACCACGGCGCTGGATCTTCATCCAGCTCACCGACACCGACGTCATGCGCGGCATCGGGCACTACGTGCCCCGGGAAGCTCCGAAGAAAAGCTGATCAGATCACCGTGACCGGCGCCAGCCGGCCACGTTCCGCCTCATAGGCCGCTTCCGCCACATCCAGCGCGTCCCGCACCTCGGGCATCTGAGGATCCGGGTATTTCACGTTCAGTGGCACCACACCCGTCAGCCTGCGCACCGCCACCAAGGCCCGCGTCACTTCGCAGCAATCCGCGTCGCCCCCGGTATGGCCACTGATGCAGAGCTCCTGAAACAGCGGAAGTGCCCGGGCATTCCCCTGATAATAGAGTGAGCCGAGAATCTTCGGGCCCAGGAAGCGCCGCCGCAGCTGCTCGCTCCTGATCCGGTCGAAGAGCGAGAGGAGATCGTCGACCTGGTCGGGATACCACCGGGCCGCTTCGACGGCCGCGGCCACGAACGCGTGGTGCGACGCAGGAGTGCGCAGGTAACGCTGAAAGAGGGGTCCCGCCGCCGGTGGGTGCCGCTCGGCCAGGGCCAGGAGCGCGAAGTACCGGCGGGCGACCGGCGCGAGCGGGTCGGAGATGACGGTCCGCAATCCCGCGCTGCCCCACCGCGACGCGACCAGCGCGGCGGCGGCCGCGTGTTGCCAGCGTTCCAACTCGGGTACGCGGAACGTGCTGGTGTGCAGGTCCCGCAGCGCGCGGGCCCGTGCCAGCGCCGCGAGGAGACGCCGGTCGAGGGCCGCGAGCCCGCGCTCGAGGGGCTCCGAATCCGGATGGCGGGCGACGGCAAGCGCCTCCCACCCCACCCGCGCGAGCTCCTCCGCGTCCCAGACCGCTTCGAACGCCGCCGTGTCCCGCGTCGTAAGCAGGCGTTCGAGTGCGCCGGTGAATTGGAAGAGCGTGGCGACCTGATCCACGAGCCCAAATTATCCCCCCACCGGCATTGCGGAACCCCTTGCACGGCCTTAACCTTGCCGCGGTTCACCCCCTCGGAGGACGTCCTGCGGAATCTGGCCCTGCTCTGCGCCGTGACCCTGTCGGTCGCCTGCGCCGGGTCGAGTGGTACCATCACGATCGCCGTGTCCGGGGACGTGAAGGAAGCCAGCGGGGTGAGCATGCAGGCCGCCGCGGAGTTGGCCGCCAGTCAGATCAATGCCCGGGGAGGCATCGGCGGCCGCCACCTGGACATCCGCTTCCTGCCTGACTCCGGCGACCCCAACGTCGCCGTGCGTATCGCCCGGCGGCTCGTGGACGATGGCTCCGTGGTGGCGGTGGTCGGACACGTGACCTCCGGGATCACCCAGGCGGCGATGGGCGTCTACGGCAGTGGCCGGAACCCCTTGCCGGTCGTCTCGCCGACCGCTTCCAGTCCCGACCTGTCCGGCGTTTCCCCCTATTTCTTCCGGACCTGCCCCACCGACCTGGCTCACGGACCGGCCCTCGCGCGTTTCGCCCGCAACACCCTGCACGCCTCCCGGGTCGGCGTCCTGTTCGAGAATGACGATTATGGCCGCGGCATGAAGCGCGCCTTCTCGCGGGAATTCCGCCAGCTGGGTGGCACGATCGTCTCCGAGGACCCCTTCTTCGCGACGACCCCGTCGCTCGAGCCCTATCTCGCGCGGATCAGCCGGGATGGTGGTGCGGACGTGCTCGTCGTCGGTGCCGACCCCGAAGGCGGGACCCTCGCCCTCCGGGATCTGCGCCGCCTGGGCAGCAAGGTACCGGTGATCGGTGGAGACGGTCTGGCCGGCATCGAGGCCGACTCGGCGCTCGCCGAGGGCACCCGGATCTCCCTGTCGTATCTCGCGGACCGGCCCGGGGCCGCGAACGCCAACTTCGTCGCCGCCTACGCGCGCGCCAATCATGGCGACCGCCCCAACGACACCGGCGCGGAGACCTACGACGCCGTGAATCTGCTGGCGAAGGCCATCGAGCAAGTGGGCCCCGATCGCCGCGCCATCCGCGATTACTTGGCGCAGGTGGGGCGCGGCCGCCCCGCGTTCGAAGGCGTCACCGGGACCATCGCATTCGACTCCCTGGGAGACGTGCCAGCCAAAGCCGTGGTGATCGGCGTCGTGCACAGCGGTCATCTCGAGCTCGACCGCACCCGATGATCGCCCGGTTCGACACCCTCCGCTGGCGGATCGTCGCCGGGTTCGCGTCCCTGGTTCTGCTCCTCCTCATCGGTTCGGGCGCCGGCATCTATTCCCTCTGGAAAATGCGCGATGCGGTCGCGCAGGAGCTGGCCCGGCTTCAGGCTTCCAACCAGATCTCGACCGCCGTGATGGCGTCGACTTTCGCCGAGATCCGCGCCGCCGAGCAGTACTTGAACGAACCCACGGCCGCCGCCGCCGCGGACTTCCATCAGAACGCGGACAGCGCGTTCGCGGACGCCAAAGACCTGAGCGGCATCGAAGGGCTCACGGTCGAAGACCGCCTCGCGGTGAACCGCGTGCAGCAGATCCAGGGCCAGATCGAGGTGACCTACTCCCTCGCCCATGCGCTCTCGGACATCGGCCGCGCCCCCCAGGCCGAGCAGGAAGCGCAGCAGGCCCGTGGCCCCGCCCGCGAGCTCACCACCATCCTGCTCTCCCTCGGCGCCCGGCAAGCTGACCGCTCCCGCCAGGCCACCGATCGCCTCGGCTCGCTGGCGCGGCGCATGACCGTCCTCCTGAGCGGCGTCCTGGTGCTCGCGGTGGTCGGTGGGACGCTGATCGGCTGGGGCACCCTGACGATGGTCGAGGCGCCCCTCCGCCGGTTGGCCACGGCCGCCGAGCGCTTCGGCGCCGGTGACCTGCGGCCCATGAGCACCGGGAAGATGCCGTCCGAGTTCGAGGTCCTGGCGGCCGCCATCCGGGATATGGGAGAGCGGCTCCGCGGGATCGTGACCGAAGTGATCACGGAAGCGGACCGCATCGCGACGTCGGCAGGGGATCTGTCCGCGGTCAGCGAGGAGCTGGCGGCGTCCAGCGCCGAGGTATCGACGGCGATGGTCGAGATCTCATCCGGCGCCGAGAAACAGCGCAACGAGCTGAACGAGATGGGCGCGGGGCTTGCCCAGCTCAAGGCCGCCGCGGCGGAGATCGCTGACGCGGCGGAGCGGGTCACGAAGCTCGGTGAAGAGATCCGCAACGTCGCCGACCGTCACCGGCACGACGTCATGTCCGCCTCTACTGCCCTGCTCGAAGTGCGGGAGGTGGTGCAGACCACGTCCAGCCAGGTCACGGCGCTGGCCCAGCAGAGCGCCGCGATCGACGACTTCGTCGAGCTGATCAAGCGCATCTCGTCGCAAACCAACCTGCTCGCCCTGAACGCCGCCATCGAGGCGGCCCGGGCCGGCGAGCATGGCCGCGGGTTCGCGGTAGTGGCGCAGGAGGTCCGGCAGCTGGCGGACGAGTCCGCGCGCGCCGCGGAGGATGTGGCGCAGACCACGACGGCCATCCGGAAACGCGTGGACGAGGTCACGGTCACGATGGGAGCCGGGCAGACCAAGGTCCACGGGATCGAGACTACGGCCCGTGGCGCCGCCACAGGCCTGTCGGAGATCGTCTCGGCGGTGGAGGAAGTGGAGCGGGCGGCGGCCAAGGTCCGCCAGGCCGCCGGCATCAATCGTGAGGTCACCGACCACATCGGCGAGCGGGCCCAGCAGGTGTCGACCCGCGCGGTGAACCATGCCGCGGGAGCTCAGGAAGTCAGCGCCGCCGCCGAGGAACAGGGCGCGTCCACCGAAGAGATGGCCGCTTC
>DASUBP010000247.1:0-4342 GCA_035763205.1 Gemmatimonadales bacterium
TCGTGGCAGAACGAGCACTCGAGGCAATGGGTGAAGTACTGCCTCGAGAAGATGGCGGGATCGACGGCGGCGATGACCGGCGCGCCGTAGCGGCAGGGGTAGGATTGCGAGAGGGCGCTGACGGTCACACGAACAAGTTGCCAGGGGCCAGGGGCCAGGGGCCAGGGGCCAGGGGTCGGGGGCCAATGGCTCGGACCTTGGAACCCACCGGAAGGAAGGGGCGTACTGAATCTCATGAAACCTCGACTGGCTCGAGTGTTGCTGGGGGTCGCATCATTCCTGCTGGCATCGCGAGCGGACGGCCAGACGGCTCCCGGCTACCGCTACACCTTCACCTTCTCGGGGGACGGTGCCGACCCCGTATCGGGGACCACTTGGGCAGCCGGTCAGCGCTCCCGTATCGACATCGATGGGCAGTCCGATCCCCAGTACATCCTGGTGGACAACGCGGCGCATACCGTCACGCTGGTGTACCCGGACCGGAAAGAGTACTCCGTCGTGTCGGACACGACGTTTCAGCGGCTGGTGGGGACCGTCCTGGCGTCACTCCCGGTCGTGAACATCACCCTCTCGGACACCCAGGTATCCGACACGGCCTTGGGCAGGGGAGAGGTGATCGCGGGACACCCGACCGACCGGTACCAGGTGACCCAGGCGTTCACGGTGTCGGTGGGGGCGTTCGGATTTCAGGCGATGGGCATGCGCCAGCGGGTCACCACCGAGTACTGGATGGCGCGCGACCTGAAGCTGCCCTCCAACCCGCTGGTCACCCTGCTCGCGCAACTCACCACGGTGCTGGCGCAATCTGACCGGGACTTTGCCCACCGGTCCGCGGTCGCCATGCGCCCCGTCGTCCGGGGCACGCCCTTGCGGGTGGTCGTGCACTCCGAGACCAGGTCGGGGGACAAGAACGAGGTCACCCAGAAAACCCAAACCCTCCAGGTGACCTCGATCGCACCGGCGTCGGTGGATCTGAGCCGGTTTGTCCTGCCGGCCGGGTACACGCAGAAGGATCCCCAGTTCACGGGGAAGATCTTCTGAGCCCTCAGCTGATGGCTGGTGGCTTGCTCCCCCTCCGGCCCCCATCTAGCTTTCTCGACCCGCCCTGGTGGTGAAACTGGTAGACACGCTGTCTTGAGGGGGCAGTGCCGCAAGGCGTCTCGGTTCGAATCCGAGCCAGGGCATCCGCAATACTTTCTTCATGAAGTCTTCAAGGGGGCAGCGCTACTTTCCCGCCCCCGATGCTCGTTCCCAAGCTCATCACCACACTCCGCGGGTACACCCGCGATCAGCTCACGGCCGACCTCATTGCCGGCGTCATCGTGGGGATCGTGGCGCTTCCGCTCGCCATCGCCTTCGCGATCGCCTCCGGGGTCACTCCGGAGAAGGGCTTGTACACGGCCATCGTGGCCGGCTTCCTGATTTCGGCGTTGGGCGGTTCGCGGGTGCAGATCGGCGGTCCCACCGGGGCGTTCGTGGTGGTCGTCTACGGGATCGTCCAGCGCTACGGCGTCGAGGGACTGACCGTCGCAACCCTCATGGCCGGCTGCATCCTCGTGGTGTTCGGGCTGGTGCGGATGGGCGGGGTGATCAAGTTCATTCCCTATCCGGTGACTCTCGGTTTCACCGCGGGCATCGCGCTGATCATCTTCTCCGGCGAGGTCAAGGATTTTCTGGGCCTTCGGATGGGACCGCCCCCCGCCGACTTCATTCCCAAGTGGCGGGCCCTCGTGGCCCACCTCCCCTCGGCCAACCCCTGGGCCGTCGGATTGTCCATGGCGACGGTGCTGATCATCCTCCTGTGGCCCCGCGTCAGCAGGCGCATCCCCGGCGCGTTCGTCGCGCTCATCGTCACCACGGCCGCCGTGCGGTGGGGCGGGATCCCCGTCGAGACGATCGGGTCGCGATTCGGCCATATCGATGCCGGGTTCCCGAGCCCGCAGATCCCGTTCGTGACGCTCGACACCATGCGGGGACTCATCGGCCCTGCGTTCACCATCGCCATGCTGGGGGCGATCGAGTCGCTGTTGTCGGCGGTCGTATCGGACGGCATGATCGGAGGACGGCACCGGTCCAACATGGAGCTGGTCGCCCAGGGAGTCGCGAACCTCGCGTCTCCGCTGTTTGGCGGGATTCCGGCGACGGGGGCGATCGCCCGCACCGCGACCAACGTCAAGAACGGCGGGCGCACGCCGGTCGCCGGCATGACGCATGCGCTGACCTTGCTCCTGATCACCGTCTTCTTCGGACGGTGGGCCGCGCTGGTTCCGCTCGCGACGCTCGCCGGCATTCTGGTGGTCGTGTCCTATCACATGAGCGAGTGGCGGTCATTCCGGATGGAGCTGCGGGCTCCCCGCAGTGATCTCCTGGTTCTGCTCACGACGTTCGGCCTCACCGTGGTCGTCGATCTCACGGTGGCCATCGAGGTGGGCATGGTGCTCGCCGCCTTCCTGTTCATGCGCCGGATGGCCGAGGTGGCCAACATCAGGGTGCTGACCCACGAGTTCGCCGATCCGGCGAACGACGACGAGGGAGATCCGAACGCGATTCAGCGGCGGCAGGTGCCTGCCGGCGTCGAGGTGTACGAGATCAGCGGACCATTCTTCTTCGGCGCGGCGGAGACCTTCAAGGACCGGCTGTCGCAGATCGCGGGGAAGCCGCAGGTCCTGATCCTTCGCATGCGACACGTCCCGGCCATCGACTCAACGGGGCTCAACGCCCTCCGCGATCTCGTCCGCCGTTGCCGCCAGGAAGGCACGTTCGTATTGCTGTCGGACGTGCATTCACAGCCCGTCGTGGCCCTGGAGCGTTCGGGCTTCTACGGTGAACTGGGGGAAGCGAACGTCACGGGCAACATCGATGACGCCCTGAACCAGGCCCGTGCCCACCTCGGTCTTCCCGCGGTCCCGAAACCGGCCTTCGCGGCGCCTACGGTGGCGCGCGAAAGCGGCGAGGCGCGGGCTCGCCCCTAGCGCTTCCAGACGTTGTTCTCGCGCCGCACATCCGGGAACAGCTGATCGGGATCGATCTCCACCCGCGTGATTGCGGGCAGCGTCGCCACCCGAATGCGCGCGCGCCGCGACCCGCCGTTGGCCCACCAGGTGTCGACCGGAATGTCCACCCGCTGCACCGTGCCGTCGCTTCTGGTCACGGCCAGTGGCACCGGCATCGGTGCCAGGCCCATGTCGCAGATCACGATCTCGGTCGAGTCGCCCCCCCCGACGGCGATGACGGAATCGACGCCCTGATCGAGGGGCCAGCCGTGGTAGAACCAGGTCGTGAAGAACCAGGACAGGTCACGTCCCGTACCGGCCCTCATCGCGTTGAAGAAGTCGTACGGTTCCGGGTGTTTTCCGGCCCACTCGCGGCCATACGCTACGAATGAGCGGTGGAACGCGTCATTCCCGACGAGACCGCGCAACGCGGCGAGGATCTGTCCGGTCTTGTTGTAATACATCGTGAAATAGAGGTCCTGGGGGAATTCGTCCCCCGGGACCATCAATGAGTGGTCCTGGCCCGCGCGCGCCGCGCGCGTGTAGCCGGCGCGCTGCCCTTCCTCGGAATCGTTCGGCCGGCCGCCCTGCCGGGGGGCGCCGTAGAGCACCTTCATCCCCTGCGCCACGTCGAATTGCGTGAAGCCCTCGTCCATCCAGGGGAACCGTGTCTCGTTCGATCCGGCCTGCATCGGGAACCACATGTGACCCGTCTCGTGCATCAGGTCCCCTGCGAGCGAAAGCGTGTCGGCCCAGGGCTGCATCAGCGTCATCATGGGGTATTCCATCCCCCCGCCGTCCAGCACGCCCTCCATCGAGCTCATCTGCGGCCACGGATACTTCCAGAGGTACGCCGACATCTGCTCGATGGCGTCGCGGGTGTAACGCGCCCCGCCCACGCGCCAGGCGGCGGCCGGAGCGGTGAGCCGGAAGTAGCTCGAGATGTTGACCGTATCGCGTCCCGAATCGATGAGCGCCCGGGTCTGGTCCCACGCGTACTGATCGCTCGATCCCCACGCGAAGTCCCGGACGTCATTGGCCACGTAGTGCCACGTGGTGGTCGGACCGGACGTGGCGAATGCGCCGGCGGCTCCCGGACCCGGCGTCAGCACCCGCACGACCCGTCCGGTCCGGCGGGCCACGGCGACGCTGTCCCGTGCCGCTTTCGACAGCACGCCTTCCGGATTCATCAGGGTGCCGGTGGCGCCGACCACCCAGCCCCGCGGTACCGTCAGCCGTACGTCGTAGTCGGCGTGGTCCATGTACAGCTCGGCTTCCAGGAGGTACGGATCCGCCACCCAGCCGTCGACGTCGTCGTACACGGCGATTTCCGGATACCAGTAGCCCTG
>DASUBP010000248.1:0-3897 GCA_035763205.1 Gemmatimonadales bacterium
GTCTCGGGGGCACGCAGGCGCAAGCCGCTGCGGGTGCGGCGTTGACCTTGGGTGCGACCCTCATCCTGGTGGGATTTGGGAGACGGGAGGCGACGAGGTGAAGGATCGGTACGGCATCGAGCTCTGTGGAGTCGGGAAGGCATATGGCAGCCGCGTGGCTCTCAGCGGTCTCGACCTGAACGTCGCCGCGGGAGAAGTTGTGGCCCTTGTGGGGCCCAATGGGGCGGGGAAATCGACGACGCTCCGCATTCTGTCGGGTGCCATTCATCCGTCGGCGGGAATCGCGCGGATCGGTGGACGGGATGTGAGCCTCGACCCCCTGGGGGCTCGGGAGCGGCTCGGGTACCTGCCGCAGCGGCTGGGGGTGCCCCTGTCCACGGTGGTGCGGGACCTCGCGGCACTGGTCTCCGCTGCTCGCGGGCTCCCCGCGGACGCCGGCGCGCGGGCACTCGCGGAAGCGCATCTCGGCAATCGTCTCGACGCGACCCTCGGACAGATTTCGGGAGGGCAGCGCCAGCGGGTGATGCTGGTGCTGGCGACGCTCGGGGCGGTTGAGGTGCTGCTCCTGGACGAACCGAGCATCTCGCTGGACACCGAGGGTGCGGAGGAGGTCCGGGATGCGATCTCGGCAGCGCGGTTCGACGGCGCGGCGATCCTGTTCGCGTCGCACCACTTGAGTGACGTCGCCCGGTTGGCCGATCGCATCGCGGTGATGGTCGAGGGCCGGGTGGTCGCGTGTGGAACGGTCGAGGAGCTCGCCTGGCAAGCGGGCGTTCCGTGGGATCCCCGCGAGCCCGAGGCGCCGATCGAGCGCATCTACCGCAATCTGATCCAGGGCGTTCCCGTGCCCGTTCCGATGACTCTCAGGCTGGTGGGCGCATGACGCGCCGTGCGCTGATCGCGTTCGAGTGGGCGGCGGCACGCCGCGGTCGCGTCGTGATCTTCTTCGCCATCGGATTCGCGCTGGCGAGCATCGGCGTTTCCCTGGCCGGACTTTCGGCGGGAGGCATCCTCGCCGTGCAGGGCTTCTCCCGCACGTCGGTGAGCCTGCTGCAACTGGTGCTGTGGACGGTCCCGTTGCTTGCCCTTCTGCTGGGCGCCATTCAGGGTGCCGAGTGCTACGAGCTGGAGTTTCTCGCGGCGCTGCCGGTGCCACGGGCGCGCTTGGTCGTCGGTCGGTGGGCGGCATGGACCGCGGCCCTGGGAACGGCCTTGGTCGCAGGATTCGGGGCTGCGGGCGTGGTGATCGGCTTGTTCGCGGGAGCCGCAGACGTCCTCCGGTATCTGGCTCTGGTCGGGATCGCCCTCTTGCTCCTGTCCGCCGGCCTCGCCATCGGCCTCTGGATCGGCGTCGCGGCGGGAACCCGTCCGCGCGCCATCGGCGTCGCGGTCGTCGCCTGGTTCGTGCTGGCGATCGGCCTCGATCTCACCGCTATCGCCCTGCTGGCCGTGTTGCCTGCGGGAGGGGCCACCTGGAACCTCGCGGCGCTGTTGCTGGCGAACCCGGTCGACAGTGCGCGGGCTCTTGCGCTCGGCATCTTCAGCGCCGACGCTCTGGCCGGTCCCACCGGAGCATCGCTCCGGCACCTGCTGGGAGGGTGGGGCGTCCTCCCCCTGACGTTGAGCCTCGCCGCTTGGACCGCCGGACCGCTGCACTTTGCCGGTAAGAGGTTCAGCAACAAAGACTTATAGTTTCAACGGTTGTACCGGTTATTTCGGTAGAAATCTTCACGCGGGGCTAAAGTCTCCTTCACACCCCCCACGCGATTCTCTTCACGCACGGCAGGCAACCAGCACACACCAACTCGCGTGGGGAGTAACTAATGAAGGCCAGGCTCGTGGTTCTCGCAGTCGTGATCCTTGGCACGGTGGCAATCGGCGCGTTCCGCAACGCCCAGCCACAGCGGGTTCAGAGCGTGGATTTCGCTCAGACCCCCTTCTCCGTCGATCCGACGTATCCGGCCACCGTGGCGCCCGCGGGGGATGCTCCCGTGAAGGCGTTCCGGATCCCCATTCGTGACGCGAAGGTCGAAATCGCGGCCGGCGTCACGTACGCCGGTTGGACGTTCGGCGGGACGGTTCCAGGGCCCGCGATTCGCGTGCGTCAGGGAGACCGCGTGCGGGTGACGGTCGTGAACCAGGCGTCGATGCCGCATTCGATCGATTTCCACGCCGCGCGCGTGCCCATGAACGTCGACTTCCGCATGATCATGCCCCGCGACTCGATCTCGTTCGAGTTCGTGGCGCGAGATCCCGGTGCCTATCTGGTCCACTGCGGCACACCCCCGGTGCTGCTGCACCTGATGCAGGGCATGTACCTGCCGATCATCGTCGATCCGAAGGGCGGCTGGCCCGGCAAGGCGGACAAGGAGTTCGTGCTGGTACAGAGCGAGTTCTACGTCCAGGGTGGGGACAGCGCGCAGCCGGGTCAGGCCGACTGGCAGCACGCGCTCGACCGGCAGGCCAGCTACGTCGTTTTCAACGGCAAAGCCTTCCAGTACCAGACCACACCGCTCCAGGTCAGCGTCGGTGACCGGGTCCGGTTCTTTGTCGTGAACGCCGGTCCGAGCTTCACCAGCGACTTCCACATTGTCGGCGCGATTTTCGACCGGGTGTATCCGGACGGGGATCCGGGCCACGCGCTCGCCGGCGTCCAGACCTGGGGAGTTCCCGCGGGCTCCGGCGCGGTATTCGAGACGCATTTCGCGGCCGACGGCAGCGGAGCCGGGACCTACGCGTTCGTGACCCACGCTTTCGCCGATGCCGCCAAGGGCGCGGTGGGATTGATCCACGTCGGCGACGGCCCGATGGTCGCGATGGCACACTGAGTGCCGGTCCTTACGCGCTGGTACGTCAAGACGGCGATTCTGTATCTGGTAGTGGCTTTGCTCCTGGGAGCAGTCCTCGCGGGGAACGGCCTGGTGCCGCTCCCCGCGTTTCTGCTCATGGCGGGGCCGGCGCAGATTCACCTGTTCGTGGTGGGTTGGCTAACGCAGCTGATTTTCGGCATCGCGTACTGGATGTTTCCCAAGGCCACGGCCGAGCAGCCACGGGGGAACGACGCGCTGGCGGTGCTGACCTACGTCTGCCTCAACCTCGGCCTCCTGGCCCGGGTCATCGGAGAGCCCTGGCAGGCGGTGGCGCCGGGTGTCATCGCGGGCGGGCTCCTGGTTGCCTCCGGCGTGCTCCAGTGGCTCGGGGGTGTCGGATTCGCGGTGCTCGCGTGGCCGCGGGTGCGGGGGCGCTGACGCCATGCCAAGGGTGAGCATCTGGATGGTGCGATCGGCGCTGGTGGCCCTCGTGCTGGGATTCTCGGTCGGCGCCATCATGCTGATTGGCAAGGGCATCGGCACGTTCGGCGGATTATCCGCCGGCATCCCGATTCACGTGGAGCTGGTGGTCCTGGGCTGGATGGTACAGCTCGCGATGGGTGTGGCGCTCTGGATCTTGCCCCGCTTCGGCGCTCGCGGCCCGGCCCGTGGCGCGGCCTGGAGCTGGGTCGCCTGGGCTCTCTGGAACAGCGGGATCGTGTTCGTCATTGCCGGCGCGGCTGGTGCTCCCACGGCACAGCTCATCGGACGGCTGATCGAGCTCGGTGCGGCAATCGCGTTCGGCGCGGCGGTCTGGAGCCGAGTGCGTGCGTCAGGGATTTCGGCAATGTGAAGATCGGTCCGAGACCGCTAGAGCGCTCCGGCCAACTGAGGCGTTGGAGTGCGGACGCGCTCACCCGCCCGGCGGAGTGGCGGGACCATCAGGAGGGACGTGGGGAGCTGGTTCAGGAGCTCCTCGCTCACGCTCCCCAGCAATGCCCGCATGACGAAGTTCCGGCCATGCGATCCGACGATGACCAGATCCGCCGCCCAGTCGGTCAACTCGCGGAGCAGGGTCTCCACCGGG
>DASUBP010000249.1:0-3593 GCA_035763205.1 Gemmatimonadales bacterium
GTACTTCCCGCCCCAGTGGGACCGGGCCAGGAACGTCCAGCCGATCTCGATCTCGGATCTTTCGGGGCGATAGTCGTGATAGCGGGTGAATCCGATGGCCCTGCCGGTCTGACGGTCGATCGCGACCAGCGCGCCCCCCGATTCCATCCCTTCGCGGAAGACGACCCGGAAGCGCTCCTCGCGCCAGCGCTCGCGGTCGGGGTGCTGTTCCCAGATGAGCGGATCCCGGGCCAGGGCGTAGATCACATCCCAGTCGTCCACCCGAAGCGGCCGCATCTCCAGGAGTCTTCCGGTCAGGGTGGGCTGCAGCTCGAACGCGGTCACTGCTCGACGTACTTCGGATAGCCGGTGCCGACGAGATAACCCAGGCCGACGCCGACCAGTGCTATGGCGCCGGCGAACACCAGTTTGGTGCCGGTATTGCAGGTATTGAAGGAAGAAGATGCCGGGTACGTCCTGATCTCACAGCCTTTACCCGCCAGCCAATAGCCGATGACGCCGAAGGTGACGCCCCCGATGAGGGCGCCTTCGGTCCCGTGATTCCCCCGCTGAATGAGCTCCGGCGCATTCGGCGCCTGCAAGGCCTGAGACGCGCGGAATGAGACGGCCGGAGGTTCCAGTCGCTGCGCCTGCATCGCGGCCGGGATGAGCATGGCGTACGCGAGAGGCCATGCGGCGTGTGCCCTCATCGGTCCTCCTCGCTACTGGATCAGGAACTTGTAGGGCTGATTGTTGATGGCTTGGTAGTCGGCTGCCTGTACCCGGACAAGGTAGGTGCCGGTCCGCGGGAGAGTGATCGGCCCCGTGTTCACGTCGCCGAAGTGATTCGACGGGTTTCCGCTGGTGACTTGCGCCAGCACGGAATCGTTCGACGCGTCGACAAACTGGAGCTGGTACCCCGGGATGGACGCCCCCGTCGGTGTATCGAAGAGCACGGTGACGACCTGGCCACTCGTTCCGGCGAACTGGAACTCGTCGACGTCCGCGAGCGGGTTGATGGTCTCGCCGCTGACGGTGTCGCCCAACGTCACCGTGGCCGGGACGGACTCTGGGGCACGGTTGACCGGGTAGACCCAGAGCCAATAGGGCCCTTGCGACCCGTTCGCCGGGCCGGGACCGTACACCCGGATGAGAGGCGTACTGCCCGACGCCGGGAGCTTGAACCGCGCCGTGGGAACGGATGTGATGGTGCTGGCCAACACCTGGAGACTGGCCGTATCGATGACGTCGAGAGTCACCGGGTACATCTGGGTCCTGAAGAACACCGCCACTTCCTGGTTGGGAGATCCGATCAAGCGGAACTGGTCGAGATCTCCGCTGAAGTCCAACGACTCGGTCGAAATGGAATCGCCCACCACTACCGAGTCCGGCGAATGCTCCGGCGCTCCGGACACTGACCCAATGGTAAACCGGTAGATCCCGTGATCTATGGATTCCGCCCCGTTGTTGTTGGGCCCAATCGCGATATGGTACCACCCGGTCTGGGTAAGATCGATTCGCCCCGTGTTCGCGCCTACGTACGCCGTCGAGAGCAATGCCCCGGCCGGGTCGAGTACCGCCATCTGGTATCCCACTCCGGTGAGGGCCTCAAGGGACACGAGGATGTGCTGGCCGTTGACGCCATGGAAGACATAGGTGTCGCGGTCGCCCAGAGGTTCCAGCGGCTCCGTGACCGTGTCCCCGACCGCCAGGCTTTCCGCCGCGGTCTCGGGCATCGTATCGATCCTCCACGCCGTCAGCTCGTAGGGGCCGACGTACCCCCCATCCTTACTGGTCTGCCCGCTCATCCGCAGGACGTACGAGCCCGCGGGCCGGAGGGCCACACCCGACGCGGCGAAGGAATCAGGGTCCTCCACCACAATGCTGTCGGGACCCGAGATCGCGAGCTGGAGCGCGTTCGTGGACGTCGAGGGACCCCGCCGCAGGACGTAGTTCACGAGAGCCGGCTGCGGGAGGGTCAGCCGGAAGGTATCGATATCGCCGGGCACCTCGATGGTTTCGCCGACGCTGTCGTTCAACACGAGCGAATCGGGGTTGTGCTCGGGCGCGGCGTTCACGGGGTAGACGAAGATCCGGTATGGCCCACGGTCCGGCACGTTGAAGCGGTCCCACTCGCCCCGGACCCGGATCAGCGGAGCCGAGCCGGGGGGGATGACGAAGTTGCCCGTCGCATGTGCCAGGAGATTCGGATCGGCCCCGCTGGTCATCGTCTGTTGAGAGAACCCCGTATCTGCGGGATGCCGCAGGTCTACGACGAATGAGTCGCTCGGATTGCCGGTGTTCCCTTGAATGAACACGTTGACGGTCTGCCCCGGCGGGGCGGCGACGCGGAATTCATCGATGTCGCCGACGTAGTCGAGGCGCTCGTCGGACACCGTGTCACCAGGAATGAGGGAGTCCGGTACCGACTCGGGGTGATGATTCACCGCGTGAACCTGGAAGCGGTAGGGACCGTGGAATCCCGGGTGCTGGTTGAGCAGATCTGGAGCCCCGAGGACCGTGAGGTTGTAGTCGCCCGTGGCCGGAAGCGTGAAGCGCCCCGTGCTCTGCATCTCGAGCGAGGTATCGCCTCCCAGCGAAGTCACGGCCGGAGTACCCGGCGCATTGATACTGATGCCCAGGCGTCGCCCTGAGTCCCCGCTCATCGCCTGCGCGTAGGCGACGACCTCTTGTCCCGCCGTTCCGGCGAACACGAAACGGTCCACGTCCGCCGAGGTCTCGAGTGTCTCCCCTGAGACGGTATCGCCAATGGCGAACCGGGGTGGAATCAGCTCCGGTGCAGTGTGTACTTGGTACAACAGGAATCGAAACGTGGTCCCCGGCCGCGTTCCCGGATCATTGACACTGACGACGAAATCGCCGGTCCAGGGCAACTTGAAGGCAGGACCGGGGTCGTCGAGCAGCTGGGGTGTCGGGCCCCCGAACATGTGCTCCAACAGGAGCGATCGAGTGGAGTCCTCGACGTCCAGGGCGATGCCGCCGATCGCCGCTTGGAGGAATGCCGCATAGAATGAGTCCTGGACCGCGTGAAACGAGTACAGGGCTTCGTATTGCTGGGCCGCGAGTGAGCCGGAGACGGTATCTCCCACGGACACCGGTGTTCGAGTAGACCCTGGCCCGATGGGGGAGTCCGAGCAGGAGAGCGCGAGGCCTACCGCGGCGAGAAGCACCGCGATGCGATGACGAGACAAGTTCATCCGGACAAACTGCACAGAGCTTGGGGGGTCGTAAAGGCCTACTTCAGTGTGAACGCCAGCGCACCGGGCCCTACCCCGCGGAAGATCGTCGCATGCGTGAGGTCCGGCCTCGGCGTGCACACCCAGGTGAGCTGACCAGGTGGAATGGCATCCAGCAGGCGCGCGAGGTGCTGAGTGCCCGCCGCGATGTCGGGCTGAGAGGAGCTCGCCAGGAAGAGCGACCGGGGCGCCGTGTCACGTCCGGCGAGCAAGGAAGGCGCCGCATCGACCAGGCCACCGTCGTTCCACCAGAGCGAGGGATCGAGGGCGATGTAGTGCCGGAAGAGTGTCGGCTCGACCAGGAAGGTTTCGACGATGAAGAGTCCGGCCAACGATTCGCCGACGATGGACCGTTCG
>DASUBP010000250.1:0-2566 GCA_035763205.1 Gemmatimonadales bacterium
CCATGAAGCGGCCCTTCTGCGTCTTCCGCTTCGACTCGATCAGATTATCGAACACGAACCGTGTCTCCCATGGGAGGACCAAGGAAATACTACCCGCCGCCGGTTACCCGCTAGTGGGCAAGACATTACAAAACGATTAAAGCGAAGGCGGAGTCAGGGACGGAAGGAGATCGCCTGGCGGATACGAACTCCGATGGACCGGCCCCCGAGCCGCGCAGGCCGGAACCGGGACGCCTGCACGATCCGCACGGCTGCTCCGTTGAGGAGCGGATTCGGAGTCTCCACCACGGTCGGCGTTCCGGTGACATGTCCACTCGAATCGACCTCGGCTTCCACGGTGACGGTTCCGGCAATGCCGAGCGCGCGCGCCTCAGGTGGATACACCACTGGAGGCCGGGAGAGCAACGTGGGAGCGACATCCGCGGTCCCCAGCACGACCAAATGGTCTCCGGCGGCGACCGCTCGCGCACCACGTCCGGCAAGCCGAATCGAGTCCGCAAGGTCATTCAGGAATGGCGCGAGCTCGATCCCGCGGGCGTGCTCGAGGCGCCAGAGGTCGAGCCCCCGCTTCAAATCGAGCGCGGCTGACTCGGTCCGCCCGGCGTTCGTTTCCACTACCCCGCGTTCGAGCAGCCCATAGGCACGCTCGCCGTCGCTCGGGTGGGCCGAGGTGTCCAGCGCCTCCGCCAGCAACCGAAGGGCACTGTCCGACGAGCTCCGAGGAAGCCCACGCGCCTGGGAAATCAGCGCCGTCGCGTTGACCGCCGAGGGAGAGCTGGGGCTGTGCAGTACGAGCCAGATCTGGCCCATGAACCGGACCGGGTGGCCCTTGAGCATCGCCGGGGAGTAGATCGTCGCGAGCATCGTGGCCCGCACAGAGGCGTTCATCGCGGAATCGGCCGTCTGCACGATCTTGAACGTGGGGGGCTCGATGTGCCCCGTCGTGTCGATGACCGCTTCGATGAGTACGCGCTCCCCGTCACCCATCTTGAGCACGTTCGGCGGATACTCGAGAGAAGGTCCGGAGAGCCGTCTCGGGATCTGGTCCACCTGGCCCGGCAGGTAGACAATGCTGACCGACGTGTCCTGCGCCCGAAGCACGGAGGACGCGAGGACCAGGGTGAGTACGCTGAGCGCGGGGGTTCGCATTACCGCTCAAACTACCCACCCCGGTCTCGACGGCAAGGAGTTCTAGCGACCCGAAATCGTGAACTGCACCGGTACCTGCACGAGTACGCGAACGGCCCGGCCTTCGACTCGTCCCGGACGAAATACCGCGCCTGAAAGGCACTCGAGAGCGGAGGCGGAGAGGGCCGGATGTGGGCTCGAGATCACCTTCAGGGTGCTGCGCTCGACATGCCCTAGGGTATCGACCACAGCCTGCACGATCACGACGCCTTCTACGTGCGCGAGGCGGAGCATCTCCGGGTAGCGCGGGGGGGGCGACGACAGGAGCTCCGGCTGCTGCTCGACGATGCTCGGATCGTAGACCCCACCGAGATCGGGCGCCGCGGGACTCCCGATCGAATCGGTCCTGACGATCGGCCAGGGCTCGATCGGTCCCCCGGAGATCGTGACGGGAACCACGGGGGGGATCGAGGTGCTGACGTCGATCGGTCCGGGCGCCGGGATGACGGGAGCAGATCCGGTCGCGCCACGTCGCTCCGGCTGGTGGAAAAGGGCGAGCGGCGCGACGACCACGGGGTCAGGCGGGTCTTCGCGTCGAGTCGTCGTGCGCAGCCCGTACGCGATGAGAGCGACGTGCGCGGCAATCACCAGGATTCCCCCATGGACGCTGAATGGCGACGGCGCGCCAACACCGAACCGGTCGAACATCGAAACGCTCCCGAAGAGGTTCGAGTCGATGCTACCAGCGCGGCGTGGCCCCCTCATGGGGGGCACATGACAAACGGATAAAAGGGTGGTGAGGGACGACTAAAGGGTCCGGGGCAAGGTCACGGTGAAGGTCGTGCCCCGCCCCGGCCGGCTCTGCACCTCGATGGTCCCGCCATGTGCTTCGGCGATCCACCGGCAGATCGCGAGCCCCAACCCGGCCCCCGCGCGCTCTCCCGTGCGGGTCCGCGCGAACTCGGCCCGGTAGAACCGGTCGAAGATGTGCGGAAGGTCACCCGGCGCGATGCCGATTCCCGTGTCCGAAACGGCCAGAATGACCCGTTGCGGCTGCTGCGCGAGCGAGATCTTCACCAGCCCGCCCGCGGGAGTGTACTTCACCGCGTTGGTCATCAGGTTCATCACGAGTTGCCGAATCCGGGTCCGGTCGACTTCGAGCATCACCGGCTCCGCGGGCACATCTATCTCGATCCGGACCTCACCTGGTTCGGCCAGGAGCTCGCCCGTCTCCTCGACCTCGTGGACCAACCCGCGCAAATCCACCATCTCCCGGGCGAGAGGTGCCCGTCCTTCGTCGGCCCGGGCGAGCGTGAGCAGCGCATCCACCAACTCGGTCATCCGGTTCACTTCCTGCAGCGTCTCTTCCAGGACGACCAGCGTTTCCTGCGGAAGGTTGGGCGTGGTCACCGCCCGCTCGACCCCGGCCCGGAGCACG
>DASUBP010000251.1:0-5521 GCA_035763205.1 Gemmatimonadales bacterium
TCAGCATCTCGGGACGCAATCTGAAGACCTGGACCAACTACAAGGGTCTGGATCCTGAGCTGAATGAAGCCGGACAAAGCAACTTCACGACCGCGGATTTCCTGACTCAGCCGCCGGTGCGGACCTGGGTCACGCGGATCAATCTCACCTTCTGACGAGGCGCGGAGCCATGAAACTGCAGACGATGCTTCAGCGGATGCCGCGGCCCCGTGGGGACGGGCTGCGACTGCTCGCCATCTCGGCGGGCCTGATTCTGTTCTCGGGTGCCTGCAACCTGTTGGATGTCACCAATCCCGACGTGGTGCCGACGGGCAACCTGAGCGATCCTACCGCCCTGCCCACCATCCGGGCCGGCGCCATCGGCGACTTCGCTCTGGCTTACGGCGGGTCGGGCGCCGGTGGTTCAGGCGGGACCGTGGAGGGCCAGATCCTGGCCACCGGAATGCTCGGGGATGAATTGATCAATACCGAGACGTTCCCGGACCGGGTGCAGGAGGATGCCCGGCAGACCGACCCGTCGAGTGGGACGTTCGCCACCGTGTTCACGAACCTGTCCCGGGCGCGGGCGTCGACCGAGGGCGCCGCCGCAAAGTTCCGCGCGCTGTCGGATACCACGAAGGATCCCGGACTGTCCGAGATGACCAGTCTCGCCGGGTTCACCTACGTATTGTTCGCGGAGGGATACTGCTCGGGGGTGCCGATCACCAACCTGACCCCGTCCGGCACCCTGATCTACGGGACGCCCCTGACGACGTTGCAGTTGCTGGATACCGCCATCGCGCGCTTCACCGTGGCGCTCAACGCGGCGACGGCGGCGGGCAGTGCAAGCATGACCAACCTTGCCCGGGTGGGATTGGCTCGGGCGAATCTAGACCTGGGGAATTTCGCGGCGGCTGGAGCGGCGGCGGCGCCGGTGCCGATTACGTTCTCCTACGTCACCCAGTATGACTTGAACACGACCCGTCAAAACAATGGCGTCTACAACGGGACGTTTACCTTCAAACGTTACGGCATGGCGGACAAAGAAGGAGGGGTCGGGCTTCCGTACATTTCGCAGCCTGATCCACGGACACCGATCTATCGGCCGAGCGGCAACTCCGGGTTGGGCTTCGACGGCGTGACGCCGCAGTTCGATCAACTCCGGTACTGGGACAAGAAGGCGGACATCCCGCTGGCGTCGGGTCTGGAAGCCCGGTTGATTCAGGCCGAGGCGTTTCTTCAGGCCGCGGACACGGTCAACTTCATGGCCGAGTTGAACCGTCCACGCGTGGACACGGTGCCCCAATACATTCTGGCCGGGAACCCGGCGGCCCCGACCACCACGACGCCTGCCCCAATCAACCCCATGAGCCCCCTCGCCACGCCGGCGAGTCCGGCGGCCTCGATCGCGTTGCTGTTCTCCGAACGCGCCAGGTGGCTCTGGCTCACCGGCCACCGCCTCGAGGACATGCGGCGGTTGGTGCGCGTGGGTGGCGGTGGGTACGGATTGGCGGCGAATACCGTCTGGCCGAACGGGCCCTATTTCAAGAACGGCCTGACCTATGGCGGGGACTTCAACCTGCCGGTACCGCTGATCGAGCAAAACAACCCCAACTTCACGGCATGCCTCGATCGGAATCCCTGATCGGCTGTGAACGGAAGAATGCGACGGGGGAGGCCAGCTGGCCTCCCCCGTTGTCTTACTCGGTGCCGTTCTTGGAGAAAATCAGGATGGCGCCGTCGACCGCGTCGGTTCCGTAATACGTCGTCGCCTCTACGCCATCGAGGATTTCGATCCGCTGGAGCGTCGACGCCAGAACTTGCGTCAAAGTGTGGTAGTCGGTCATGCGAGCGCCGTCCAGGAAGATCATCGGAGCGTCGTTAAGAAGGATGGAGCTCTGTCCCCGGCGCTCAAGCCGCGTGGGCTCCCCCCGGGCGTTCTCGTGAAACGTGAATTCGGGGAGCTCCTTCTTGAGGACATCCCAAGCCGTGAGACCCCCGGAGCGCTGGATTTCAGCCTGGGAAATGACGATTCGTCCTGCACTGGGCGCGCTGCCCAGCGCCAGGGGCCGGGGATGGCAGGCGACGGCCAGGGCGCCCAACGAGGCGAGGGCGAGGTATCGGGCGGGAGACGGCATGGGAGTCCTCCTGAAAACGCGGGAACCGCGGTTTCACTGTGCATCTTGGGATGTCCGCTGGCGAGGGTCAAGCGCCGTTCACCTCCTCGGTGACACAAATCGTGTCAGGATCGCGTAGATTCGGCGCGTGACTTCGATCCTGCTCCGCATCCTCCTGCTCTTGCAAGGGCTCACGATCCCGGCCCCCCGCGGGTACGTGTCCGATTTCGCCGGCGTCCTCGACTCGGCATCCATCCAGAAGATGACGGCCGTCATCGAGGACCTGAAAGCGAAGACCGGCGGCGAGATCGCGGTCGTCACTCTCGCGGACCTCCAGGACCGCGCCGCGAGCGACGTTGCGCTGGGCATCGGACGTCAGTGGGGCGTCGGACAGAAAGGCAATCCGGGCGATCCGGCGCGGAACCGCGGCATCGTGATTCTCCTGGTACCCCGCAAGGACCATCGGGCCGGTAGCGGCGCGTTCTGGATCGCCACCGGAACGGGATCCGAGGGGTTCGTCACTGACGCGGCAGCGGGACGGGTACGCGATGCGGTGATGTCTCAGCTGTCGAACGAGGACTACGGCGGGGCGCTCGTTCAGGCGACCGAGCTGGTCGCCCAACGGTTCGCCGACGAGTTCCATGTCGCACTCGATCCCTCGTCCAGACCGCGCGCGCGGTTTCGGGTGATTCCCGATGGCGAGACGGTCAATCCGGGGGCCGTGTTCGCGATCCTCGTAATCGCGCTCGTCATCGGCGTGACCATCCTGAGAGGCCTCGCTGGCGGCGGCCGTGGGAGTCTGCTGTCGTGGCTGGTGCTTGCCGCCCTGCAGTCGAATCGCCGCAATCGTTGGGGTGGTGGGGGCGCGGGCGGGGGGTTCGGCGGCTTCGGAGGCTTCGGGGGTGGTGGCGGTGGAGGATTCGGTGGATTCGGAGGGGGAGGCGGGTTCTCAGGGGGCGGCGCCGGAGGGAGCTTCTAGAAAATGGCCAATATGACCGTCGAACAGTTCACGGAGGGCGTCCGGAGTGCCTTGGGCGCGCGCCTGGTGAGTCTCGTCGTCTTCGGCTCCGCCGCGCGCCGGAATGCCACCGATTCGGTCGACACCCTGGTGATCTGCGACCGCGCGGACTCGGGACTCCTCGGCACGCTGGCGGGTGTGAGCGGGGCCTGGATCAAGAGCGGCCATCCGGCGCCGCTGGTGTTCAGCGAATCCGAGTGGCGCGACTCGGCGGATGCCTTCGCCATCGAGTTCCTCGACGTCAAAGCGCATCACAAGGTCCTGGCGGGGCGCGACCCCTGGGCCGGGATCACCATCGCCGATGAGGATGTCCGGCGCCAGCTCGAGAACGAGCTGCGGGGCAAGGTGGTCCGGTTGCGGCAGGCGTTCCTCGGGACCTCCGGAAATCCCCGGGCCTTGGGGCAGGCGATGGCCGGGAGCGTCTCCGGATTCCTGACCATGCTGCGGGCGCTGCTGCGAGTGTCCGGAGAAGAAGCGCCGGCCGAGCGGACCGCGTTGGTCGCGGCGGCCGCCGCGCGCGTGGGCTTCGATGCGGGGCCGGTGACGGCCCTCGCGCTGGCGGCCCGTGATCGCAAGGTGCTGAAATTGAACCCCGACGATCCGCAGGTCGCGGGGTATCTCACCGCGGTGACGCGGACGGCGGAGTACGTGAACAGACTACCCACAAGGAGCGGTGGACGGTGAACGCACGCCGATGGACGCTGATGCTCGGCCTCACGCTGGTGGCCGGGTGTGGATACAACACCATTCAGACCTATGACGAGCAGGTGAATCAGGCGGGAGCCCAGATCAAGGTGCAGCTGCAGCGCCGGGCCGACCTCATTCCCAACCTGGTCGCCACAGTGAAGGGCTACGCCAAGCAGGAAGACACGATCTTCATCTCCGTAGCCAACGCGCGCGCCAAGCTCGCCGGCGCGGTGCAGAGCGGTGACCTGTCCCAGATGGCCACCGCGAATGCGGCCCTCACCGCACCCCTCGGCAGGCTGCTGGCGATCGCCGAGAATTACCCCCAGCTCAAGTCGAACGAGAACTTCAAGTCACTGCAGGATGAGATCGAGGGGACGGAGAACCGGATCGCCGTGGCCCGGCAGGACTACAACCAGGCCGTCAACACGTACAACGCCTACATCCGGCGCTTTCCGGCGGTCATGACCGCGAAGATCATCGGGAAGGGGCCCCGGCCGTACTTCGACGTGCAAACGGCGGATGCGGCGACGGCGCCCAAGGTGGATTTCTCGCACTAACGACTAGACGGTTAGACGGTTAGACGGCTAGATAGGCCTAGATAAGCGAAGACCCCGTGGAGTCACTCTCCATGGGGTCTTTCTCTAACCGTCTAACCGTCTAGCCGTCTAGTAGTTGTCAGTCCACAATCGCATCCGGCATCACGTAGTGCAGGGGATCAACCGGCTTGCCGGCGACCCACACTTCGTAGTGGAGGTGCGGTCCGGTGGCGAGGCCGGTGGCGCCGACGAGGGCGATCTTCTGGCCGCGCTTCACCCGCTGACCCCGCACCACCAGAATCTTCGAGCAGTGCGCGTACCGCGTCACCAGACCGTAGCCGTGGTCGATGGTGACGAAATTGCCGTAGCCATCCTCCCACTTCACTTCGGTGACCGTACCCGCCGCCGGGGCTTCGATCTCGGCGCCCATCGGAGCGGCCACGTCGATGCCTTCATGAGGACGGGCGAGGTGGAGAATGGGGTGTACGCGCTCGCTGGCGAACGCGCTCGTCAGCCAGCCCTTGGTGGGCATGATCGACGGCGTCGCGGCGAACCGCGCCTGATGCGAATGCAGGGAGTCGTACGCCTCGCCCACCGACTTCGAGAGGATGTCGGCACGGCGGATCAGGCCGTCCATGTCCTGGCGGACGGCGAGCGCCTGCTGTCCCGCGGGCCCGAGGGCCGCGAGGGAGTCCCGTTCCGACCATGCGCCCTGCGGTCCGCCGATGCCGGCCTGACGGACGCTCGAGTCGAGGGGCGCAAGCCCGGCGAGGAGGCGGACCTCTTCGTCGCGCTGCGAGAAGACGTGGAGAGTGTCCTGGAGATCGGCGAGGCGCGAGCGCATCCGCTGCAGCTCATCGGAGAGCAGGCGGTTCTCACGCTCCAGCGCCCGCGACCGGGTAATGGAAATGCCCCGTGTCAGCGCCGCACCACCCAGCACCACCAGGACCAAGCCGAGGACGGACCCGAAGCCGATCAACGCCTTGACGACCGAAAGCGACACCTCCACGGCGCGGGATGAACCCGATCCGTGTGGCACCACCATGACGGTCCAGCGGCGATCAGTCTTCTGGTGCTTCTGGCTCACTAAGAAGTCCCTAAGTGCACAGGAGGCGCAAAAATAGGCGCAGATACAAGGCTCGTCAACACGTACCAGCCACTGTCAAGCCACTATGAAACAAGGG
>DASUBP010000252.1:0-3828 GCA_035763205.1 Gemmatimonadales bacterium
CCCGCGGCGCGCCTCGTCCTGAACATGACGGAGTCCCTCTCCGTCCCGACGGCGACGAGCTTCCGCGACATCGCGGTCGACGTCCTGGATGCGCGACGCAAGACGCTCAACGGTCAGCTCGCCGCGAAGAACAAGAAGGTCTCATTCACGCATCTGATCGGCTGGGCCATCGTCCAGGCCGCGCGTGAGTTCCCCGTCATGACCCACTCGTTCCACGAGTACGACGGGAAGCCGCACCGCCTCGACCCCCAGAACGTGAGCCTCGGCCTCGCCGTCGACGTGGAGAAGAAGGACGGAACGCGCGCGCTCGTCGTCCCGGTCATCAAGCACGCGGAGACGATGGACTTCCCGACCTTCTACGCCACGTACGAGTCCCTGGTCGAGAAGGCCCGCACCAACAAGCTGATGCCCGACGACTTCGCGGGCGGCTCCATCACCCTGACGAACCCGGGCACCATCGGGACCGTCGCGTCGGTCCCGCGCTTGATGAAGGGCCAGGGCTCCATCATCGCGACGGGCGCCATCCGCTCCATCGGCCCCGCGAAGGTGATGACGATTACAAGCACCTACGACCACCGCGTCATCCAGGGTGCCGAGTCCGGGATGTTCCTGCGGCTGCTGGATTCGTTGCTGCAGGGTGAGGAAGATTTTTACGGGAAGGTGATGGCGGCGGCGGAAGCCTTTGGAAACGAGAAACGGGAAACGGGAAACGTGGCCGCCGCGGAGACGCCGATTCCCGTTTCCCGTGTCACGTCTCCCGCCTCTCCATCCGTCGACGACCTCCGCCACGTGGCCGCGGCCATGTCGCTGGTGAAGGCGTACCGGAACTTCGGCCACCTCGCCGCCCGGCTCGACCCACTCGGCGCCGAACCCCGCGGCGACCCCGCACTCGATCCCGGCCCCCTCGGCCTCACACCTGACGTGCTGGCGGGCATCCCGACCGAAGTGCTCCGGATCTACGTCTCCGGCGCCACCCTGGCCGAGGCGCTGCCGCAGCTCAAGGCGACCTACTGCGGCACCATCGCCTATGAGGTCGAGCACATCGGCAGCCACGAACAGCGGCTCTGGCTGCGGCGCGTCATCGAGTCCGGCGAGCATGCCAAACCCCTGACGGCCGACCAGCAGAAGCAACTGCTGGGGCATCTGACCAAGGTCGACGCGCTCGAGCGGTTCCTCCAGCGCGCGTACCTGGGACAGAAGCGGTTCTCCATCGAGGGCGTGGACATCACCGTGCCCATGCTCGAGCTCACCAACGAGCTCGCGGCGCACGCCGGAGCGAAGAAGGTCGTGATGGGCATGGCCCACCGCGGCCGGCTCAACGTCCTGGCCCACATCGTAGGGATGCCGTACGAGACGATTTTCGAGGAGTTCGAGGGCGGGCCCACGGGAGACGAAGCCGATCCCGACGCCGTGACGGGAGACGTGAAGTACCACCTGGGCGCCGACGGCGACTACACCCTGCCCTCCGGCACATCCATCCGGGTGATTCTCCTTCCCAATCCCTCGCACCTCGAAGCCGTAAACCCGGTGGTCGAGGGCCGGGCGCGGGCCGAGCAGACCGATCGATCGGGCACCGACGCGGCCACCAACAGCGAAACCGCCGTTCCCATCCTCCTTCACGGAGATGCGGCGTTCGCCGGCCAGGGCGTGGTGGCCGAAACGTTCAACCTCGCCCGGCTGAACGGCTATTCGACCGGCGGGACCATCCATCTGATTACGAACAATCAGATCGGATTCACCACCATGCCGCACGAGGGGCGGTCCACCGACTACTCCTCGGATCTGGCCAAGGGATTCGACGTCCCGATCATCCATGTGAATGCGGACGACCCCGAGGCCTGCCTCGCCGCCGTACGCCTCGCCTGGATGTACCGCGAGAAATTCCACGGTGACGTGGTGATCGACGTCGTCGGGTACCGGCGCCATGGGCACAACGAAGGGGACGAACCGGCCTACACTCAGCCCCTGATGTACGAGCGGATCAAGCAGACACCCACCGTGCGCGAGAAATACGCGTCCCTGCTGGTGGAGCGAGGGGTCATCACCGCCGATGCCGCCAAGGCCGAAGCCGAGGCCGCCTACCAGAAGCTGGATGCGGTCAAACAGGGCCTCGCATCCGCCACCGCCAGGAAGCATGGGGACGACCGGATGACCCGCTCGACCACCGGTGAGCCGGAAACGGCGGTGTCCGCGGAGCTTCTGACCGTGCTCAATACGGCTCTGCTCGAGGTGCCGGCGGACTTCACGATCCATCCCAAGCTCAAGCGGCAGCTCGACCGGCGGCGGGATACCATCGTCAAGGGCGGCATGGAGTGGGCACAGGCGGAGGCGCTCGCGTTCGCGTCTCTGCTCTCGGAAGGGACGCCCATCCGTCTCACCGGCCAGGACACGGAGCGGGGCACCTTCGCCCAGCGGCATCTGATGCTCCATGATCCCGCCAATGACCGGCGCTGGGCTCCGATCCAGCATCTGCCGCAGGCGAAGGCGCCCTTCGAGCTGCACAACTCGCCCCTGTCGGAAGCGGCCTGTCTCGGCTTCGAGTATGGCTATGCGGTCGCTGCTCCCAACGCACTGGTGCTCTGGGAAGCGCAGTATGGTGACTTCGCCAACGGAGCCGAAGTCATCATCGACCAGTTCCTGGTGGCGGGCCTCGCGAAGTGGGGCCAGACCAGCCGGCTGACCATGCTCCTGCCCCACGGCTACGAAGGGGGCGGGCCCGAGCACTCGAGCGCCCGGCTCGAGCGCTACCTCTCCCTCGGCGCCGAGGGGAACATCCGCGTCGCAAATCCGACCACGCCGGCCCAGTACTTCCATCTCCTCCGGCGCCAGGCCCGGCACGCGGAAGTGCGACCCCTGGTGGTGATGACGCCGAAGAGCCTGCTGCGGCTCCCCGCCGCCACGTCGAGTCTGGCGGAGCTGACGAGCGGAGCATTCCAGCCGGTGCTCGACGACGCCGAGGCCGCGAGCCGGCGCGACCATGTTACCCGGCTGGTGCTGTGCAGCGGCAAGATCTACTACGACCTCGTCGCCGCTCCGGCACGGGCGGGGGCGTCCCAGGTCGCGGTGGGCCGTGTCGAGCTGCTGTATCCGTTCCCGGCTGAGGCCATTGCGGCGCTCACCAGGAAGTACCCGAATCTCAAAGAAGTCATGTGGGTCCAGGAGGAGCCACGCAACATGGGCGCGCGCAAGTTCGCTCTGCCCAAGCTGCGGGACACGCTGTCCAACCTCACCATCCGCGATCTGTCGCGGCCCGAGCGCTCGAGCCCCGCCGAGGGATATCCAGGACCCCACAAGGTGGAACAGGACCGGATCGTCGCTCAGGCCTTCCAGTGATCTGATGTACGCCATTGTGACGGTGGTGCGGGACATCGTGACCGGGGCCTTTGTTCTCTCGGTGCTCGCCGCGACGTCCAACTGGCTGGTCCGTACCCAGAAGATCTCGCCCTTCTCGTCCCTCGGCCGCTTCCTCAAGAAGTCCTCCGACCCCGTGCTCACCCCCGTCGAAACCCGAGTGGTCCGCTTCGGCGGATTGCCCTCGCACGCGGGGTGGTGGCTGGTGGTCGTGACCGCGGTGGCGGGAATTGTGCTGGTGGGAGCCGCGAAGGCCTTCGTCAATGTGCTTTACGACCTGCGGTTTGCGGCGGAGGGGGGAGTATTTGGAGTAGCAGACTACCTTCTGAACGGCGTCATCGACGTTCTTATTCTTGCGCTGGTCGTGCGTTTCTTCGGTTCCCTGCTGGGCGCCTTTCAGTTCAACCGGTGGACGCGGTGGGCGTACGTGCTGACGAACTGGATGATCGAGCCCCTCGCGAAAGTCCTGCCGCAGTA
>DASUBP010000253.1:0-6523 GCA_035763205.1 Gemmatimonadales bacterium
GGCATCCAGAGCCTCGGCCAGGTCGGCGAAATCTTCTTCATGCTCGCGCTTCCCTTTCTGCTGCGCCGCTACGGCATCAAGAACATTCTCCTGGGCGCCATGGCGGCGTGGGGCGCCCGCTATCTCGCCTTTGCATTCGGAAACGCCGGCTCCCTCATCGCGCTGGTGTTCCTCGGCATTATTCTCCATGGAATCTGCTACGACTTCTTTTTCGTCTCGGGGCAGATCTATACGGATGAGAAGGCGGGCCCCCGGATTCGCGGGGCGGCGCAGGGTTTCATCAACCTCGTCACCAACGGCCTCGGTTACTTCATCGGGTCCTTCGTGTCGGGGAAGACGGCGGACGCGTTCAGTCATTGTGCCGATGCCACCAGCCCGTGCGTGAATGTCGTGCGCGATTGGCACGGCATCTGGCTGGTGCCGGCGGCCTGTGCCTTCCTCATTCTGATCGGATTCGCCATCGCCTTCCGGCCGCGCCTCCAGGCGTCGCCGGCCACTTGAGGAGTCGTCATGTCCAAGCGTAAGGGAATCTCCCGCCGCCGCTTCGTCGGCGACGCCACTGCCGCCGGACTGTCGTTCACCATCGTCCCCCGACACGTCCTCGGGCGCGGCTACCTGGCACCGTCCGACAAACTGAACGTCGGCTGCGTCGGCGGCGGAGGCCGCGCGAAGGACGACATCGCCGGCGTCTCGGCCACCGAGAACATCTACGCGATCGCCGACCCCGACTGGGACAACGCCGGCGAGTCGTTCGCGAAGTTCCCGCAGGCGAAGAAGTACAAGGACTACCGGGAGATGCTCGACAAGGAAAAGAGCATCGACGCGGTGGTCGTCGCCTGCCCCGACCACAGCCACACCCCTGCCGCCCTGATGGCCCTGCGGCTCGGGAAACACGTCTACTGCGAGAAGCCGCTGTGCCGGACCCTCGGCGAAGTCCGCACGCTCATGAAAGCCGCCGCCGAACGGCCGAAGTTGGCGACCCAGATGGGGAATCAGGGGCATGCGGGCGATGGAATCCGGTTGATTCGCGAGTGGGTGGAGGCGGGATTGATCGGTACGGTCCGCGAGGTGCATTTCTGGACCGACCGGCCCATCTGGCCCCAGGCCATCGACCGGCCCCTCCAGGAGTACTACGTCCCCGCCACCCTCGACTGGAATCTCTGGCTGGGCCCGGCCCCGGAGCGCCCCTACAACCCGGCGTACGAACCGTTCAACTGGCGTGGATGGTGGGATTTCGGCACCGGCGCGCTGGGCGACATGGCCTGCCACATCATGGATGCCGCCTTCTGGACCCTGGATCTCGGATCGCCCACACGCGTGATCGCGGAGACCACCGAGCAGTTCAAGGAAACGGCGCCGAAGAGCTCACGCGTCGAGTATCACTTCGCCGCCAAGGGCTCGCGCGCCCCGGTGACCTGCATCTGGCGGGACGGCTCCTTGTATCCGCCACGGCCCGCCGAAGTCCCCGTCGGCCTCCCCTGGCCTCCGTCCGAGGATGGCGGGTCGTACTGGATCGGCGACAAGGGCAAGCTCATCGCGGGCACGTACGGTGGAAACCCGCAGTTGCTCGATCCGCAGGCGATGGCGGAGGTGACCGCGCACCCGGTGCCGCAGAAATATCCGCGCGTCACGTCGGTCTACGCCGAGTGGATCAATGCCGCCAAGGGGAATGGGAAGACAGGCTCGAGCTTCGACGGCTACGCGGGGCCGCTGACGTCGATGGTATTGCTGGGAGACCTCGCGGTGCGGATGGCGGGTGCGATCGACGTGAATCCGGCGACGGGGGACGTCACGACGTCGGGGATTCCGGCGGAATGGGTGACGCCCGTGTACCGGTCTGGTTGGAGCATGTAGTTGATGTACCTAACCCCGGGCGCGAGCCCGGGGGTTACGCGATACAGGAGCTACGCGGCTCCACAACCCCGGGGGTACGCGATAACGGGGCTACGCTGTGTGATGACCCCGGGCTCGCGCCCGGGGTTATGAACGACCACTACCCAACAATCGGCTGCGAATCGAACTCCGTCACCACAACCGGCCATTGGCCGCCAGGCGTTGCGGGAAGCGTGACCACGTTCTCCGCCACAGGGAGTGGAGCTCGAGTTGAGTCTGCGAGCAGGTATGCTCGCGCAATGGGAGTCTTCAGGCCCGGCAACTCAGCGGTCGCTGCCCACTCCTTCATGAACAGGTTGAGCTTTCTCGGCTGCGAGGTCACCCGAAAGGGAGTCTTCGGGAACGGTGACGCCGTCGAGCCATAGATCGCCGTCCCGTTCACCCGCATCCATTTGCCAATCGCCGCCAGCCGCTCGACGCTCTCATCCGGGAAGGTCCCGTCCGCCTTCGGGCCGACGTTGAGCAGGAGATTCCCGCCCTTCGACGCGGTCTCCACCAGGAGCCCGATGAGCTCCTCGGCGCTCTTGAAATGGTGGTCCTGCGCGTTGTAGCCCCAGTTGTCGTTCATGGTGATGCACGACTCCCAGTCCACCCCGGGCCAGCCGGTGGCGGGCACTTCCTGTTCCGGCGTGCGGAAGTCGCCGAGGGGGTCGGTGATCTTGTCGCCGGACCAGCCTTCGACCCGGTTGTTCACGATCACATTGGGCTGAAGGCTCCGGCACTTCGCGTAGAGCGCCTTGCCGAGCTCATGCGTCCACGTGCCCTCCCACTGGCCGTCGAACCACATCACGCCGATGTCGCCGTACTTGGTGAGGAGCTCGGTGACCTGCCCGTGCAGGTACTCGACATAGCGGGAGAAGTGGGCGTCGCCCACGGGCCGCGTCTCCGCCTCCCAATCGCGGCGCGGCAGGTAGTCGGGGTGGTGCCAGTCCATGATCGAGTGGTACCAGCACTGGTGAACTCCCGCTCGCCGGCTCGCGGCCGCCATCTCGGCCATGATGTCCCGCTTGAACGGCGTCGAGCGGACACAGAAGTCCGTGAGCTTGGAATCGAAGAGGCAGAAGCCGTCGTGGTGCTTGGTGGTGATGGTGACGTACTTCGCGCCGGCATCCTTCGCCATGCCGATCCATTTGTCGGCATCGAACAGCGTCGGGTTGAAGCGGCCGACCAGCTTGTCGTACTCGCCGACGGGGATGTGCGCGAGATTGCGGATCCACTCGGCGTAGTCATCGCGCCCGCCCCACTTGCCCGCCAGAATCGAGTACAGCCCCCAGTGGATGAACATGCCGAAGCGTGAGTCACGCCACCAATCCATCCGGGAGGAGGGAGCGGGGAGTGGTCGCAGTCCGGGACGGGGAAGGATCGTGGTGGCGCTCAACGCGCCGCTCGTCTGGAGAAACCGTCGTCGGTCCATTGGGATCACCCGTGGGTCAAGCGTTCGAACCTGGGATTGCCCCGCAAGGCCGCGAAGTCGGGGTCGAGACGGAGCCAGGCGGGCGAGATGTAAAACGGCACCTGCAGGAGATGCGTCAGGCGGTCGAGGGCCCGGTCGGGGTCGCCCGCCAGGAGATAAATGCGCGCCAGTCGAAACTGCGCGTCGAGACCCGCGAACTGATCCTGGAGCTCGGGCCGGGTGATGGCGCGCTCCCCTTCCCGGACGCCCTCAGCCGCGCGCCCCGCGTACGCCAGCGCGAGAGCATGATCGATGAGATCGCTCCCCTCGCGTGGCACGCCCCCCGCCTGCACTTCGATGGCGACACGGGCACTCTCCGCGAAGGCGCGTGAGGCCGAGGCGTTCCCCTGGAGCGCCAGGATCTCCGCATGAGTGAGGTTCCATTCACCGCGGTCATTGTCGAATGCCGTGGGCGTGGTCGCCAGCAGGCGTTGCTGATCTTCCTCGTCGAGCACCCAGTACAGACCCCACGCCTGGGCCCCCTGGGCGACGAGCCGATCGCGATCGATGGAGGCCGGCACGTCCCGCAACACCCGGCGGGCACCCGGCAGGTCCCCCCGGGCCACCATGATCATGGCGCGGTGAACGACCAGAATCACGTTGGCGGGTGCGATGGCTTTCGCGCTGTCGCTCACCGCCAGCGCCTCGGGATACTCCCGGAGCCACAACAGAGCCCGCGTCAGCCGTACGTACGTCAGGACGGAGCGCGGGTCCACGCTCAGCGCGCGGCGCAGATCGGCGACCGCCTCCGCCCAGCGCCCCAGAAACGACTCGGCGAGTGCCCGCCCGTTCCAGACGTCGGCGGTGGGGACCGGCATCAGCGCGGCAGCCCGGTCGTATTCACCGAGAGCGGAAAGCTGGTCGCCGGCGACCAGGCTTTCGCAGGTCCCGAGTGCGATGTGCGCCTCAGGGAGACTGGGGGCCAGACCCACGGCGCGCCGCGCGGCGGTCAGCGCCGCCGTCCGTTCGGCCGAGTCGACGTCATTGTAGGTGTAGTGGAGTGCATGGGCCGCACCGAGCCGCGACCAGGCCAGGGCAAAGGTCGAGTCCAGCTTCACGGCCTGCGCGTAGAGCACGATCGCCCGCCGCGTGCTCGAGGGGTCGACGGCGCCCAGCCGGTCCGACGCTTCCTCTCCCTGCAGGTACGCATCGTAGGCCGCGAGGTTCTCGGTCGGCCGGGCCGCGAGCCGCCGCTGCGCAGGTGCCTCCAGTGCCACGTCCAGCGCCTGCACCACCTGCGTCGCGATGCCGGTCTGAACGGCAAACACATCCGTCAGGGGCGCCTCGTAGGACTGTTCCCACTGCGCCGCCCCGTCCGCGACCCGGATGAGCTCGGGGCTCACGTGCACCCGGCTGGTACCGTCCGCATGCTTTTCCCAGCGAACGGTCCCGGTCAGGAGATAGGTGGCACCGAGTTCGCGGCCGATCTGCGCCGGTGTCGTCGCGGTTCCCCGGTACTGCACCGAACTGGCCCGTGCGATGACCGTGAGGCCCGGCACGAGCGTCAGCTTGCCCCGCACTTCGTCGCTCACCCCGTCCGCGAAGTATTGGTCGCCCATCGCACCCAGGTTCTCGAAGGGCAACACCGCGAGGCGGGGGGCGACCACCCCTGCCCGGTGCAACAGCCTGAAGGCCGCATAACCGGCCGCCAGAACCAGCACCAGAGCTCCGACGACGGGCAGGCGCACTCGCGGCCGCCGCCACCTGGCCGACGGCTCCCTCTCCCCTGCCAGGGCAGCCGCGAATGCGTGGCCCGTCGGCCAACGATCAGCGGGCACCAGGGCCAAGGCGCGGGTCACCGCATCCTCGACCGCCTGTGGGGTGGCCGGCCGGACCGTGGAGAGGCGCGGGATATCGCCCGTGAACCGACGGGCCACGATGGCCTGAACGGTTGGACCCGTGAAGGGCGGCTCGCCGGCCAGCATTTCGTACAGGACGCATCCGAGCGAATAGATGTCACTGCGGCCGTCGAGCTGCCGTTCCGCGGCCCCCTGTTCGGGACTCATGTACGTCGGCGTGCCGACCGCGATTCCCGAGTCGGTGAGCCGCCGCGTTTCGCCGCCGATGGCGCTGGAGACTCCGAAGTCGGCGAGCATCGCGTGACCCGACTCGAGCAGGATGTTTTCGGGTTTGACGTCGCGGTGCACCACGCCGCGGCTGTGCGCGTACGCCAGGGCCTCCGCTACCTCTCTGGCGATGCCGACGGCATCCTCGATCGGCAGTTGCGTTTCCCGCTCCAGCCGGGCTCGGAGCGATTCCCCCTCCACGAGCGGCATGACGTAATAGAGGAGACCGCCCGCTTCTCCGGAGTCGAACAGCGGCAGGATGTTCGGGTGAGCCAGGCGGGCCGCCGTGGCGACTTCCCGCTGGAAACGCTCGCGACCGATGGCTTGAGCGACCTCGGGGCGGAGCACCTTGAAGGCGACCCGCCGCTGGTGCCGCAGATCGGTCGCCTGGAACACATCGGCCATGCCGCCGCGCCCGAGTTCACGCTCCAGCGTGTACCGCCCGGCAAGCTCGCGGCGCAGTGCGTCAATCACGAGCCTGCCAATCGCTTCATAGACCAACTGCCTCCAACCACATGTCGGCGATCGCGCCATGGCCGGCGGCGGTCGGATGGACGCCGTCCGCTGCCCAGTACGCCGGAGGGGCCTCACGCGACAGGCGGTCGAACAGGTCCTGTGTCGACAGGAAGGTGGCCCCAGCGTTGTCGGCGACCTGGCGCGCGATCTTCCGACGCTCGTCGAAGGCCGGAAACCACGAGTCGGTGATGACACCGGTGCGAAGGGTAAAGGGCTCGAGCACGACGAATCGAACCTTGGGCAATGCCGTCCGCGTGCGCGCCAGGAGCGCCGTGAACTGCTGCCGGTAGTTGTCGGCCGTGCCCTTGTAGCTCCCATTCAACGTGTGCCAATAATCGTTCACACCGATGAGGAAGCTCAGCACGTCGGGCGCGAGGTCCAGCGTGTCCGCCTGCCATCGCGCATCACAATCGGGCACGGTGTTCCCGCTCACGCCACGGTTGAAGATCCGGTACCCGGCCTCGGCACGGGTGGCGAGAAGCTGCGACGCGATCAGCAGGGGGTACCCGTTGCCGAGCGCAGCCGCGGAATTGGGGTCGGTCACCTTCCGGTCACGTCCGCAGTCGGTGATCGAATCTCCCTGGAAGAGGATGGT
>DASUBP010000254.1:0-5146 GCA_035763205.1 Gemmatimonadales bacterium
CCTGCAGCCGCTGCTGGAACACCGGGTTGTAGATGCTGATGTCGGGAGCCATCGCGGCGCGGTTCTGCGCGGTGAAGCGCTGCAGCAGCGTCGCCGACAGGGCGATCCCCACGGAGCCGCCCAGCTGCCGCATCAGATTGAAGAGCCCCGTCCCCTGCGCGATCTTGCTCATCGGCAGCTCGGCCATCGCGAGGTTGGTCAGCGGCACGAAGATCATCCCCAGCCCGAATCCCCGGAAGATGAAGGGCCAGAAGAAGTCGCCGGTGCCGCTCTGAATGGTGAAGTGGGCGTGCTTCCACATCACCCAGCCGAACACCAGGGTGCCGATGGTGATGGAGACCCGCGGGTTCAGTTTGGAGCGGCCGAAAATCCCCATGGTCACGCCTGACGCGATCGCGCTGGGCAGCAGCACCCATCCGGTCTCCTCGGCCGTCATGCCCAGCAGGCTTTGCATGTAGACGGGGATCACGAAGACGGTGGCATAGAGACAGATGCCGAGCCCCATGCCGAACAGCACGCCGGCCGTGAGCTGTTTGCTCTTGGCTATTCGCAGGTCGACGACAGGATGGTCCGTCGTCAACTCATGCCAGACGAACACGACCAGCGAAACGGCACTGATCACCGCGAAGGCGATGATCTGCCGCGACTCGAACCAATCCTGCCGCTCCCCCCGTTCGAGCATGGTCTGGAGCGTCCCGATGCCGGCGGCCAGGAGCAGCAATCCCCAATAGTCGATCTTCTCGACCTTGATCGCGTGCTCGGAATCCCGGATCAGGGACAGCGTCATGAAGAACGCCAGAAGCCCGATCGGGATGTTGATGTAGAAAATCCACGGCCATCCGTAGGCGTCCACGATGTAGCCGCCGAGCGTGGGACCCAGGGCCGGGCCGACCATCACGCCGATGCCGAAAATGGCCATGGCGGTGCCGTACTCGGATTTCGGGAACTCCTCGTACAGAATGGCCTGGGACGTGGAGAGCAGGGCGCCGCCTCCCATGCCCTGGATGATCCGCCAGACGATCAACTCGGTGAGCGAGTGCGAATTCCCGCACAGGAACGACGCGATGGTGAAGATCGCGATGGAGCTCGCGAAGTACCGCCGGCGCCCGAAATACGCCGACAACCACCCGGTGATCGGCAGCACGATGACGTTGGCGACGATGTAACCCGTCGAGACCCAGGCGATCTCGTCCAGCGTAGCACCCAGGTTCCCCATCATGTGCGGGATCGCGACGTTCACGATGCTGGTGTCGAGCAGCTCCAGCACCGTGGCCATCGACACCGTCACCGCGATGAGATAGCGGAACCGGTAGCGCCGGGTCTCATAGGCGGACAGGCCGCCAGAGACGGCGGCGACTGCGGTGGCCACGAAGAACGCTCCTTACTTCGTCTTGATGACCACGACGACGCTCATCCCGGGACGCAGGGTGAACGCGGGATCAGTGCTCTGGGGAACGGCGATCCGGACCGGCACCCGCTGGACTACCTTCGTGAAGTTCCCCGTCGCGTTGTCGGGAGGCAGCAAGGAGAAACGCGCGCCCGTGGCCGGAGAGATGCTTTCCACCTTCCCGGTGAAGTGCTTGCCCCCGTAGGCGTCGGCGGTGATGTCCACGGGATCCCCGGGCTTCACGTCGGCGACTTCCGTCTCCTTCAGATTCGCGGTGATCCAGATGTCGTCCATCGGGACCACGCTCATCAGGGGCTCACCGGGCTGCACCAGCTGGCCGACTTCGACGTTCTTCCTGCTGACGACGCCGGAGACGGGGGCCACGACCTGCGTGTACGACAGCTGCAGGGCCGCCTGATCGCGCGAGGCGCGGGCGGCCGCCACCCGGGCATCGGCGCCCGCCAAGGCCGCCTGCGCCGCGGCGAGGCCGGCGTCCGCCGAGCGGGCCGCCGCCTCAGCGGCGTCGAGCTGCTGCGAGGAGACGATGCCCTGCGCCGCGAGGGGCCTGATCCGGTCCAGGTCCTGATGAGCCTTTTCCGCGTTGGCCTGCGCCTGGTTCACCTGCGCCTCGGCCTGTCCGACCCGGGCCGGCGACGAGACGCTGGCGAGCGCGACCGCCAGGTCGGCATCCGTCTGCTGCAGCCGGGCCCGGTAGTCCTTGTCGTCCAGCGAGACCAGGACATCGCCGGCCTTCACCTGGGTGTTCTCCTGGACCCGCACGGAGGCCACGAAGCCGCCGACCTTGGGCAGGATCGGCACGACGTGGCCGTCCACCTGGGCGTTGTCGCTCGTCACGTGGCTGAGGTTGAAGATGAAGCGCCGCGCGCCCGTGAAGAGCATGAAGGCGAGGCCCAGTCCCACGACGATCAGGATGATGCGCTTCCGGCCCCCGGCGGGCTTTTCCGGCGCCTGGGTGATGGACGCGCCCTCCCTCACTTGGGGGGCTTCGCTGTCGTTCGTGGACGTCGAGTTTCGTTCTACAGTCGTTGCCATCGTCTGTCCCTTTTAATGAAGCGTCCGTGCCGCGCCCGCCGCCCGGGCGAGTGCCACCCGCGCCGCCGCCGCGCCATACCGCGCGTCGATCACGGCGTCCCGCGCCTTCACCATCGTTGCCTGCGCGTCGATCACTTCGATGTTCCCCGCCACGCCGGCCTTGAACCGCTTTTCCGCCTGCGACAACACATCGGCCGCCAGCGACAGCTGCTGCGAGGCGATCCCTTCCTGCGCCTCGGCCGAATGGAGGTCGAGGAGCGCGCCCGCCACGTCGGCGGCGATCTGCTGCCGGAGATCGTGCTGGCGCACCTGCGACTCCTGAATCACCGCGTCCTGCTCCGCGGCCCGGCCCTCACGACGGAAGCCGTCCAGCAGGGGGATACTCACGGCCACCGCGAACTGTCGGGTGCTCCGGGAGGACCCCAGCGTGAGGCCGCTCTGTCCGTAGTCGGCCTCGAACCCGATCCGCGGCAACACCTCGCTCTGGATCGCGGATTTCGAGACCTGCGCGACCGTTCCACGGGCCTCTTCCACCTTCAGTTCAGGCCGGGCGTTCAGCGCCTGATTGACGGCGTCCTCCTGCGTGACCGGCACACTCGCCGCCCCCAGGGCGGAACTCAGGGTGTCGTCTAGCGTGAGGACGGTCTTTACCGGATCGACCCCAAGGGCTCGCGCCAGCGCGATCCGGGCCTGGTCGAATTGGTTGCGGGCCACGATGAGCGCCCCCGCCGCCACGGCGACCTGGGTCTCCGCCCGCGTCACGTCGATCGTCCCGGACACACCGGCCTGCAACTGGGCCTGAGCCAGCGACAGGACTTCCGCCGCGATGGCCGAATCCGCCTGGCGCGCCGCCACCGAAGCCTGGGCCCGGACTGCCCGCAGGTACGCGAGGGCGGCCACCTGCGCCGCGCTTTCGGTCGCTGCGTCTCCAGCCGCCACCGTGCTCTGGACCTGAGCCTCACTCGCGCGTACGCGTTTGATGCTCGAGAAATCGAGCAGGGTCTGGTTGAACGTCAGCCGCGCGTCGTAGGTGCTGAACGGGGGCACGACGGTGGGCAGCTGGATCGGCCCGCCCTTCGGAAACGGGAGACCCAGCGCATCGAGATCGTAGTCTCGATTCACCCAGGAGCCCCCGGCGGTCAGACCGGGAAGGAGTGCGGAACGCGTTTGGCGCACGCGCGCCCGCGCCGCGTCGGTTTCGAGCCCGGAGAGTTGCACGGGAGCGGCCTGTCCGGTCGCCATTCTCACGGCGTCGCCGAAGCTCAGCTTGAGCTGGGTCTGGGCCGCCACGGCCCGGGGAGCGAAGAGAACACCGAGAACCAGCATCCAGCGATTACGCATGATTCCATTCCCCAATAGGCGCGGGGGCGAGCCCCCGCAGCAGCATGTCGAGGTGCGCTTCCACGTACCGGTCGCCGTCGAAGGGCTCCCGGATGCACCGGTAGAGTGATTGACTGTGGACCACGGCCATGAGCATCGGGGCGATGACCAACCGGACCGTGACCATGACGTCGACCTGACGGAATTCCCCGGAGTCGACCCCGCGCTGGAGGACCTGAGCGAAGAGCAGATGCCCGCGGCGAATCACTTCTTTGTAGTAGAACCGCGTCAGCTCCGGAAAGTTCGTCGCCTCCGCGACGATCAATTTCACGACGCCGGCCAGCGACCCTTTCCCGACGGTGGCCCACCAGCCCCGCACCATGTGGCGCAGAAGCTCCGCGGAGCTCCCCTTCCAGTCACGCACTTCTTGCTCGGCGGCCGCCAGGATGGGCACCACGGTTTGGCGGATGACTTCCTGGAAGAGCGCTTCCTTGTTCTCGAAGTAGAGGTAGATGGTGCCCTTGGTGACGCCCGCCTCCTTGGCGACGTCATCGAGACGGGCGGCCGCGAACCCATGTTGCGCGAACACTTGCAACGCGGCGCTCACGATCTCTTCGGGGCGGGCTTCCTTGCGGCGCTGCCAACGGGGCTTCATGGGGCTCTTCTTTGGAGGAATCATTAATAACTGAACGGTGAGTAATTAATACCGGCCCCGGACCTCAGCAAGGGCGTCTGGCACTTCCTCACAAACCGCCCTAGAATGGCCCCGGTGACCAGCCCTGCGCAGGCCTATTCCCGCCCCATCAGGGCCATCGCGGTGGTGGTGGCGATCGCCCTGGCGCTCAGGCAATACCTGTCCCTGTCCGTCTCTCCCCCCGCATACGGCCGGCTCCTCGCGGTGCGGATCGGCACGCTGGTTTTGGCCATCGGGATCGCCTGGCTGGCCACGCCCGGCCGCTCCGTCCGCACCCTCAGAGTCTACGCCATGGTGCTGGGACTTTCCCTGGCCCTCGCCGGATGCTTGAGCGGATTGATCCTCCCCACACGGTTTTGGGAGGTCGCCGGCTTGTTACCCGCCGTCGTGCTGGGAGTCTCGCTCTTCATCCCGTGGCCCTGGCCCTGGCAAGCCACCTTCGCCACGTCCGCGTTTCTCATCGAATGCCTCACGCTCCGGTGGATTCCCGACGCCGCCCTGCCCACCCCGCTCGCGGACGAGGGCGCCTTGGTGCTGCTGTTCAGCGCGGGCATCGCCAGCACCATCGGGTCTCGCATCGCGGACAACGAGCGGAGGCGTGTCGCGGAGTCCGAGGCCCGGTTTCGAGCGCTGTTCGAGGGCGCCGGCGACCCGATCGCCGCTCTCGAACCCGATGGCCGGGTACATGATGC
>DASUBP010000255.1:0-9846 GCA_035763205.1 Gemmatimonadales bacterium
GACCGGACTCCCAAGCTCTTCATCGGCGGCAAGCAGGTCCGCCCCGACCAGGGCTACAGCCGCAAGGTGGCCGGCCCGTCAGGTGAGGTGGTGGGCGAAGTCGGCGACGGCAACCGCAAGGACATCCGCGACGCCGTGGAAGCGGCGCACAAGGCATCGGGGTGGGGAAGGGGCTCCGGGCACGCACGGGCGCAAGTCCTTTACTACGTCGCCGAGAATCTCTCCGCCCGGGCGGAGGAGTTCGCCCGCCGGATTGCGGCCCAAACCGGCGTATCGTCCGATGCCGCGGCGGGAGAAGTCACCGCCTCCATCTCCCGGCTCTTCACCTACGCGGCCTGGGCCGACAAATACGACGGCGCGATTCATCACGTCCCGATTCGGGGCGTCACGCTCGCGATGCCGGAGCCGATCGGGGTGATCGGCATCGCGGCGCCGGCGGCCAACCCGCTGCTCGGGTTCGTCTCTCTCGTGGCACCCGCGGTCGCCACCGGCAACACCGTGGTCGCCATTCCGTCGCCGACACATCCCCTGTCCGCCACCGACTTCTATGGCGTGCTCGAGACGTCCGACGTGCCGGATGGCGTGATCAACATCGTGACGGGAGACCGCGACCCGCTCATCAAGGTGCTCGCGGAGCATCTGGACGTCGACGCCGTGTGGTATTGGGGAACGGCGGCGGGTGTGAAGGCCGTCGAAGAGGCGTCAGCCGGCAACATGAAACGGACCTGGGCCTCCGACCAGACGGCCCACGCGCTGGACTGGCTCGATCCCGCCTGGGGTGAGGGGCAGGAGTTCCTGCGGCATGCCACCCAGGTGAAGAACATCTGGATCCCCTACGGGGAATGACGTCTCCCGTCGGCTCCACCGTCCCCATCGGGGTCTCGAACCGCCATCTGCACCTCTCTCCCGCCGACGTCACCAGGCTTCTCGGTGACGGGAAGTCGCTCACCGTCGATCGGATGATCACGCAGCCGGGACAGTATGCCGCCAAGGAACGAATCGACGTCGTGGGCCCCAAAGGGAAGCTCACCGGCATGCGTGTGGTCGGGCCGGCGCGGAGCGCCACCCAGGTGGAGCTCGCCCTCACCGACGCCCGCACGCTCGGCGTCGCCGCGCACCTCGCCAACTCGGGGAAGCTCACCGGCTCGGCGGGGGGCGTGACTCTGGTCGGCCCCGCGGGCTCCGTCACCCTCTCGAGTGGAGTCATCGTCGCCGCCCGCCACCTCCATTGCGGTCCTCAAGACGCCGCACGTCTGGGGGTGTCGGATGGGGACTGGATCGACGTTGTGTGCGGTACGGGCAGCCGGCGGGTGGTATTCGAGGGCCTCCTCGTGCGCGCCGGCCCGACGCACGCCACCGAGGTCCATCTCGACTCGGATGAAGCGGCTGCCGCCGGCATCGCCACGGGCGCCGAAGCCCGGATCGTGGGATGGCGGCCTGCAGGGGGGGCGGTCACCCCGTGATCACCGCCATCGAGCACCGGGTGAACTACTCGGAAACGGACCAGATGGGGTTGGTCTATCATGCCAATTACGTCATCTGGCTGGATATGGCGCGGACGGAACACCTGCGCGGGACTGGGGTGACGTACAAGGAGATGGAAGAGCAGGGGGTGTACCTGGCGGTGACGGACCTCCAGGTGCGCTACCGGCGCGCGGCGCGATACGACGACCTGGTGCGCGTCCGCTGTTGGGTCCGGGAGGTGGCGTCACGTCGGGTCACCTTCGGATATGCGGTCGAGCGGGCCGGCGGGGACTCCGCCGGGATTCCCGAGCTCCTCGCCACCGCGCAAACGTCGCTCATGGCCCTCGATCGAGGGCACTCGCCCACCCGCATTCCGGAGCACGTGCGTGAGTTGCTGGCGCCGTCGTCGGACCCCGTTCGCCTGTAGCCGGCGTGCGCCGTGGCTGTTGGCGGCGGCCCTCGTCCTCGCGCTCCCGCTCAACGCCCAGCAAAGCGCCCCCGTCGACGAGGCGGCTGTGGGCGAGCTCGCCCGGATCCTCGCGGCAGCCGACAGCCGGACGTACGATGATGCGATCTTCCGCGACGGCCTCCAGCAGGCCGACCCGTCGATTCGCCGCCAGGCCGCGCTCGCGGCGGGCCGCATCGGGGATACGGCGGCGGTGCCCATCCTGGTGCAGGCCCTCGCGGACTCCGCTCAGGGTGTCCGTTCGGCGGCTGCCTTCGCGCTCGGACTCCTCAAGGACCCGCGGGCCATTCAGCCGTTGCTCGACATGGTGCAGCGCGCTTCACCCGAGCAGCAGGATTTCGGCACCTTCGAGGCCGTCACGGCGATCGCGAAAATCGGCGGCACCGAGGGCGCGCGGGCCCTGCAGCTGATCATCGACGCGGGACGCCCGGGGCAGCCGAACCAGGCTGTATCTCGCGCGTTGCTCGAGGCCTGGCGCCTCGGAGCCGAGGGACCGGTGGTCTCGCTCATCCGGTATGCGCAGGACCCCGACAATCTGGTGCGCTGGAACGCGATGTTCTCCCTGTCGCGCAGCGGTGACCCGCGGGCCTTGCCCAGTCTGCTGACGGCTCTGAACGATCAGGATGCGACGGTGCGCGCCGTCGCTCTGCGCGGCATCACGGCGCACGCGCTGGACGTCGCGCGCCAACCGCACGCGCCGGTGATCGCGCGGGTGCGTTCGCTCCTGACCGACCGCGACGCCGGCGTCCGGATCAACGCGCTGCGCGCACTCGGGACCTTCCACGATTCGACCCTGGCCGGCGCGATCGCGCCCCTCGCGTCCGACGGCACGCTGGGCGTGGCGGTGGTCGCCGATACGACGCTCGGTGTGATCGGGGGAGCGGCGGCGGTGGTGGCCCTGAAGGCCCATCTCGCCTCCGCGAATTTCGCCGTTCGCCGCCAGGCGGCCATCGGACTGGCCGAAGCCGACTCGGCGCAGGGGGTGGCGTTCGCCGACACGCTGTCGACCAATACCGATTGGCATTGGAGGAGCGTCGCCGCCGAGGCCGATGGGGCGGCGCGCGACCGCGCCCGTCTCGAGCGGCTCTTGTCCGACGCCGACGGTCGCGTCGTCGCCGCCGCGCTCAACGCGATGATGCGATTCATCGTCGATGCCGATCCTGCCTTCGCGGCGCGGGCGCGCGGACTCCTGGCGAACGCCGATCCCGCCGTGCGGAGTCTCGCCGCCGATGAGCTCGGGCGGCATCCTTCGACGGGTGACGTGGACGCACTCGTCGCGGCGTACCAGCGGGCGTCGGGTGATCCGTTCGACGATGCCCGCCTGTCTGCGGTCCGGGCGCTCTGTGCCATTGCGTCCGCCAGTCCGCCCGGCCTCATCGCCGTGACCCAGCGTTTCTTCCAGTCGGTGTCCCGTCCCACGGACTACCTCGCGTGGCGGATGGCGGTGGTCAGCTTCCCGGGGGCGATGCCCGCCTGGCAGACGGCACCCCCGATCGCCACCGGGAAGACGGACGCGGATTACCGCGATGCCGCCCGGCGCTACCTGTATCCCGCACTGCACGGCACCGCGAACCCGACCGTCACCATCGAGACCGACCGCGGGTCCATCACCATCGAATTGCTGCCGGCCGAGGCCCCGTTGACGGTCGCGGCATTCCTCGCCCTGGTCGACCGCCGGTACTTCGACGGCGATCATTGGCACCGGGTGGTGCCGAACTTCGTGATTCAGGACGGGGATCCGCGCGATGACGGGTGGGGTGGACCGGGGTTCGCACTTCGAGATGAGATCTCGCCCCAGCGCTTTCAGAAGGGTTCGGTGGGACTGGCCCTGTCCGGTCCTGACACCGGCGGCAGCCAGTACTTCATCACGCTGGGGCAGGAGCCGCGGTTGGACGGAGTGTATCCGATCTTCGGGCGGGTGACCTCGGACCTCTCGGTGCTCGACAACGTGACGCAGGGCGACCGCATTCGCAGCGTGCACCGGTGAGACGCCGGTGGCTCGCGGCGCTCGCCGTACTGCTGATGCCGTGCGGGTTGCACGCCCAGTACGGGTACTTCGGTGAGAACAAGGTCCAGTTCAAGGAGTTCGACTGGCGGTTGATGCAGGGCCCGCACGTGGACCTGCACTACTACTCGGGCGAAGAAGAGCTGGCAAAGGTCGCCCTGGCGTACGCCGAAGAGAGCTACTCGGCCCTGTCGCGGCGCTTCAATCACGAGGTCCCGCACCGGGTGCCGCTCATCGTCTACGCGTCGCACACCGATTTCGAGCAGACGAACATTCTGCCGTACGTGCCGCCCGAAGGCCTGCTCGGCGTCACCGACTTCGCCAAGGAGCGCGTGACGCTCCCGTTCACCGGCAGCTACTACGACTTCAAGCACACTATCCGTCACGAGCTGGTGCACGTCTTTCAGATCAGTGTGGAAACCCAGACCTATCACCGGTATCCCCGGGAACACCATGCGGCGCTTCCGTTGTGGTGGACCGAGGGGCTGGCGGAATACTTCTCGATCGGGACCGACAACACCGGGGAGATGCTCCTGCGCGAGCTCACTGTCACCGGGCAGCTCCCGACGCTGGATCAGCTGACGTACGCCGAGGGGGGAGCGATTTATCCGCTCGGCGCCAAGATCCACGAGTTTCTCGCGGAGAAGTACGGCGAGTGGCGGATTCTTGAGGTGTATGACCAGACGTGGAAGTACGAGACCTTCGACAAGCTGATGGAGGCGGTCTACGGGCAGTCCCTGGACCAGATCTCCGAGGGGTTCCGGTACTGGATGCGGCAGAAGTACTACCCGGCGGTGAGTACGTCTCAGCCGCTGGCGCTGCAGGCCCGGAGGATCGGGACGCTGGCCATCAAACCCACGGTGGTCTGGGACTCCGCGGACACCGCGAAGAGCCGGGTTCTCTACTTCTCGCCGGCCGACGGGTACACGGACATCTACGCGGCGCGGCTCGACGGTGAAGGGAAGCGGGCGGTGGTGAAGGGCGAGCGCACGCCCGAGTTCGAGTCCTTCCATTTCTTCGATTCCCGCCTCGACGTCTATCAGAACCGCTTGCTCGCCTTCACCAGCAAGTATCTGGACCGCGACGCGCTCTTCATCTGGGACCTGCTCCGGCAGAAGAAAGTCGGGCGATTCCAATTCCCGGGGCTCGTGGGGATTCTGTCGCCGTCCTGGACCCCCGACGGGCAGAGCGTCGTGTTCTCGGGCCTGGCCACCGACGGGTACTCGGACCTGTACCGCCTCTGGATCGCCGACGGACGGCTGGAGCGCCTGACCAACGATCGGTATCAGGATGTGGACCCGTCGGTGAGCCCCGATGGGAAGCGGGTAGTCTTCGCGTCGGACCGCACCTCGTTCGGGATCGATGGCGCGAAGAATCTCTTCACGCTCGACTTGGCGAATGGGGCGATCCGGTATCTCACCTATGGGGACTGGAAAGACACCGGCCCGCGGTGGGATTGGGGGACCGGACGCATCTGGTTCTCGAGTGATCGCGACGGGTCCTCACAGATCTACGCCGTCGACTCGACCGGCACGGGACGCCGGGTGACGGAAGTCCTCGGGGGTGCCTTCGACCCGCAGTACGTTCCGGCGGAATCGACCGTCGTCTTCGGCGGATTCTCCGATCTGTCCTTCGGGATCTACCGGACGCGCGTGGCCGCCGACACCACTGGCCCGGCCGTGAGCCTGGCGTCAAATCCGCAGCCGCCCGACTGGGCGTGGCCCGAGCTCAACGCCGCCGTGTCGGTGACGGGGAGGCCGGAGCCGTACCGCCAGCGCTTCACGCTGGATTTCGCCGCGGGGGACGCGATCATCGTACCGGGGTTGGGGGCCGCGCAAGGCGCCGACTTCTTGTTCTCGGATCTGCTCGAAGACCATCTCGCGTTGCTCGAGCTGTCGTCCTTCCAGGGCAACGGGCTCGGCAATTTCTTCGGCAACATCAATGGCACGCTGATGTACCTGAACCAGGCGCACCGGATCAACTGGGGCGTCGGTGTGTTCCGCCTGCGCGGGCAGTTCTTCGAGGGCGACCTGTCGACGGTCTATGATGAGACGTCGACCGGAGTGCTGGGGCAGCTGCGGTATCCCCTCGATCGTTTCCGCCGCCTCGAGGTGGAATACCGGCTCGAGCATTCGGACCGCTTCGATTTCGGATCGATCGACGTTCTCAACGGGGGCGATCCGACCACGCTGCACCGGATCGGGTGGCTGTCATCCAACTACCTGAGCTTCGTGAAGGACAACACGCTCTGGCTCGACACCGGGCCGATCGACGGCGAGCGGTATGCTGTGACGGGGGGCGTGGTCAACGACGTCAGCCATGGCCGATTCGATTCGTGGGTGGCGTTCGGCGATTACCGCCGGTACGTGAGGACGTCCCTGCGCTCCGGGTTCGCGTTCCGGGCCATGGCCTACTACGGTGGCGGCGAGCGGCCCCGGCGCACCAACATCGGCGGTTCGTGGGGGCTCCGGGGGTACCCGTATTACGGCTACGTGGCGGGGACCCGGGCCTGGATGGCGAATCTGGAGTGGCGGTTCCCGATCACCGATTATCTGGATCTTGGCTTCCCCTTTGGGCCCCTTCGGTTTCCAGGGGTCCAGGGAGCCTTCTTTGGCGACTTGGGTCGGGCCTGGACGCCGTTGACCCAGGACCGAGGCACCCTGGGGTCGTCCGGCTTGGGCTTCCGGATGCCGGTAGGGCCCGGATTCGTTCTCCGGCTGGACGTCGGGTACCGGTTCTCCTATGGAGACGTTTCAGAATACTCCCTGCCGTTTAACTTTCAGGGGCGACACTTCGTCGACTTCTTTTTCGGATATAACTACTGAGCGGGCAACGATTTCTGCTTGACCGTGCCGGGGCGCCTTCCTACATTGGCGGCTGGGTGGCACTCATCTGTGCCATGTCGGCATGCCGGACGTCGTCGCTCGTACCGGTGCCTCTCGCGCCCGCTTCTCCCGATTCAGCTAACATGTGGGCGCTGGGGACCGCGCCGAAGCACGCCGCCGGGATCCGGTTCAAGTGGCGGTACGAGGATCGGAAGCTGAACGCGGCCGGACGAGCGACCGCGCGTCTCGCCCCCCCAGACTCGGCGCGCCTCGATTACGCGGCGACGTTGGGTCTTTCGTCGGGCGCGGGTGTGGTGATCGGGGATTCGGTGATCTGGGCCGATCCGGACCAGGACTTCCGGTCGTTCATTCGGGGCGTGCCGGTGTTTTGGGCGACGATGGGTGTCGCGCGGCCGGCGCCGGCGGGTGCGGTGGTAAGTACCGGCGTCGTCGGCGGTACCGACCGGCCGCGGCGGGCGTGGCGGTACGCGACTGGTGCGGACACTCTCACGTACGTGGCAGGGAACGCGGCGCTCGACGTCGAATGGCGCAGCGGGTCGACCGTGGTGGCGCGGAGCCACACGGATCTTGATGGGCGCGGCTGGCCCGCCCGCGCGCAGGTGGAGTTTCCCGAGGCGGGAGCGCGGTTTGAGCTCACAGTGGTGGGGATCGACACGACGGTCGTGGTATCGCCGGCTCTCTGGCGCAGTCGCCGGTAGCGTCACGCTCGCGAGCCTGACCGGGTGCCTGTACGGCTTCGCCGGTGGTGGGCTCCCCAACATCAAGACCGTCGCGATTCAGCCTTTCGACAATCAGACGCCGGTCCCGCAGCTGACGACCGAGGTCAATGACGCGATCAGGCAGGCGTTCGAGAGCCGGCTGGGATTGCGTCAGGCGGGTGAGCAGACGGCGGACGCGCTGGTGCGCGGGCGGATCGTCTCGTATCAGGCGGATGTGCCGCTGGCGTTCGTGGCGGGACAAGGCCAGGCGCCGGTCACCCGGCGGCAGGTACAGGTGACGGTGGACGTCGAGGTCCTCGATCAGAAAGAGGGCAAGACGATCTGGCAGCGGCAGGGGTTGACCGTCCAGGGCGACTACCAGCCGCCCGCGGAAGCGGACGGACGGAAGCAGGCGCTCGACAAGCTGGTGACGGAAATCGTGGAGGGAGCCCAATCGCAATGGTGACCGGACGGCCCCAACGGTCGCACTCCCGGCGGGGTGCTTCGTCCCTCGGCTGCCTGGTGTCGCTCCTGATCTTCGTCGCGGCCCTCTACTATGGGGTCCACATCGGCGAGGTCTACTTCCGGTATTACCGTCTGGTCGACGAGATGGACAGCCAGGCCCGGTTTGCATCGGCCATCGACAACGGCACCATTCGGCGGAGACTCGAAGCCGCCATCGAGGACATCGGACTTCCCTCCGCGGCGGCTGACGGGCTGGTGATTACCCGCACGGGTGATCCTCGAAAGATCCACATCGAGACCCACTACACCGAGCGGGTACAGTTGCCGCTCTTCGATCACACGTTCACGCTCAATCCATCGGCTGACGAGTCCCTCTAGACCCGGGTCCCCATTGCATACGGAAGGGAAGGTCCGTTCCTGGGACGGCGCGGCGCGCTGGCGCCTGGGGGAAGGCGGGCGCGTCGTGTTCACGAACGGCGTGTTCGATCTGCTGCACGTGGGGCACGTCGCGCTGCTGGAGGCGGCACGGAGAGAAGGCGCGTCGCTGATCGTCGGCGTGAACAGCGACGCCTCGGTCCGGCGTTTGAACAAGGGCCCCGACCGGCCGCTCGTCCCGCAGGATGCGCGGGCGCGCGTGCTCGCCGCGCTCGCGGCGGTGGACTGCGTGGTCATCTTCGACCAGGACACCCCCCTCGAACTGATCAAGCACCTGCGTCCCGACGTGCTGGTGAAGGGCGCCGACTACGAGCGCGCCGCCATCGTCGGGGCGGACGAGGTGGAGGGGTGGGGCGGCAGGGTGGTGCGGGTACCCCTCGTTCCCGGGCATTCCACGACCGAGCTGGCGCGGCGACGCGGAGCCGGATCCTGAAGTTCCTGGTGGGGACGCGAAGTGCCGGGAAGGCACGGGAGATCCGCTCCCTCCTCGCGGGATTGCCTTTCGAAGTCCAATTCCCGGCCGACTGGTTTCTGGGCCGCCTGCCCGAGGAAGAGGACCTGGAAAGCGGGACGACGTACGCCGAGAATGCCGTGCTGAAGGCACGGTACTTCGCGGAGCGGGTGCGTGGGCAGATCGCGACCGTGGCCGACGATTCAGGGCTCGAGGTCGATGCCCTGGACGGGGCTCCCGGGGTCCATTCGGCGCGCTGGGCCGGTGCCGGCGCGACCGATGCTGCCCAGGATGCCCGGAACAATGCGAAGCTGGTGGCGGCCCTCCAGGGGGTGCCCGAAAAGCGCCGGACGGCGCGATATCGCTGCGTGGTAGCCTTCCTCGACCGACTGAACGGGACCCCGGAGCTCGTGGAGGCCACCTGTGAAGGCCGGATCATTCTGGAGCCCCGGGGGGCGGGGGGATTCGGGTACGACCCGTACTTCTTCTGCCCCGAGCTGGGCCTGACATTTGGAGAGGCTTCGTTGCCGGCGAAGGAGCGGGTTTCCCATCGCGGCCGGGCGTTTCGTGCCTTGGCGGAAATGTTACTTCGCCGAGGTGTTTAGTTTTATAGTGTGCAGTTCCTAAGCGACTGGGCGCCTGTGCGCCTTGGCGCCTAGTAGTTCGGGGCGTGGCGCAGTTCGGTAGCGCGCCTGGTTTGGGACCAGGAGGCCGCGGGTTCGAATCCCGCCGCCCCGACTCACCTCATCGCCACATCATTCCACTCTCAGGAGCTTTATGACTTCAGCGGTTGAAGGCCTGCATGGGCAGTCGGTCGGGATCTCCCTTACCGTCAAGGATATCGAGAAGAGCTTGCAGTGGTACGTGAGTCTCGGGTTCAAGGAGGAGCGGAAGCTCGAGCGCGACGGCCAGCTGCGTGGTTACGCGGTCGGCGCGGGGGACGTGCACATCCTCCTCAACAAGGATGACGGCGCCAAAGGGTGGACCCGCGTGAAGGGTGAGGGGTTCTCGATGTC
>DASUBP010000256.1:0-4164 GCA_035763205.1 Gemmatimonadales bacterium
CCCTTGGTCACGAAATACACCGGGACTCCCAGCGCCACGATGATCAGCCCGATCCCCGCGTACTTGGTCTGCGTGAACAGCAGATCGATGCAAAGCACGAGCGTCGAGACGAGATACAACCCCGGAATCCACGGATACCCCGGCGCGCGCACCGGCCGCTCGGCGTCAGGCCGTCTCTTCCGCATCATGAACAAGCCGAGCGCCGTGCAGGCGTAGAAGAGCAGCTGCGCGGCGATGACGTAGGTCAACAGCTCGTTGTAGGTGCCCGAGAGACAGAGCACCGAGGTCCACAGCGCCTGGATCCAGAGGGCGAACTTCGGCGTCTGATACTTAGGATCCAGCGTGCCGGCCTTCTGGAAGAACAGGCTGTCCTTGGCCATCGCATAGAACACGCGGGCACCCGAGAGAATCAGCCCGTTGTTGCACCCGAAGGTCGAGATCATGATGGCGCCCGCCATCAAGTAGAGTCCCGGGTCTCCGAACATGGCCTGCAAAGCCGCGGTCCCGACGCGATCCTGCGGCGCATGCGCGATCGAATCGCCGGGCAACGTGACGAGATAGGCGACGTTCGCGAGCAGGTAGAGAATCGTGACCGTCAGCGTCCCCATCGCCATGGACAGGGGCAAGTCCTTCTTCGGATTCTTCAGCTCCGAGCCCGCGAATCCCACGTTGTTCCACGAATCCATGGAAAAGAGCGATCCCACCATCGCGGATCCGATGATCGGCAACAGCGCGAGCGTCAGGCCTTTCGCGGGCCAGAAATTGGCGCCGAAGTTCGCCGCAATCGCCGTGGCGTTCCGGCCGATCAACAGCCCCAGCACCACCAGTGCCGCCAGCGAAAGTGTCTTGACGATCGTGAGCGTCGTCTGGATGCGCGCGCCGGAGCGAACCCCGCGGGCGTTGATCCAGGTCAGCGCGATCACCGAGGCGATGGCGAGCAGGCGCTGCGGGGACACCCCGATCGAAATCGGCCCCGAGCCCAGATTGACTGCGGCGCCGAACCAGACGTCGGGGGAAAGGCCGGGCCAGAAGATGGCCGTGAACTTCGCGAAGGCGACGGCCACCGCCGCGATGGTGCCCGTCTGGATCACCGCGAAGAGGGTCCAGCCATACAGATAGCCGAAGAGGGGCGAGATGCCCTCACGCAGGTAGACGTACTGGCCGCCCGCGTTCGGGAACATCGCGGCGAGCTCACCGTACGACAGCGCGCCCATCAGCGTGATCACGCCCGACAGGGCCCAGACCAGGAGCATGACGCCCGGACTGGACACCTGCCGCATGATGTCCGCGGAAACCAGGAAAATCCCCGAGCCGATCATGGTGCCCACGACGAGCGCCGTGGCGTCGAGGCGGGTGATCTCCCGGCGGAACTCCGTGTCCTGCTTCACACTGACACCCATCGGGTCTCCCCTTTCGGTCGGGCCCTAACCTAGTGGCTCCTCCCGGGGGCCGCTATGTTTTCCACCGTCGGTCATCCCCTTCAGCCAATGAGGTCGTCGTGCGCCTGCTCCCTCGGGAAGAGGAATTCTTCGACCTATTCGCGGGTGTCGCCCAGCGCAACAAGGAGGCGGCCCACCTCCTCCGGCAGCTGTTCGACGCAGCCCCGGACCGGCGGACCGCATCGGTCGAGGCCATCAAGAGACTCGAGCACGAGGCCGACCAGATCACCCACGAAGTGGTGAACCGCCTCGACCGCACCTTCATCACGCCCCTGGACCGCGAAGACATCCATCAACTGGCTTCCGACCTGGACGACGTGATGGACGTGATGGATGGAGTCGCGCGCCGCTCCCAGATCTTCCGCGTCGGAGCGACACCCGACGGCGTGAAACAGCTCGCCGAAGTCATCGAGCGCATGGTGGGCGTCCTGGCGGAAGGAGTGGCGTGTCTCAAGAAAGGTGACGACGTGATGAAGTACTGCGTCGAAGCCAAGAAGCTCGAGGAAGAAGGGGACGCCATCTACCACCAATCGCTGGGCAAGATGTTCGAAACCGAGAAGAACGCGATCGAGCTGATCAAGTGGAAAGAGATCTACGACAATCTGGAGCGGACCCTGGATGAGGCGGAGGACGTCGCCAATGTCCTCGAGTCCATCACCCTGAAGCACGGCTGACGCATCGGATGTCCATGACCGTCACGTTCGTCCTCGCGATCATCGTGGTTGCCCTGGTCTTCGACTTCTTCAACGGCTTTCACGACGCCGCGAACTCCATCGCGACGGTGGTTTCGACGCGGGTTCTTTCCCCCGCGGCCGCGGTGGTCTGGGCCGCCGCATTCAACTTCATCGCCGTGTTCATGTTCGGCACCGCAGTGGCGAAGACCATGGGGACGGGCTTGGTCGACATCGCCATCGTCGACGGCAACGTCATCCTCTCCGGGCTCATCGGCGCCATCCTGTGGGACCTCATCACCTGGTGGCTGGGACTTCCCACATCGTCCTCCCACGCCCTGATCGGCGGGTACGGCGGCGCCGCGGTGGCCAAGGCGGGATTCACGGCGCTCGTCTTCCCCGGAAAGTGGCTCTCGACGCTTTTGTTCATCGTCGTGGCGCCCCTGATGGGACTCATTCTCGCCCTCGGGCTCACCGTCGCGCTCTCGTGGGTCCTCCGCCGGGCTCGCCCCCGCAAAGTGGACGGCACCTTCCGCGTCCTCCAATTCTTCTCGGCGGCGGCCTACTCTCTGGGCCATGGCACCAACGACGCCCAGAAAACGATGGGCATCATCGTCGGCCTGCTGGTGGCCGAGCAGGCGCGCTTTACGACGTTCCCGGTGCAAGCCCTTCACCTCACCAACTTGAACGTGATCCCCTTCTGGGTGGTGGTGGCGTGCGGGGCGGCGATGGGGCTGGGGACGGTGTCAGGGGGTTGGCGGATCGTGAAGACGATGGGTCAGCGACTGACCCGGCTGAAGCCGTTCGGCGGATTCTGCGCCGAGACCGCGGGGGCCATCACGTTGTTTATGTCATCGCACTTCGGGATTCCGGTGAGCACGACGCACACCATTACCGGCGCCATCTCGGGAGTGGGGGCGGCTCAGCGGCTGTCGGCGGTGCGGTGGGGTGTGGCGGGCCAGATCGTGTGGGCGTGGATTCTCACCATCCCGGCGGCGTTCTTCATCGCTTTCGTCTGCTACCTCGTCGTTCACGCCATCTAGACTCCTTCGCCCGCGTCGCCGCGGGTTCCCCCGAGCTATTGGTTCCCGCTCGCCGCCACGATTCGCGCACGTCCCATTGCGGCCCGCAGGAGGGAGTCGAGCGCGGGTCCATTGTCATGCAGTTTCCCGTCCCGCGTGTGATAGGAGGACGAGGCCGCGTACACGATGATCGTTACGCGCCGGGCCGGGTCATACCAGATCGCCCCCTGCACGTGGAGCACCACGTCGTGGAAGGCGTCCAGGCTTCCCTGCCACTGAAATGCCGGTGGCATTCCCAGGCTCATGGACAAGGGCGTTCCACCCTGGCTGAGGTCGCTGTGGGTTCGCATCTCACCCACGTACAGCGGCCGCATGGCCCCGGCGATGCGGATTTCCGAGCGGCGCAGAGGAAGCACAGCCTGCGCGACCGGTGAAGGATCTCCCATCCCGGCGAGCCACGCCTGCTGATCCCGCTCCGTGAGTGCCACCACCCAGTGTTGCTGAAGCGCGGCGCTATCGGCGGACGCCGAATCGAGAGCGCCCACCACGACGTAGGCGCCGAGCCAGGCCTGGTAGAGCGGGGAGAGCGGATCGGACCGCGTGGCGTACGGGTCAGGTGGGACCGGGGCACCGAACGAGTAGTAGTTCATCCCGCGCGCACCCAGCGGTTGCCAGATGGGGTCCATCTCGTTCAGCTGGTCGACAACCCATCCGGGTGGGAGGGAGTCGAACACGACGCGAGGGAGTCCGGCAGTGCCCTGGGTCTGAGAATGTGCCGGTGCCGCCGTAAGCAGCACGAGCGCCGCAATTGGGAAGGCTCGTCGAGCGAATAGTGACATCGGGTGAGGGTAGCGGGCCCCCGTCACCCCACCGTCACGACCGGATCAGCCGACCTTCAGCGTGAGCATCCGGAGCTCGGTCATCTCCTGAATGGCCCAGTGAACCCCCTCGCGACCCAGTCCTGAATCCTTCGCCCCACCATACGGCAACCGGTCAATCCGGAAGCCGGGGATGTCGTTGCCGTTCACGGCG
>DASUBP010000257.1:0-13546 GCA_035763205.1 Gemmatimonadales bacterium
GCGGGGGCCGCAAGTAATCTTCATCACCATGTTGGAGGCCACTGATGTCCTCGACGCCCGACGGCGTCGTCCCGTCACGGTCGCCGACCTCGTCGTCCTGTGCCTCATCGGGGCGGCGATCGGCGGGGTGGTCGCATTCGCGCGGGAATTCGGGGCTCCATACGTCCAGGCGATCCACATCGATCTGTCGCCCGCGGCGCTGCCGAAATACACGCTCTACTCGCTGTCGCGCGGCGTCTTCGCGCTGATCATTTCATACGGGTTCGCCCTGGCATTCGGTTGGGCGGCGGCCTCGTCCCCGACCGCCGAACGGTTTCTGCTCCCCCTCCTCGATATTCTGCAGAGCATCCCCGTGCTCGGATTCCTGCCCGGGTTGGTGCTCGGATTGGTCGCGTTGTTCCCCAGCCGGAACGCGGGCCTCGAGCTGGCCGCGATTCTCATGATCTTCACCGCGCAGGCGTGGAACCTCGCCCTTTCCTTCTATAACTCGCTCAAGAGCGTGCCCGAGCCCCTGCGGGAAGCGTCGCGCATGGCAGGGTGGAGCCCCTGGCAGATCTTCCGGAAGCTCGAGGTCCCGTCCGCGGCGCCGGGACTCGTGTGGAACGGCATGCTTTCCATGGCGGGCGGCTGGTTCTTCCTGATGGTGAACGAGGCTTTCCAGCTCGGGAATCGCGACTACCGCCTGCCCGGCATCGGCTCGTACATGAGCGTCGCGGTGGAGCAGGGGGACCGGCGGGCCATCATCCTGGCCTTGATCGCCATGATCCTCATGATTGTCGCGGTCGACCGCCTGCTGTGGCGCCCGGTCGTCGTGTGGGCCCAGCGGTTCCGGCTCGACGACTCGAGCGGGGAAACGACGCAGACGTCGTGGCTCCTGGAGTTCCTGCGCCGTTCGCGTCTCAGGATGCAGGCGCACAACGTCCGCAAGTCGGCGGCACGGACGGCGCGGCGCGCGACCCGGCCGCTGCGCCGGTCTCTCCGCACCGCGGAGCGGATACTGCGCCGGGTCCCGCGCCCCAAGCCCCGGCGTGCCCTCCTCATCCGCGTCAGCGGTGCACTCCTCTTGGCGCTGGTCCTGGCCGGCGGGGTGTGGGGTGTCTGGCGCCTGGCCGGGCTCCTCCTCCAGCTATCGGGTCCCGCCTGGGTGAACCTCGCGGAGGCTGCCGGTCTCACCTTTGTGCGAGTGCTGGTTGCGGTGGCGCTGGGCACCGCCTGGGCCCTGCCCGCGGGCATCCTCATCGGACGCAGTATCAGGATCGCCGAGGTACTCCAGCCGGTCATCCAGATCGTCGCCTCGTTTCCCGCGCCGATGATCTTTCCGCTCGTGGTCGTGGGGCTCGCGCTCCTCGGGGTGCAGCTGAATCTGGGATCGATCGTGCTCATGATCCTCTCGTCCCAGTGGTACATCCTGTTCAACGTGATCTCGGCCGTCGCGGCACTGCCGCCCCAGCTCAGCGAAGCCGCGCAGGTGTTCAAGGTGTCGGGGTGGCGCCGGTGGCGGGCCCTCTATCTCCCGGCGGCGTTTCCGGCGCTCGTCACCGGATGGATCACGGCGGCGGGCGGTGCCTGGAACGCGTCGATCGTGTCCGAGTACATCACCGCCGGGGGCAGTCTCCGGAGCACCCTGGGTCTCGGGAGCTTGATCTCCGACGCGACGGCGCGTGCGGACTTCCCGCTGCTCGCAGGCGGCATTACCCTGATGAGCATCATCGTGGTGGGGTGGAATCGCCTGATATGGCGCCCCATCGCCTCCCACGCCCAGACGCGATTCGGAGTGACGCAATGAGCGCGACCACCGCCGCTCCGACGGCCTCCCCGCCACAGATTCTGCTCGACGCGCAGCACGTTTCGCAGAAGTTCCACCTGCCCAGTGCCGGTGACTTCGAGGCCCTCCGCGATGTGTCTCTCACGGTAAAGGAGCGGGAGGTTGTCGCGCTCGTAGGCCCCTCGGGATGCGGCAAGAGCACCCTGATGCGCATCCTGGCCGGATTGTCCCGCCCCACGTCCGGTTCCGTTACCTACCGTGGCCAGCCGGTCGACGGGGTACTGTCCTCGGCGGCGATGGTGTTTCAGTCGTTCGCCCTCCTGCCGTGGCTGACGGTGGAGCAGAACGTCGCCATGGGTCTGTCCATCGGCCGGGGGGACCTGAAGCCTTCGGACCGTTCCGCAGTGGTGCATGCCGTGGAGCTCGTGGGTCTCTCCGGGTTCGAGCAGGCCTATCCGCGCGAGTTGTCCGGCGGAATGAAGCAGCGCGTGGGGTTCGCGCGCGCGCTCGCCGTCGAGCCCGAGATTCTGTTCATGGACGAGCCGTTCGGCGCCCTCGACGCCCTCACCGCGGAGAACCTCCGCTCGCAGGTGACGGAGCTCTGGCAGGATCCGCAGACGGGTGTCTCCACCATCATCGTCGTGACGCACAGCGTGGACGAGGCGGTGTTCCTCGCGGGACGGATCGTGGTGTTCGGCTCGAACCCCGGCCACATCCGCGAGATTCTCGACAACGCGCTCCCCTATCCCCGGGACCCGCGATCGACGGCGTTCCAGGCGATGGTAGACCGGCTCCACGCCATTCTGACGGCGACGCTGCTGCCGGAAGGCGAGCGGCCGGCGGCACCGGGGGTGGCGTCGCGGCTCGTGGGCTTCCCGCGGGTGCACGTACCGGAGGTCCTGGGTCTCCTCGACCACCTCGCGACACGCAATCAGGAGAGCGGATCGGTGTTCGACATCGCGGAACAGCTCGCGGTGGACTACGACCGCATGACGTCGGTGGTGCGCGCGGCTGAGCAGCTGGGCTGGGTGGAGACGCCCGGAGAGCTGGTCAAACTGACGCCGGCAGGCCGGAACCTGGTGGCCGCGGATACCGCGGACCGCACGCCGATCGTCCGGGCACGGGTCGAGGAGCATCCGCTCTTCGCGCGGATCGTGATGATGCTGCAGGAGGCGGAGGGCAGGGTTCTGGACGACGACGAGGTGCTCGCGGACCTCACCATCATGCTGCCGTTCAGCAAGGCCTCGATGGTGCTCCGGACGGTGATTGAGTGGGGACGATACGCCGGAATTCTCGACCACAACGCGCGAGACAAGCGCCTGGAGCTCGTACAGCCTGAAGGCGAAGGGGCCGAGACCGAGAGTCCGGCCGGAGAGAACTAGAGCAGAACCGCGAGCGCGTCCGCGACTTCGCGGACGGCGGCGTGCTCCGCGTCACCGAATCCGGCGGGGACATCCGAGTCGATGTCGATCTGACCCAGGATGGCCGCTCCGCGCCGGATCAGCACCACGAGCTCGGACTTCGTGTAGAGGTTGCAGGCGAGATAGTTCCCCACCGCCGACACGTCCTGGACGTTCTGGTCCTCGCCCTCGGCGACGGCCGTCCCGCAGACTCCGACTCCCACCGCGATCTTCGTGTGCTCGGTGTCTCGCCCCGCGAACGCTTCGAGCACGAGAGACTCCCCGTGCAGCATGTACGCATACACCGACGTAAATGGGGGACCCCACGCGCGGATGCGCTCGCAGGCCTCACGCAGCAGTTCGGCGCGCGGGCGGTCGTGCAGGTGGGCCGCGCGCAGCGCGCGGACGACGCCGCGGGCATCGAGGGTGGTGCTCATCCCCGTAATCTCGCGAGACCTGGGCACTTTGGGGAGCGGCGCGTTGCCGCTGTTTGGGCGCCCGTCTAGATTGGGCGAGCCCTGATGCTGTCACCTCAGACTTTCGCCACCCACCTCGCTCGCGCCGTGGAGCTCTTTCGAGATCCAGGCGCGAAGGATTCCCAGAAGATGGAATTGCGGGCCCTCATGGGCCTGCTGCGTCTGTCTCCGGTGGTGCTCCGCGCCGAGGACGGGAAGCTCTCCATCAACGGCATGGTGCTCGAAGGGGTGATGTACCAGAGCCTGCTGGACCGGTTGGCGAAGCACCAGGTGAAGGAGATTGCCCTGCCGTCGGATGCGCCCCCCGCCGAAGTCTTCAATCTCCTCAAGACCTTGGCCGACGAGCCCACCGGGGATGACGTACCGAAGAAGCTGGAGTCGACGGGGACCAAACGTGTGACGGTGGAAATCGCGCGGCTCTTTGAAGAGAAGGAAGAGGAGCTGCCGCCACCTCCGCCGCCCCCCCCACCCCCGCCGCCATCTCCTCCGCCGGTCAAGCACGACCTCGGGGTCGAGGGGATTCTGCAGGGGAGTCTCGAGGAAATGCCGGAAACCGCGCGGCGGCAGTCGGAGTCGTTGTCGCGCGCGGTCGAAGCGCCCCCCGGGGCCCTCGATCCGCGCATGCCGCCCCGCGCGACGCCTGATCCGCAGCACGCGCCAGCGCAGGCGGGACCGCCGTCTGGTCCGCGGCGCGGGGTGCCGTCCGGTGTGGACGAGCTCCTGGCGCGGCTCGAGCAGGGCGCGAATCTGCCTTCCGCGGGCGACACGCTCGTCTTGCTGGGCGAAAAGCTCGAGGGGGCCCTCAAGGCGAAGCGCCAGGAGGAGGCCCTCCGCATCGTCGCGGGTGTCGTGCGTGTGGAGCGCCTGGTGACGGACGCGGGACCGCGGCGTCAGTACGGCATCGCGCTGAAGCGCATGTACACGAAGCCGCTCTTCGCCATTCTGGTGGAGCTGCTCGATGCGCCGCGGTACGCGGCTGACTCCGAGCTCGCGTTGCAGCGGGGCGGCGGAGACGCCGTCGAGATCCTCCTGGAGCGGCTGGCGGAATCCCCGACGGTCGCCGAGCGCCGGCGCGCCTTCGACGTCCTGGCCAGGATGAAGGAGGCGGGCAGCCAGCTCATCAACATGATGGGCCACCCGCAATGGTTCGTGGTGCGCAACGTCGCCGAGCTGATCGGGGAGATGGGGCTCGAGGACGCGGTCCCGGCGCTGGCCAAGAAGATCGACCACGAGGACGTGCGAGTCCGGAAGGCGGTCGCCCTGTCGCTCGCGAAGATCGGGACGCGCTCAGTGGTGGAGCCGTTGCGTCGCGCCCTGCGCGATCCGTCACCGGAGGTCCGCACGCAGGCGGCGCTGGGCGTCGGGGGCCGGAGAGCGAACGCGCTCGCGATGCCGCTCGTCGTGGCCCTGGATGAGGAGAAGGATCTCGAAGTCTCGCGCGAGTTGATTCTGGCGTTGGGACGGATCGGGAGTCCGGACGCGGTGCAGGCGCTGATCAAGCTGGCGCAGTCCGCGGGCGGCTTCTTCAGCAAGAAGCCGGTGGGGCTCCGGCTCGCCGCCATCGAGGCCCTGCGCCTTGCGGCCACGCCGGCGGCGCTCGGGACTCTCCAGAACCTGCTGAACGACTCGGACAGGCAGGTCAAAGCGGCCGCGCAGGCGGCCGCTCAGGAAATCAAAGGACGACCCTAAAGGATAAAGCTGGTCTCCTTCGTCAGCTTCCGCGCGAAGAGCGCCAGCAGCTGTGCGGCCCGCTCCAGATCCGTCATCGCCACCATTTCATTGGGACTGTGCATGTAGCGGTTCGGCACCGAGACCAGTCCGGTGGCCACGCCGCGATGGGCGTTGTAGATGGCATCGGCGTCGGTTCCCGTGTCGTGCGGCGCCGCCTGCAGCGTGAACGGGATCTTGTTCGCCTCCGCGCATTCGACCAGCAGATCGAACACCTTCGGGTTGGTCGCGGATCCGCGCGAGAGGACCACGCCGCCGCCGAGCTTGTGGTCGCCGGCGGTTTTCTTTTCAGCCCCGGGATAGTCCGTCGCGTGCGTCACATCCACCACCAGCGCCACCTGCGGGTCGAGCGCGACCGCACTGGTGCGCGCGCCCCCGCCGGTCCAGGCGATCTCCTCCTGCGTGGTCGCGACCGCGAAGACCGCCGCGTGCTTCGGCCGGTCCTCCGCGAGGAGCCGCAGCGCCTCGGCCACTACGTAGGCGCCGATGCGGTTGTCGATGCTCCGCGAGACGATGCGACCGTTCGGGAACTCCTTCACGTCGGTGGCAAGGACGCCCGGATCGCCGACGCGGACGCGTGCCTGCGCCTCTTCCCGGCCGGCTGCCCCGATATCGATCCACAGGTCCGTGATCTTCGAGACCTTGTCCCGCTCATCCGGCTTCATCAGATGAATGGCCTTCTTGCCGACGACGCCGAGCACGGGACCATTCCTGCCCAGGAGCGTGATCCGCTGGCCCACGAGCACCTGCGGGTCCCAGCCGCCGATCCCGGCGAAATAGCAGTAGCCGTCATCGTCGATATGCGTGATTTGCACGCCGATTTCGTCGATGTGCCCCGCGAACATGAGGCGCGGTTGACCTTTGGGGTTGATTGCCGCGATGGTGTTGCCGCGCACATCGCTCTCGACCTGGTCGGCGAACGCCTTGACCTCGTCCCGCCAGAGCCGGGCTGGTCCCGATTCGAATCCGGAGGGGCCCGGCGTATCGAGGAGGCGCTTCAGGAAAGCGACGGAAGCTTGCGTCATTAGGGCGTAGTCCTGTTCGAGAGTGAAACTCGGAGCCGCGCTCGCACGCTGTCCGCGGCCGCACCATCCACAAAGGTGACCTGGTATCCGGCGCGCACCGGTATGGCGCGGACCGCAATCCGATGGTCCGGTGCCACCGTGATCCTCAGAATGGCTCCCAGCCTGGTCCATGGCTGGTCCTGAGAGAACACGAAGTTACCGAGAGATTGGACGATTGGCGTGCCGTGCCTAAACACCACTGGTTGAAGCACATGGGGGTGGTGGGCCAGCACCAGATCGGCCCCCGCGTCGGCCAGGCCCTCGAGAAAATGCCGGTAGGAAGGCTTCGGTTCCGGCTGGTACTCGGTCCCCCCATGGACGCTCACGATCACCAGGTCGACCAGCCCGCTGGCCTTGAGGGCCTTGATCGCGGGATAGAGCCAGTTGGGGTCTCCCCAGGCGACGTACCGGGATCCCGGGTGTCCGTAGAAGTCGTCGGGTGCCGGGTTCCAGGCGCGGGTCACCGCGAAGAACGCGACCCGCCATCCGCGTCGCTCCACGATCACCGGCTGCTCGGCCATCTCTCGTCCGTATCCCGAGCCCACGAACCGCACGCCCCGCTCCGAAAGCCGGTTCATGGTCTGCGCCACGCCGCTCTCACCGCCGTCCCACGCGTGGTTGTTCGCGGTCGAGACGATGGTGAAGCCGGCCCGCGCGAGTGCGGTGGCCGCGAGGGGGGGTGCCGTGAACTTGATGCCTTGCGATTCCACCGCGTGAGCGTCGGGGGCGATGGGGCTCTCGAGATTTCCGAACAGCAGATCGGCGGTGGCGAAGGTGTCGAGGACTTCGCGGAAGGGGTAGAGCGTGTCTCCCTTCTCGAGATAGTCCTTCGCGAGTTTGCGGCCAAGGTTGATGTCTCCCACCGCGAGGATGTGCAGCGTGTCGCGCGGGGGAGGGTGGGGGGGTGGGGTTTGCGCCAGCAGGCCGGCGATGAGGCCAACCAGAACGAGCATTCCTAGCCGCCAATCTGTTTCGCGATCAGCTCCGCGGCGTCGACCAGCCGCGGACCCGGTCGCGACGTGTATGCGTTGCCGTCGAGGTAGAACGTCCGTCCGTCGAGCAGCGCGCGACCATCGGAGTCGTGCACCTGCGCCGCTTCGCGCTTCGCGCGCGGCACGTCGAAGCCGCACAAACTGACGACTATCACGTCGGGCGCAAGGGCCCGCAAATCCTTCCAGGGACGGGCGCGCGAATGGTCCCCGGGAGCGGAGCCGACGTCGGCTCCACCCGCAGCAGCGACGAGCTCCGGCACCCAGTGCCCAGCGACGTAGGGGGGATCGGTCCACTCGACTACCAAGAGACGTGGGGGCGTGGGGGACTGGGGGCGTGGGATGTTCCGCAGACGATAGCGGAGTCCCGCCACCAATTCCTCTCCTTCGCCGCGCAGGTCCAGTGCCTCGGCCACCCGCATCATGTCGTCGAACACCTCCGCCAACGTGTGAGCGTGAAGCGTGACGACTTCAGGCTTGCGGGCAAGATGGGGCAGCGCCTGGGCCACGAGGTTCTCACCCACGGCGCAGACGTCGCAGAGCGACTGACCGAAAATGACATCGGGCGCGAGGCGGCGGAGGAGGTCGGTGTCGAGGGTGACGAGGGGCGCGCCGTGTTTCGATGCCGCGACCTGGGCGTCGATCGCACCGGACGGCAGCGACGGGTCGAGGGTGTTCCGGGTGACCCGGGGGAGGGTGGTCACGTCGGCTGGATAGTCGCACTCGTGGGATACGCCGACGAGCCAGGATCCCGCACCCAGTGCGGCCACGATCTCCGTGGCAGCCGGAAGCAGCGACACGACGCGGGGAGGGACGGCCATGGCGGCAATATAGAGGCCTTGCTTGACAGTCTCCGTCGTGGGCGGGACATTCGCGCACCCCCCAACCCTGACGGCACCGATGGCGGATCAAGATTCGTCCCCTTACATCCCGGCGTCGGTCACCTTGCCCGAGCTCACGGTCAAGGCCTTGATCCTGGGCGTGGTGCTCTCGCTCCTGCTCGCCGGAGCGAACGCGTATCTCGGGCTCTTCGCCGGCATCACGGTATCCGCTTCCATTCCGGCGGCGGTCATTTCGATGGCGGTGCTGCGGATGTTCCGCCAGCACAACATCCTGGAAAACAACGTGGTGCAGACGGCCGCGGCATCCGGTGAGGGGCTCGCTGCGGGCGCCATCTTCACGCTTCCGGCCCTCCTCATCCTGGGCACGTGGACCACCTTCGACTACTGGACCACGACCGTCATCGCCGCCATCGGCGGAGCGCTGGGTGTGCTGTTCACCATCCCGCTCCGGCGGGCGCTGATCATCGAGGATCCGCTCAAGTTCCCCGAGGGGGTCGCGACGGCCGAGGTGCTCAAGGTCGGCGAGAAAGGGGGGGCCGGCGTAGGCACCATCGTCGCGGCGGCGGGCGCCGGGGCGCTCTACAAGCTGGGCGCGACCGGGTTCAAGCTCTGGGGTGAGGCCATCACCAGCGCGAAATACGTCGGCGGTTCGGTCGCGGCGTTCGCCATGAACCTCTCTCCCGCGCTGATCGGCGTGGGGTTCATCGTCGGATTGAACGTCGCGGCCTTGATCTTCATCGGCGGGGTGATGAACTGGTACGTCGCGATCCCCTGGGTGGCGTCGCACACCGCGCACCCGGATGGAGTGGCCGCGGTCGACTTCGCCGCCGGGATCTGGAAGAACCAGACCCGCTACATCGGCGTCGGCGCCATGATCGTGGGCGGCATCTGGGCGCTGATCAAGGTCCGGAAGAGCGTGGTCCAGGGCATTCGATCGGGCATGGCGGCGTACCGGCACACGCAGGCGGGGGGCACGGCGATTCTCCGGACCGACCGTGACACGCCGATGCATTGGGTGGGGATTGCGCTGATCGTGCTCGCCGTCCCGCTCTTCTTCATCTTCAATGCGTTCACCGGTATCTGGTGGGTGGCGGCAGCCATGGCGGTCATCATGCTGGTCGCCGGATTCCTCTTCTCCACGGTCGCGGCCTACATGGCGGGACTCGTCGGGTCCTCGAACAATCCCATCTCCGGCGTCACGATCGCGACTATTCTCACGTCCGCGCTATTGCTCCTCGCCTTCCTGGGGGCCGGGAACGCGAAGGGTCCCGCGGCCGCCGTTTTCATCGGTGCGGTGGTCGCGTGCGCGGCCGCGATCGGAGGCGAGAACCTTCAGGATCTGAAAGCCGGCCGCATCGTCGGGGCGACGCCGTACAAACAGCAGGTCATGCAGATCATCGGTGCCGTGTCCGCCGCGTTCGTCCTGTCTCCCGTATTGACCCTGATCCAGAAGGCGTACGGCATCGGCGTGCCCACGGCCGATCACCCGCACCCGCTCGCGGCGCCGCAAGCGACGTTGATGGCCGCGGTGGCGGGAGGCGTGTTCCACGGCGGTCTTCCCTGGACCATGATCAGCATCGGTATGGTGGTCGCGGTGATCGTGATCAGCTTCGATCTCTGGCTCCAATCGAGACAGGCCCAGTTCCGCACGCCGGTGCTGGCCGTCGCGATCGGGATCTACCTGCCGCTGCAGCTTTCCGTCGCGATCTTCCTGGGGGGCGTCGTCGCGTGGCTGGGAAGCCGCTTCCTCAGGCGGGCGGGCGCGTCTGCTGAGGAGCATGCAACTGGAGAGCGGAACGGCTTGCTCTTCGCCGCCGGCCTCATCACGGGAGAAGCGCTGGTCGGCATCCTCCTCGCGATTCCGATCGTGGTGGCGTCCAACGCCGACGTGCTCGCGTACTGGGGTGAGCACGAAGGGGTGCTTCCCGGCGTCATCCTGCTCGCCGCCGTAGTCTACTGGCTCTATCGCACCGCTACCCGCAGGGAGCGCGCGAAAGCGTAGGGCGCTGCAAGACGCATGACCGACGCCCCGGATCGGCTGTTTCTGGATTTCCAGGAAGTCTTGGCAGGGCGGTACTCCCTGGAGCGGGAGCTCGGCCGGGGCGGCATGGGTGTCGTGTACCTCGCGCGCGAGGTGCGACTGGACCGCCTGGTGGCCATCAAGCTCCTGCCCCCGGAGCTCGCCGCGGTCCCCGGGCTGCGCGATCGCTTCCTCCGAGAGGCGCGCATGGCGGCGCGCCTCTCCCACCCCAACATCGTGCCGATCTTCGCGGTCGACGAAGTCGACCGGTTCGTCTTTTACGCCATGGCGTTTGTGGACGGGGAGACGCTGGCGCATCGGGTGGAGACCCGAGGCCCCCTGCCTCCTGGGGAGGCCACCCGTCTGCTCCGAGAGGTCGCTTGGGCCCTGGCCTACGCGCACGCGCAGGGAGTCATTCATCGCGATGTGAAACCCGAAAATATTCTGCTCGAAGCTTCGGGGCGGGCGCTGGTCACCGACTTCGGGATTGCGCGCGTGACGCGGGAGACCGGCGCCACGGGACCGGGCGAAGTGATTGGGACACCCGAGTTCATGAGTCCCGAGCAGGCCGTGGGCGACACCGTCGACGGCCGCGCGGATCTCTACTCCCTCGGCGCCGTCGGGTACTTCACGTTGCAGGGGAGCCCGCCGTTCTCGGGTGGGAGCGCCGCATCCTTGTTGTCGCAGCACATTGCGACCCCCGTGCCTCTGCTCGAAGGACCAGGGATCCCCCGCCGACTGGCCCGGGCGCTCGAGCGCTGCCTCGCCAAGGATCCAGCGGCCCGGCCACAGAAGGGTGAGGACTTCGCCGAGTCGCTGGGGCAGGTACTCGAGGCGCACAAGGAGCTCCCGGTGGCCCTCCGAGTCTTCGTCAAGCGCGGCGGGCGCCTCGGAGGCATGGGCGGGCTCGTATACCTCCTCTTCTCGTGGGCTTTCTTGGGCCTGGCGGTGAGCCTGGCACCGCGCGGTCGCGAGATCATGGCGTTCTGGCTCGCGTTCGGCGCCGCGTTCGGCGTGGGCCCTCTGTTCATGCTGGCCTTCCGGGCTCGCGGTTTCCTCGCTTCTGGATTCGATCCCAAGGATTTGCCCGCAGCGTTCCAGGCCGAGCTGGAGCAGGGCCTCGAGGAACGGGTGTTCGAATATGGGCGACGGGCGTCGACCTACGAACGAGTCACCGGCCTGGTCGCGGCAGTGGGAGTGGGTACCGCCATCACCGCCGCCTTCATGGGCGGCCTCTCGGGATTTGGCGGCAGCGCGTTCGTGGCGTTCAGTTGGGCCGCATTGACGTCGATTACCAGCGGATTCCTCTATCTGACGCGTCTCAACCGCCGTGTGGACCTGGATACCAAGATCTGGTCTTGGGTGTGGCGGGGACCGATCGGCCGTGCGCTGTTCGCCATCGCTCGACCCTTCGTCGGACGCCGATCCATTCCCGCCGCCGGTACCCACCGGGCGACAGAGCTCGCGCTGTCGCTCGCCGCCGAGCAGCTCTACGATGCGTTGCCCAGGGCCACGCGCGCGCGGCTCCGCGAGCTCCCGGACGCGTTGCACCGGCTCGAAAGCGACGCGCAACGGATGCGGGCACGGCTCGATGAGCTCCAGGACGCCCTGGGGGGGCGAGACACACCTGCGCCCGATCCCGCCGATCCCATGGCTCAGCGAAGGGCCGACGTGCTGAGCGCGCTCGATGCGGAACGAGTGCTAGTGGAACGGCGGCATGCGGACGCCGTCACCGCGCTGGAATCGATCCGCCTGAGTCTGCTGAGATTGCACGCTGGAACCGGGACAGTGGAGAGCCTGACGACGGATCTGGGACTGGCACGGGAAGTGGCCGCGGATGTGGACCGCCTGCTGGCCGCCCACCGGGAGCTGGACGGGTGATCTAATCCTTCAACTTCTTCAAACGCTTCGCTGCCTCCCTCAGCATGTCGTCGGTCTTGCAGAACGCGAACCGCACTTCCTTCCTTCCCATCTCCGGCCTGCTGTAGAAACTCGAGCCTGGCACCGGCGCCACGCCATGCTCGGCCGTGAGGCGCTTCGCGAATTCGTCGTCCGGCAAGGGGGAAAGGGCGGAGAAGTCGGCAAGCACGTAGTACGCCCCTTCGGGCGGCGTGCACTTGAACCCCGCCTCCACCAGCGCGCCGCAGAGCAGGTCGCGACGAGCCCGGTACTCCCGGGAGAGCGTCTGGTAGTAGTCGCGTCCCAACGTTTCGATCGCGACGGCAACGCCCTCCTGCAGCGGCGCCGGAGCGCCCACGGTGAGAAAATCGTGGACTTTCCGGATCGCGTCGGTCGCCTGGCGCGGCGCCACGATCGTCCCGATGCGCCACCCGGTAATCGAGTACGTCTTGGAGGCTCCGCTCACCGTGATCGTCCGGTCTTTCATGCCGTCGAGCGTGGCGATGGGGATGTGCGTGCCTTCGTAGTAGATGTGCTCGTAGATCTCATCCGTCACCGCCCAGGCGTCGTGTTTTCGGCAGAGCTCGGCGATGGCCTCGAGCTCCGCGCGGGCCAGCACCCGGCCGGTGGGGTTGTTTGGTGTGCAGATCACGACCGCGCGCGTGCGCGGAGAGAAGGCGGCCTTCAGGCGGTCGAGATCGAGGGGCTGCCCGGCGAGCAGGGGGACGTAGACAGGCGCCGCGCCGCAGAGAATGGCATCGGGCCCGTAATTCTCGTAAAAGGGCTCGAAGATGATCACCTCGTCCCCGGGATTGATCAGGGCCAGGAGGGTCGAGGCCATCGCTTCGGTGGCGCCGCAGGTGACGGTGACGTCGGTCTCGGGGTCGACAGCGAGCTGGTACCAGTCTGCATACTTGGCGGCGATCGCGTTGCGGAGCCGTTTGGCGCCCCAGGTGATGGCGTACTGATTGATGTCGTCGCGGATCGCCTTCGCGGCCGCTTCTTTCAGCACGTCCGGCGCGGGGAAGTTCGGGAATCCCTGCGCGAGGTTGATGGCCCCGTGCTCGTTGGCGAGCCGGGTCATGCCTCGGATGACGGATTCAGTGAAGGAGTGGGTACGGCGGGCTGTCGGGAGCGTACCGCCTACTTCAGCAGCATCTTGGCGATGGTGTTGAGCTGCATGTTGCTCGTGCCTTCGTAGATGGCGCCGATCTTCGCATCCCGGTAGAACTTCTCCACCGGATATTCCTTGGTGTAGCCGTAGCCGCCGAACAGCTCCACGGAGAGCGAGGTGACGCGCTCAGCGACCTGGGACGAGTAAAGTTTGGCCATCGCCGCTTCCATCGTGTACGGCTCACCGGCG
>DASUBP010000258.1:0-5411 GCA_035763205.1 Gemmatimonadales bacterium
TCGTCCGTAATCGCTCTGTCGCGTGAACTTGGTGCTTTGACCGTGGCCACGCAGATCCAGCGCGATCACCTCATGATCGCGGGCCAGCGAATCACCGAGACCTGACCAACCCTCGAGGCTGTTCGCGTAGCCGTGAAGCAGGACTACGGGCACCCCCGCCCCCACGACGCGATACCGCATCCTCACCGTACCGAGTTGCGCGTACTGATCCGCCGCAGTCGCAATCGTGACGGCCGGGGCGGCCGTTTGGATAGGCGGGCGCGCACCTGCCAGTCCGACCACAAGGATGACAGGCCAACACAGTGAGCGACGGCGCATACGACCTCCAACTCTTGGGGAAGCTGGCTCACGTCATGGATCACATCGGTGGACGACGCACCGTAGGAGCTGCGTCACGGCGCTACAAGGCCGCAACGGCGAATCGCTGCCCGGGCCGGATGACAGGTATTGAGCGCAGGCTTGGGTGGCAGCCCTTCGGCTCCTCGCCAGACCGGAGTGGTGGGACGACCCCTCGCCTCGAAATGGACTTGTGAAACTCCGGCCCTGGTGATAGCGTCATATGGGAATCCCATAGGACGGCCAGATGGCGGACAAAGTCGACGTCAAACAGGGCACGCTCGCCCTGATGATTCTCACCACCCTGCAGGGGCTCGGCCCCCTGCACGGGTACGGCATCGCGCGCCGCATCGAAGAGACCAGCGGCCACCGCCTCAAGCTCAACTACGGCACGCTCTACCCAGCCCTCCTGAAGCTCGAGCAGGAAGGGTTCATCACGGCCGAATGGCGCCAATCTGAAAACAACCGGCGCGCGAAGTTCTACGCGCTGAGCGCCGCGGGTCGGAAGCGCCTCGCCCACGAAGAACGGGAATGGCGCCGGACGACTGACCTGATCGCGGCGTTCCTGGCGCCCCAACGGGAGACTCCATGAGCACCCTGCGTGCACTCTTCGCCCGCATCGCGAGCCTCTTCGCCCGGCAGAAGTCCGACGACGATCTGCGCGACGAGCTCGAGTCCCACATCGAGATGGAGACCGCCGAGAATATCCGGCGCGGATTCGCGCCCGAAGAAGCCCGCCGTCAGGCTCGGCTCGCATCGGGCGGGGTGACGCAGGCCGCCGAAGCAGTCCGTGACCGGCGCGGCATCCCGTGGATCGAGAGCGCCGTCGCCGACCTCCGGTACGCGGTCCGCGCGCTCCGCCACAGCCCCGCCTTCGTCACCGTGGTGGTCATTACCCTCGGCCTGGGGATCGGCGCCAACACCGCGATCTTCAGCGTGGTGCGCGGCGTGCTGCTCAAGCCTCTGCCTCACCGCGACGGGCAGCGCCTGGTCTACCTCCGGCAGTCCATGGATGGGCCGGCGGGTGACAACGTCGACTTCTCGGTTCCGGAGATCGCGGACCTCCGGGCAGCCACACCAGCATTCGGCGGCATCGCCGAGTACTCCCCGTGGAATGTCATCATCGAGGGGGAGCACGACGCCAGCCGCATCGATGTCGGGCTGGTCACCGGCAACTTCTTCGACGTGATGGGGCTCTCAGCGGTCATCGGCCGGGTCACCCGTCCCTCGGACGATGGCCCCGGCGTTCCGGCCGTGATGGTCCTGACGCACGAATTCTGGATGCGCCGCTTCGGCGGTGATCCGAGCATCGTCGGGAAGCAACTCCGGCTGGATGGCGGATCGGCGACGGTGATCGGCGTGCTCCAACCCGCACCGTTTTTCCCCGGCCCGATGGACGCCCTCATGAACATGGTGGTCAGTCCGCACCATCTCAGCGCGCAAATGGTGCAGGGCCGCACCCACCGCATGACCGAAATCCTGGCGCGCCTCGCGCCCGGAGCCACGCTGGACCAGGCCCGAGGCCAGGTGGCCGCGGCGTACGGGCGGATGCAGCACGATCATCCGGATGCGTACGACCCGGGGTCGCACTATCGCGTCTCCGTGATCCCGTTCAAGGAGGCGTTGGGAGACCGCGCCCGGGCCACACTCTGGCTCCTGATGGCCGTCGCCGCCTTCGTCATGATCATCGCGGTAGCGAACGTCGTGAATCTGACGCTCATGCGGGGCGTCCGTCGGGAACGCGAGCTGGTCGTCCGCGCGGCCCTCGGCGCCGGCGTGCTCCGGCTCCGGCGGTTGCTCCTGGCCGAGAACTTCGTGATCACCGTCGTCGGAGCGCTGTTCGGGGTGGTGCTGGCGATCGGCGGCGTGCGGCTGCTGGTCGCGCTGGCGGCGCGGTATTCTCCCCGCGCAAACGAAATCCGGCTCGACCCGGTGACCCTGGGCTTCGCTCTCGGGCTGTCGGTGGCGGTGGCCCTGCTCTTGTCGTTCGTTGCCGCACTCCCGCGGGAGGGCACACTCGGATCCTGGATCTCCGCTGCCGCGGGGCGACTCAGTGGAGGGTTGCGCAAGCAGCGGCTGCAACGGGCACTGGTCGTGGCGCAGATCGCCGTTTCCGTGGTGCTGCTGGCGGGTGCCGGACTGCTCACCCGGACCATGATCCGTCTGGCGGACGTGGACACCGGCCTCAAGACCGAGCAGGTGCTGGCGATCGACGTGCCACTGCTCAGCCCCTCACAGCTGTCGGGGACGGCCAGCATCCTCCAGGCCGATGCCGCGGCCAAAGCGAACTACGAGCGTATGCGAGGCGAGATCGCCTCCATTCCCGGCGTGGTGGACGTGGGGTTGGGGTCCACCATGCCCCTCAGCCTCGCCTTGGGCAGTCTCGACGTCAAAGCGGAAGGCCGGACTCCGGCCGTGGGCGAAGCGGTACCGCACGCCGACTTCCGGACCGCCGATCCCGACTATTTCCACGCGGCGGGTATCCCACTCCTGGCGGGTCGCACCTTTACCCTGACCGACCGGATCGGCAGCGGGCGCGTCGTGATCATCAATCGGGTGTTGGCCGACCGGCTGTTCCCGGGCGAGGACCCCGTGGGCCGGCGGGTCGCCTGGACCGGTGACGTTCTGCGATTCACCCCGTTCAGCGGGGATTGGCGCACGGTGGTGGGCGTGGTCGGAAACACGAGGGATGGGGGCCTCGATGCGCCTCCGGTGCCGGCGATGTACATGCCGTTCGCTTCCGAGGTGGCCTTCACCGGTGACCTGGTGGTGCGAGCCGATACGGATGTGTCCGGGCTCGTAGCGTCGGCGACGGCCGTCGTCCGTCGGCTGGCGCCGACCACCCCCATCGACCACGTCCTGACCATTGCGCAGATCAAGGACGAGAGCGTCGCGCCGCGCCGACTCAACGCCGCGCTGGTCTCGTCGTTCGGGCTCCTGGCCGTGCTGATCGCGGCGGTGGGGATCGCCGGGGTACTCGCCTTCTCGGTCAGCTCGCGCACGAACGAAATCGGGATCCGGATGAGCCTGGGGGCCGATCAGGGCCAGGTGCTGAGAATGATCCTGGGAGAAGGCGGGTTCCTATTGGCCCTCGGCCTCGGGCTCGGCCTGACGGGAGCGTTCGTCGGCACCAACCTGATCCAGGGCCTCCTGTTCGGCGTCAGCCCGCGGGATCCGTTGACACTCCTCGGCGTCGCACTGTTGATGGCGGTGATCGGCATCGTCGCCTGCTGGATCCCCGCGGCGCGAGCCGCCCGCGTCGACCCCGTGGCCGCCATGCGGGCGACCTAGCCAGCGGGGCTGATCGACTAGTCGGCTCGCAGCGCGATCATCGGGTCCACTTTCGTCGCCCGGCGCGCCGGGATGTAGCAGGCGGCCAGCGCGGCGCCCACCAACAGCACAGTGACCACGCCGAAGGTCACCGGATCCGTTGCCGTGACGCCGAAAAGCAACGACTGCACGGTGCGGGTCAGCGCGAGGGAGATGGCGACTCCCACCCCCACCCCGACCCCGATGGTCCTGGCGCCCTGCCCGAGAATCATCCTGAGCACGTCCGCGGATGCCGCGCCCAGCGCCACCCGGACGCCGATCTCCCGCGTGCGCCGGCTTACCGCGTACGCCATGACCCCGAACACCCCAGCCGTCGCGAGGATGAGCGCGGTCAATCCGAACGCCGCCGTCAGGATGACGTTGAAGCGCCGGGAGCCGAGTGACGCGGAGTACACCTGCGAAAGCGTGCGAAATCGCGGTGGAAGCTCGGGATCGGCGTCGTGCAGGATCTGCCGAGCCGCTGTCGTGATCAACTGCGGATCGGCGGTGCTCGCCATCGCCACGGTCATCACCGCGCGGGGACGCTGGTACAGATTCACGTAGACCGTCGGCGCCGGAGGACGTTCGAGCCCGTCTTCGTGGGTATCCCCGACGACTCCGACGATGGTCAAAACCCGGAGATCTCCATCCATGTTCCCGAACTCGATTACCCGGCCAAGGGGATCCTGATTCGGCCACCGCAACCGGGCCAGCGCCTCGCTGATTACCGCCACGTGCGGTGCATCAGGCCCGTCGCGATCGTCGAATAGACGGCCCTCGATCAGCGGAATCCCGAGCACATGGAAATAGCCGGCCGTCGCCACGGCAAAGTCCGCGTTCCCCTGCAGCTCCTTCTGTGCAAAGAGCGGGCGCAAGTCGTCGAAGGTCTTGGGATTCGCCCCAGGATTCATTTCCACGAACATGCCGTCCGGCAGACCGCCATCCATCGGCAGCGCACTCGCCGCGCCGATTCCTTCGACACCCGGAATCCGCTCCAGCCGGCCGATCAGGTCGGCGTAGAATCGCCCTTGCCGGGCGCGTACCGCGGGATCCGACACCCACGGCAGCGAGACGTCCATCGTGACGATGCGGTCCACGCGGAAGCCCGGATTCACCGCCAGTACCTTGAGGAGACTGCGGCCGAGCAGGCCCGCTCCCACCACGAGCACCATCGTGATGGCGATCTGAGCGGCCACGATTACTCGACCTGCCCGCTGCGTGCCGCGGGACCCAGCCGAGCCGCGGCCCCCCTCGACCAGTGTCCCGCGCAGGTCCGTCGACGTCGCACGGGAGGCCACGAACACTCCGAGGCCTGCCGCTACGAGGGTCGCGAGCACCAGTGCGCCGGCCAGGACGGCCCCATTGATCGAGACTTCGTCGAGTCGTGGCAAGTTGGCAGGCGCCAAAGCGACCAGGCGCGCGACACCCCAGTATGCCGCCAGCACGCCCAGGCCCCCTCCGGTCACGGACAAGATCAGCGTTTCCGTCAGAAGCTGGCGCACCAAGCGCCCGCGTCCGGCGCCGAGGGCGCTGCGAAGGGCGAGTTCGCGCTCCCGCGCGGTCGCTTGGGCCAGCAGGAGGTTGGCGACGTTGGCGCACGCGACGAGCAGGAGAAAGCCCACCGCCCCCAGAAGAATGAAGAGCGGTTGCCGCGCGTCCCCGGTCAGTGCGGTCCGGAGGAGCATCACCATCCCGTCCTTCAGGAGATAGTCGCCCTGTTCGGTGGAAGCGTTGCGTATCTGACGCGCGAGCGCGGAGATCTCCGC
>DASUBP010000259.1:0-4421 GCA_035763205.1 Gemmatimonadales bacterium
GGGCACCCGGTCGGATGCGCCGCGGATGTAGCCGATGCGGGAAAGTGCCGGCAGCGCGATCGGCGCCACCTTGATCTCCACCACCGACGGATGCACCACGCCCCTCGGCTCGATATGCGGGTAGTCGATGACGGCCAGAGCGCCATCCGAGATGGTGCGGTCGGCGCCGCGCACCGTCGCGTGGAGACGGAAATCCCCCGGCTTGGTGTTCGGCGGCAAATCGACGGTGAAGGTGTAGCTCTTGGTCTCGTCCTCGCGGGTGAACGACAACGAATCGGCAGGCACCGGCGCCCATCCCGTCGGGACGGCGATATCGAGCCGTCCCGTGGCCGGGCCCCGATTCCGGTTCGTCACCTGGACCGTGAACTGGCGGGAGCCACCAGCGGTCTGCGGCCACACCACCATCCCCGGCGTGATCGCCACTTCGAACGGCTCCGTGACCAGGAGCGGACGCCGCACTTCCCCGCGGGCTTGATCGCGGAAGCGATAGACGACTTCCCGGGTGAGCGTTACGGGAGCACCGTCGATCACCAGATGCACCCGCATGGAGACGGGCGGCGGCCCGAACGGCAATCCCCGGATGTCCGCCGAGACTCCCGACCAATCGTAGAGTGCGCCGCTCAGGGGTTTCTCGAGGAAGTACGGCTGCGAGCGAGGGGCGTCGGCCGCGACGTGCACGGCGAAATGGCGCTGCACCACGGAACCCGTGGGGATCGTCGCGCCGCCGGTCTCCATCGATTCTACGGACCACGCCGGGGGTACCGAGAAATCGACGCCGGTCATCCGGACCGAATCGTTTCCCGCGTTCCAGAGATCCGCCTCCACCTGCACCCGCTCGCCGCGGATCACGATGTCGTCGTCCGCAATGCCGTCCACCACCACACCAGCGGCATCCGCCAGCGCGCTCTCCGCCAGCGCCCGCTGGTCGGGATCGTCCGTGCCGAGCGCTTCGAGCGCGCGCGCGAGCACAGGTGCCACCGCCCCGGGATCGTAGGGCGACAGGCGGCGACGCGCCGAATCCACGAGCGCGACGTAGGCATCGTGCCCGTGCAGCGTCGTGTCGACGCCGGTGAAGAACCCGTCCGCACCCGACGACGGCTTCTTCGTGGCGATCAGGGTCAGCCGGATCTGGCTCGGTCCCGGGCGCTGGATCTGCCCCATGTCCTGCGACCGGTGCTGGCTGCGGCCCGCCATCGCGATCTGGAAATACGACTCCCCCACGAGGGGGTCGAGCGTCCCCGCGGCCATCCGCAACGTCGTGCCGGCGGTATCGAAGAAGGACGAGCGGTAGAACTTCACCGGGCCCCAGCTCGAGTCCTTGAGGATGTCGAACGCCTGCCGGGCGACCGCGCCCGCGACTTGATGCTGCCCATGTCCGTCGCGCGGCGTGCCGGTGAAGATCGAGACGATCACCTGGGGCCGGAAGCGCCTGATGACGGCGATCACGTCCTTGAGAACGGAGTCCCGCGGCCAGAAGCGGAAGGCTTCGTCGATGTTCTTGGAGAATCCGAAGTCGTAGGCCCGCGTGAAGTACTGGTGCGCGCCGTCGAGGCGACGGGCCGCGAGCAGCTCCTCGCTCCGGATGATTCCGAGCTCGGGCCCGAGCTCCTCGCCGATGACGTTCTGCCCGCCCTCCCCACGCGTGAGCGACAGATAGGCCGCGTCGACGCCGAGTCCACGGGAGAGGTACGCGAGGAGCTGGGTATCCTCGTCGTCAGGGTGGGCGCCGATGACCAGCACCCGCTTGGTGGCGCCGAGGCGCCGGAGGTCGTCCGCCAACGCGGCGACGCCGCCGGTGCCGGCCGGAGCAAATTGCCCGTATGCCGAACCTGCGGCGCCACTGATCAGGATGGCGGTGAAGAAGATCGCTCGTCGCATTTATGGAAGATACCTCGGGACGCCCTTCATAACGAATTTACCGCGCGGGGGTTCCGTCATCGGTTCGTCCCCAATCTGAACCGGTTCACCCCGCCCCATTCCCGCCCTGGGGGTATAGATTGAGGAAGGAGACCCCATGACGACTGCGACAGAGCCCAAGACCGGCGTATCCGCTGCCGAAGCCCGAGACGTCGCCGAGGCGGCCCGCGAGACCGAGTGGACCGGACGTGGTTTCGTCCGGGACCTGTTCCTCGGCTCCCTCCAAATGGACCTGATCCACCCCTACCCCGTGGCGTCCGCCGACGAAGACAAGCGGGCCGAGCCGTTTCTGGACGGCCTCAAGAAGTTCCTCAAGCACAACGTCGACGGGGACAAGATCGACCGCGAGGGCGAGATCCCACCCGCGGTCATCGAGGGCCTGCGGCAGATGGGCGCCTTCGGGATCAAAATCCCGCGCGAGTACGGCGGGCTGGGCCTCTCCCAGCTCTCCTACATGAAGGCGATGGAGCTGGTGTCGACCGTCGACGGCTCCGTCACCGCGCTTCTCTCGGCACACCAATCCATCGGGGTGCCTCAGCCGCTCAAGATGTTCGGCTCGGAGGCGCAGAAGAAGAAGTACCTGCCCCGTCTGGCCAAGGGGTCGATCTCCGCCTTCGCGCTCACTGAGGCCAACGTGGGATCCGATCCGACCAACGTCGAAACGCATGCCGAACCCACCGATGACGGCGAAGCCTTCATTCTGAACGGCGAGAAAATGTGGTGCACCAACGGGACCATCGCGGAGCTGATGGTGGTGATGGCCCGGACGCCCTCGAAGGTCGTGAACGGCAAAGAGAAGCGCCAAATCACCGCGTTCATCGTCGAAGCCGATTCCCCGGGCGTGAAGATCGAGCACCGGTGCCATTTCATGGGGCTGCGGGCGCTCTACAACGGCGTGATCAGCTTCAAGAATGTCCGCGTCCCCAAGGAGAACGTGCTGTGGGGTGAAGGCAAGGGCTTGAAGCTCGCCTTGACCACACTGAACACGGGCCGCCTCACCCTGCCCATCTCCGCCGTCGCCGTGGGCAAGCGCTGTCTCGAGATCTCCCGGCAGTGGTCGAACGAGCGGGTGCAGTGGGGACTGCCGATCGGCAAGCATGACGCCATCGCCCAGAAGATCGGCACGATGGCCGCGAACACGTTCGCGATGGAGGCGGTGGCCGAGCTGTGCGGCGCCATGGCGGACCGCGGCGGCTACGACATCCGCCTGGAAGCGGCGATCGCCAAGCTCTACAACTCGGAGGCGGGTTGGCGGATCATCGACGACACGGTGCAGATCCGGGGCGGGCGCGGGTACGAGACCGCCGATTCACTCAAGGCCCGGGGGGAGACCAACTGGCCGGTCGAGCGGATCATGCGGGACTTCCGGATCAATCTCATCTTTGAAGGCTCCAGCGAAATCATGCACCTGTTCATCGCCCGTGAGGCGGTGGACAAGCACCTTCAGACCGCGGGCGACGTGGTGATGCCCGGCAAGTCCATCGGCCAGCGCCTCGCCGGGCTCTGGCGCTCCGCGCTCTTCTATGGCTGGTGGTATCCCAGCCGCTGGATCGGCTGGAGTTTCTGGCCCAAGTACGGCGAGTACGGGGCTCTCGCGAAGCACGTCCGCTTCGTCGAACGCGCCTCCCGCCGCCTCGCGCGCGGCGTGTTCCATTCGATGATCCGCTTCGGGCCGAAGCTCGAGCAGCGGCAATCCGTGCTCTTCCGTCTCGTGGACGTCGGTGCCGAGCTGTTCGCGATGTCGGCGGCGTGCGCGCGGGTGCAGATGCTGAAAAAGAGGGATCAGGCGTCAGGGGTCAGGGCGGAAAGACTGGCCGATCTGTTTTGCCGGCAGGCCCGCGAGAGAATCAGAGTCAAGTTTCAGGAGATGTGGAATGCGGCTGACGTACCGACGTACAGAACTGCACAGGAAGTCTTGAAAGGTGAACATCTGTGGCTGGAGAAGGGGCTGGTCTGACAAGTAGACGGTTAAACGGTTAGACGGCTAGGGAGACCGACTCTTTCCCATTCACGCGCCCGCCGTTTGCCGCCCGGCGGGCGATTGCCTTGTAGAGCCCCATGGTGGTTCGACCCGCCTCGTCACTCACCTGAGACAACTCCTCCCATTGCTCCTGGGACAATAGCTCCAGATCCTTCGCGAGAAGGGCAAAGTATGAAACCTCAGCGAGCGATCCGAGCGCAGTATCGATGAATCGGCGGAATTCTCGGGATCCACGCTTTGCGGCTCCCTCGACTAGGTTGGCGGCCGCGCTCGAGGCCGCGCGGCGCATCTGCGACGTCATCCCATATTCTTCTGTCTTTGGGAACGTCCTGGTGATCCGATAGGTGACCAAAGCGAGACGGTGGCAATGGTGCCATGCGATCAGCCGCTCATGAGGTTTCATGCGGTAAGATGACAGGCCACCAACCAAATCGCGTCACCAGAAAAATGCAGGCATGAACCTTTTCGCGCGCTTCCCTAGCCGTCTAGCCGTCTAGCCGTCTAGTTAGGCCGCTTGATGCGC
>DASUBP010000260.1:0-23554 GCA_035763205.1 Gemmatimonadales bacterium
GGCCCGACGTTCTAACTCCGTTCGGCTGAACCACTTGCCCCGGCCTCGCCGACTTCCTATTTTGTCGGCGAGGCCATTTGTCTACCCGCCCCGCGTGTCTCATCCTGGCGACCGTGGTGTTGGGGAGTTGCCACTCCCACACACCGGCACCCGCATCGGCGCAAACCAAGCAGGGACAACAGCTTAAGCCGGCAGCACGTACCGAGGGCCGGTCCGCCGCGGTCCTGGTTCGCCTGTCCGTCAAAGGCGGCACCCCAAGGCTCTACCGCCTCCCCTCTCTCGCCGAGCTTCCCGGAACGCTGCGGGGACGCTTGCCGGCCGTCGATCGCGTGATCGGCACCGACGACGCCGACGGCCTGCTGTTTCTCCACTCGGCCAAGGGCGACGCCATCGCCTACGACCTCCAAAGCGGCCGCGCCGACACCGTCGCGACCGGCGTGACCATGGCCGCCCTCGGCCCCGACGGCACGCTCTTCACCATCGACGCGAAGAAGCGGGTCGTGAGCTACTCGCATCGCTCGAAAACGGCGTGGCCACAACCGCTCGCCGCGACCCCCGCGGCGATTTTCGGTGGCGCCGATCAGCGGCTCATCGCCGTCACCTCGGAGAAGAAACCGAGGCTCGTCGCCGAGACGCTCGACCAGCCCGCGGTGATGCGCCCCTACCCGGGATCCGGTGTCGTCGAAGCCGCGCGTTTCGGTGACGAAGTCGCGTCGGCGACGGATTCGGGACTCGTACTCATCGAACCGGTGGGCAGGCGCGCCGCGGCGTTCGTTCCGCTCACCGACCACCCCACCAGCGTCGCGTTCTCCCCTGCCGGACATCGTCTCTACGTGAGCCGGAAGACCGGATTCGGGCTCGCGGTGGTGGACCGGTTCACGCGTGACGAGATGGATGGCGTCGCACTGCCGGGCATGGCGCGCGCCCTGCGGCTCGATCCGCTCGGGCGCTGGCTCCTCGCGCAAGCGGGAGTCGGTGACTCGGTGTGGATCGTGGATCTGCCGACGAAGACGCTCACGGCGACGGTCGCGGGTGCGTGGGGCGACGATTTGCCGGTGGTCTCCCTGGACGGAACCGTCCTCCTGCGGCAAGGGGCGGATGTCGTCGCGCTTCGGCCCGACTCGGGCCAACCGGTCGGCAAGGTGAGTGGTGCCGCCGGAGATCTCTGGGTCGCGACCGGATGGATTCCGAGCGGCTCGTCCCGCTCCGCGGCGCTCGCGGACGCGCCGGGACCCGCCGCGGCCGCGGGTGACACCGCCGCAGGTGCACTCTACGTCCAGGTCTCCATTTCACAGAACAAGGAATGGTCCGACGGCATGGCGCAGCAGCTGCTGCGCGCCGGCTTGCGGGCGACGGTGCTGCCCCCGACGTCCACGGATGACGGCTATCGCGTCGTGCTGGGACCCTATGCCACCCGCGAGCAGGCCGAGGACATCGGCCGGAAGCTGGGACGCCCGTACTGGATCTACCAGCCGCCACAGTGACCACGCGCCACGTCACGCGCGGCGACGCGCAGCTCTCGGTCCCGCCTCTGCTCACGGGGAAGACCTTGATCGCGCTCGTGCCTCTGGGCTCGGACCTCGAGTGGGCGGGACGCGCCGCCTGGGACATCGCGCGGGGGTGCGCCGTGAACCGGCGGGTCGCCCTGGTCGACCTGCGCCTCGCCGATCCCACCCTGCATCGCGTCCCCCAGCTCGTTGCCGGTGAAGGAGTCGTGGACGCGCTGGAGTATGACCGGTCCTGGGATCTGGTGGCGCGCGAGGTCGACCGGGTGTTCTTCATCGGAACGGGTGGTGACGCGCCCGATGCGGATGCCGTCCTCGCGCATCCGCGCTGGCGCGCCCTGCATGCCGGGTTCCGGTCCGAAAACGCCCTGCTCTTCGTCTTCTGCTCCGCGTCCACCGTCGATCTGCTGGGTTCCGCGCCCGATGGCGTGGTATTGTTGACGCCGGTCGGCGAAGCGGCCGCCGGATTTCAGCCCCCCGCCCGCGATGCCGAAATCCTCGCGGTGGTGAGCGGACCCGAAGCGGCGCCCCGCCTCACGCGACCGGCGTTCGCGTCCCGCTCCGGGACCGTCCCCCGGCGCCGCACCTGGGGTCCCCTGGCGGCCGGCCTCGGGCTCATCCTGCTCGGCGCGGTCGGCTGGACCATCCTGGGGCGTGGCGCCGAGCGCGTCCCCCGTGCCGCGCCCATCATCGCCGCGCCTCGGGCCGATTCCCTTCCCTGGACCGTGCAGCTGGCGGCCTATGGTGCCCCCGAGAAGGCGGTGGCGGCGGCAGACCGTTTGACCGAAGAGGGCGTGGGGACCTTCGTCACCCCGCTCTCGCTCGATGCGTCGGGCGCGTTGTGGTATCGCGTCCTCGTGGGCGCCTACGCGACGCGCCAGGGAGCCGCCGCCGCCCGCGCCGACCTCTGGAGACGGGGCCTCGCGCCCACCGGTCAAGGGGAGCTCCTGCACGCGCCGTTTTCGCTTCAGCTCAACGCCGCTGGGACGCCGCCGCTCGATTCCCTGCGCCACCTGGGGGTACCCCCGGTGCGCTGGGGCGGCTCCGGCCTGCAGCTCGTCGGTGCTTTTGAAACACCCGAACAAGCCAGTGCCGCGGCCGCCGCTCTCGGCGGTGCCGGAGTCACGGCCACACTCATTACCCGTATGGGGACCACGCCATGAGACTGACGCGGTTGGAGTTGTCCGGGTTCAAGTCGTTCGCCGGCACGGTGGAACTGCCCTTCGACCTGGGCGTCACGGCCATCGTCGGCCCCAACGGATGCGGCAAATCCAACATCTCGGACGCCGTCCGCTGGGTCCTCGGCGAACAGTCTCCGCGGCTCCTCCGCGGCGGAAAGATGGAAGACGTGATCTTCCAGGGCTCCACCGGGCGCCGCCCCGTCAACGTCGTCGAAGTCTCGCTGGTGTTCGACAACTCCGACGGCGTGCTCCCCATCGCCTACCAGGAAGTGGTCGTCACCCGCCGCCTCTCCCGGTCCGGTCAGAGCGACTACCTGCTCAACCGCTCTCCGGTCAGGCTGCGCGACATTCAGGACCTGCTGCGCGGCACGGGGCTCGGCGCCGACGCGGCCGTAGTGATGGAAGCGAAAATGATCGACGCCCTGCTCTCGGAAAAAGCCGAAGAGCGCCGCGGGCTGTTCGAGGAAGCGGCCGGGATCGGCCTCTACCGCGACCGGAAGCGCAGCACGGAGCGTCGGCTCGAGGAGACGGCGGCCGACCTGGCGCGGCTCGAAGACCTGATTTCCGAGGTGCAGACCCAGGTGCGTTCCCTCGCCCGTCAGCGCGGCAAGGCGGAGCGCTACGTGAAGATGATCGACGAGCGCTTCGGGGTGGCCATGACGCTCGTCCGCCGTGAGATGGAAGACCTCGACCTCGCCCTCGGCGCGCTGGGCGTCCGCACGCGCGAGCTCGACGAGAACATGCCCGCGGCCCGCCAGCGCCTCGCCGACGCGGAGCGGGAGCGCGAGGCGCAGGTACAGGGCCGCCATACCGCGGAAGCCGCGCGGACCGAAGTCGAGCGCCGGCTGGCCGATGCCCGAATCGCGGTGGGACGGCTCGAGGGTGACCTGAAGCTCGCCGCCGAGCGCCTCGCGAACGCGGCGGAACGCCGTGGCCGCGCGGGTGAGGAGCGTGCCCAGGATGAGCAGCGCGCCGCGCAGGCCGAGCGGGAGCGCGACGCCGCACAGGCGGAGTGCACCTCCGCCGAGACCGACCTGAGGGCGGTGCGCGCCGAGCTGGAAGGCCGCACCGCGCTGGAGGCGGAAGTCCGTGAGCGCCTCGTGCGTGCACGGGATGCCGTCCGGCTCCTGGACGAAGAGCTGCGTAAGCACGTCGAGCGCACTCACGCCGCGGACGCCGAGCGCACACTGCTCGAGCGGGAACGCGGCGAGTTGCGCGAGCAGGCGGCACGGGCATCCGCGGAGCGCGGCACCCGTGACCAGGCGGCGGCGGCCGCGCAGGCGGCGGCGCAGGCGCAGACTCAGCGCGCCGCGGCGCAGGCGCAGGCGGCGGTACGCGCGGTCGAAGGGCTGCAACAGGCGCGGCAGCGGTTGGCGAGCCTCCAGGAGGCGGAGGTCGCAGCCCGCACCACCCGTCGCCGCGCCGAAGAGGCGCTGGCCCAGCTCACCGCACGTCGCGAGGCGCTCACCGAGCTCGATCGCGAGCGCGTCGGCCTGGCCCCCGCCGCGCAGGCCCTGCTCAAGGTGAAATCGCAGTTCGGGGATGCGGTCGTCGGCCCTCTGTCGGATTTCGTGCGCACCAGCCGCCGTGATGCGGAGCTGGCCGAGCGCCTGTTGGGCGAGTGGCTGCATGGCGTGCTGGTCAGGGACGAGTCGGCCATCGCGGAAATTCAGCGCTGGCATGAGAGCGCCCAGCCTGGTCCCCTCGTACTTCTCCCCTGCTATCCCGGGCCGCGTCAGGGCGCCGACGGGCATCCGCTGAAGGATGACCTCCGCGTCGACGGCCCGGCGGTCGCCTGGGTGCGGGCGTTACTCGCCGGTCACGAAGTGATGTCGGGCGCCCGTGCCTTGAAGCGCGCGAACGGCGCCGTCTTCCTCGACTCCGCCGGGTCCGCGGGCCCGCTGCAGCGGCGCGCGGAGCTGGAGCAGCTCGAGCAGGAAATCACCGAAGCCACCAAGGCGAGTGCCCGGGCCGAATCCGATCTCGACGCCGCGACGCGCGACGTCGCGGCCGCCGAGGCGGCGGTGACGGAGGCGGGTGAAACGGCGGAGCGGGAACGGCACCTCGAGCTCGAAACGGGTGCGCAGAAAGGCGAAGCCGAACGTGCCGCGGCGCACGCGCGCCGGGATGCCGGTGAGGCCGCGGCCCAGGCCGACCGGCTGACCCGCCGACTCGAAGACGTGGATGCCCGCCTCGGAACCCTGACGGCGGACCTGCAGGCTCTGGAAATCGAGCGGATGCGCGCCGAGGAGCGGCTCTCGGCCGAACGCGCGACGCTCGCGGGGCTCGAAGCCGAGCAGGAAGCGGCGCGCGAACAGCGGGTGCACTGGCAAGTCGACGCCGCGCAAGTCGAAGCGAGGCTCGCGGCGGCCCGGGAACGCAGCGGACGGGCGGCGCAGGATGCCGAGGCGCTCCGCCAGCACGCCGTGGTCCTGGCCGCCGAAATCGAGTCCATCGATCGCGACACGGCGACCTTGACGACGGAACGGAGCGGCTGGGAGGACAGTCTCCAGGAGCGCCGGATCGCACTCGCGGAACTCGAAGGCGCCACCGAAGGCGCGGGCTCCGCGGTGTCGGAGGCAGAGGCGGGCGTGACGGCCGCCGAGAACGCCTTGAACGAGGCGCGGATCGCGCTCGACGCCCTGGGGGATGAAGCGCACCGGCTCGAGGTCGAACGGACCGAGGTGGATGGCCGCAAACGCGGTCTGGCGGAGCGCGTGGAAGTGGAATGGAAGAAGCCGCTCGACCAGCTCCTGGCCGAGGCTCCCGAGGTCGAAGGTGATCTCGAGTGGCTCCGCTCGGAGAACGAGCGACTGAAGAACGCCATCGAGCAGGTAGGCCCCGTCAACGCCCTCGCGGTCGAGGAGCACGCCGAGGAGGTCAAGCGGCTCGAGTTCCTGATGACCCAGCGGGATGACCTGGTGGCCGCCCGGTCGTCGCTCCAGCAGGCGGCCCGGGAAATCGACCAGACCGCGAAGACCCTGTTCCTCGAGTCGTTCGGCAAGGTCCGGGAGAATTTCCGGAGCGTCTTCCAGACGCTCTTCGGCGGCGGAGAGTGCGACGTGCGGCTGGCCAATGAGGACGAGCCCCTCGACTCGGAGATCGAGATCCACGCGGCGCCGCGGGGCAAGCGGACCCAGCGGATCCACCTCCTCTCGTCGGGCGAGAGAACCCTGGTGGCCGTGTCCCTGCTCTTCTCGATCTTCCTCACCCGGCCCAGCCCCTTCTGCCTCCTGGACGAGGTGGACGCGCCCCTGGATGACGCCAACGTCGGGCGCTACGTCCGGCTCCTGTCGGAGTTCAAGACCTCGACGCAGTTCATCGTCATCACGCACAATCCCCGCACCATGCAGGCCGCCGACGCCGTCTACGGCGTGACCATGCAGGAACCGGGCGTCTCCACCATCGTGGGCGTCCGGCTGGGACAGCTCGAGCGCACCGCCTGAGCTCCCGCGCCGCCGTCATCCGGGGGCTCCTCCTCGGAACCGTGCTGGCGAGCGGCACGGCGTACGCCCAACGTGGGGCCGTCGGGAGCGTCCCGGCGGTTTCGGCCCCGCTGGCTCGTGCCTGGTCTCGAGACTCCACGTTCACCGTCTGGCTGTTCGTTCGACCCGGGATCGCGCTGAGCCAGGCGGCCACGCGGGCCACCGACGCGGGCGCGCAGATTCGCCGTACCAGCCGGTGGCTCCACGCGGTCAGTGTCACCGCTTCGACGAGCGCGCTGCGCGTCCTCTCGCAAGACCCATCGTTTCAGCGGATCCAGCCTCTGGGACGCTGGCGGGCGCGCCCGGGACCTGACCCGACCGCTCCACCCCGCACCGCGATCGTGCTTGCCCCCGACACCTGCGGCGCCGCGGGTGACCCGACCTATGGACCGTCCGAGATGCCCTACCGTCAGCTCAACCTGCGGGGGCTCGCGGACCACGGCGTCGACGGCACCGGCGTGCGCATCGCCATTCTCGATGCGGGATTCAACACGCTGAATCCGGCCTTCGCGGGTGTCACCGTCACCGCGCAATACGATTTTGTGTTCGGGGACTCGGTGGTCCGGAATCAGCCCAACGATTCCCTGCTCCTCGACCCGCAGTTTCACGGCACGGCGGTCTGGTCGCTCTTCGCCGGGAGCGTTTCCGGACGCCTGGTGGGGATCGCCCGCGGCGCGTCCTACCTGCTGGCGAAGACCGAAGACGTACGGTCGGAGACGCGGGTCGAGGAGGACAATTACGTCGCGGCCCTCGAATGGGCCGACTCGATCGGCGTCGACATCGTCTCGTCGAGCCTCGGGTACCTCGCGTTCGACAATGGCTTCAGCTACACGCCGAGCCAGCTCAATGGGGACGTGGCGGTGACGTCGGTGGCCGCCGAGAGCGCTTCCGCCCACGGCATCCTGGTCGTCACGGCCGCCGGCAACGGCGGGCCTGGCTTCCGCACGCTCGTGACCCCGGGAGACGCGAAGCCGGTCGTCACCGCGGGCGCCGAAGATTCGCTGGGGACGATCGCCTCGTTTTCGAGCCGTGGACCAGCGGCCGATGGGCGGCTGAAGCCCGACCTTACGGCCCCGGGCGTCGCAGTGTGCACCGTCACCGGCACCGGAACCCTGGGGCGGCTGAACGGCACGTCCTTCGCGACTCCGATCCTCGCCGCATCCGCGGCCCTGCTGAAGGAAGCGCAACCCACGCTTGGCCCACTCGCGCTGCGGGCCGCTCTTCGTCGCTACGCGGCCAACGCAGCGCGGCCCGACTCCACCCGCGGGTGGGGACGGCCCGACGTCACGGCATCGGCCATTTTTCCGAATGGCGTGACGCCCCTGTCCCCTCTGCCACCCGCGCTCACTTCAGTGACGCCGCAATTCAGCTGGACCGTCGGGACGACGCCCGGCTTCGCCGGACCCGTCACCTACCGTCTCCGCATCGCCCGGGACTCACTGCTCGCGAACCCGATCCTGGATTCGCTGATGGGGAGTACCACCCAGTATTTGCCGAGCCGGGCATTCAAACCCGGGGCTCCGATCTACTGGCGCGTGGATGGGACGGCCATGGGCGTCACCGCGACCACCGGCGTCGTCGGCCCGATCACCGTCCCCGCCTGGGCCACCCTCGTCACCTTCAACGACTCGGCGGGAGTCACCACCGACTCGGTCCAGCCGACCTTCTCCTGGACGGCGCCGGCCATTGCCTCGCCCCCCGGGCCCTTTCAGTTCGATCTCCAGATCTTCCGGCCCGGCCAGCCCATCCCGGTGTACGGTGCGGCCGGCATCAGCGCCACATCGTTTCGTGTCCCCGTAGCACTCGAGCGGAACGCCCCGTACTTCTGGAGGCTGACCGTCCATGCCGGCCCCGACACGACGCAGGTCTCTTCGGTCGGGGTCTTCATCATCCTCGACGCCTCGGCCCCGCAGGTGACCCTGCTCTATCAGAACTTCCCCAATCCGTTCCCCGCGGTCGGCCGGGACTCGACATGCATCTGGTTCGACTTGGCGAATCCCGGGCAGACCGACCTCCAAATCCTCGATCTGCGGGGGGACGTCATCCGCCGGATCATCCCCCGGCAAGCGCTGGGGGGTGTCCTGCCACCCGGCCGCTACGGCCGCGGGCCCCTGGGGGGCTCGACGTGCGATCCGGAAATCACGTGGGATGGCCGCGCTGACGACGGGCGCTTCGTGCCCGCCGGGGTGTACATCCTGAGACTGCGCAGTGGAACCACCCAGATCTACAAGCGGCTGGTATTCATGGGACCGCGGCATTGACAAGCTCTTGTCTTGACGGCCTTCCCGTTTCCTAGGGAGTATTCGGGACCAGTTCCGGAGCGACTTTTGCTGATCGTCATGCGACATGGGGCCACGGACGCCGAAGTCCAGCGCGTGGTCGCCGTGATTCAGGAGATGGGGTACCAGGCGCAGGCCATGCCGGGGGCGCAGCGCACCGCCGTCGGCCTCATCGGCAACGACGGCCGGGTGGACGCTTCGCGGCTCGAAGGGCTGCCGGGCGTCACGGAAGTCATCCACGTCTCCAAGCCATACAAGCAGGTCAGTCGCGAGTGGAAGAGTGAGTCGACGGTGATCCAGTTTCCCAACGGAGTCACCGTGGGTGGTACCGACGTCGTGGCCATCGCGGGCCCCTGCTCCGTCGAGTCCGAGCGTCAAATCATCGACACCGCCAGGCAGGTGAAAGAGGCGGGGGCCACGATTCTCCGCGGCGGCGCGTTCAAGCCCCGCAGCTCACCGTATTCGTTCCAGGGCCTCGGCCGGCCGGCCCTGCGCTTCCTCGAGAAGGCACGCGCCGAGACCGGGCTCCTCGTCTGTACGGAAGCGATGGATATCGAGGGGGTGGGCTGGGTGTCAGAGATGGCCGACATCGTGCAGATCGGCGCCCGGAACATGCAGAATTACTCCCTGCTCAAGGCCGCGGGACGGTGCGGCAAGCCGGTGCTCCTGAAGCGGGGCATGGCCGCCACCATCACCGAGCTGCTCCTCTCGGCCGAGTATCTCCTCGCCGAGGGGAACGGCGAGGTCATGCTCTGCGAACGGGGGGTGCGGGGGTTCGATCCGATCACCCGCAATCTCTTCGACCTGACGGCGATTCCCGTGGTGCACAAGCTGTCACACCTGCCGATCATCGCCGATCCGTCCCATGGCACCGGTCTGCGCGACCAGGTGCTGCCCATGGCGCGCGCCGCGGTGGCCGCGGGCGCGGACGGCATCATCGTGGAAGTGCACCCCGCGCCCGATCAGGCGCTTTCGGACGGCGCGCAGTCGCTCTTTCCCAAGCAATTCGCCCAGCTCATGAAGGAAGTCCGGATCATCGCCGAGGTCACGGGCCGCCGGATGGCGGAGCCGGCGTCGGTGGGGGCGTGAGCCGGGAGCCGGGAGGCCCTAAAGGACTCCCTGACGGTCGCGGGAGCCGTCTGCTCCTCCTGCTCCTGCTGAGCCTCCCGGGCGCCTCCCTGGCCGCCCAAGACCCCTTCGCGGTCCTCGCCCGCGCCCGGGCGGCATACGACACCATTCACACGCTTCGCGCCGATTTCGTCCAGATCGTCGACAACCCCATGGTCGGCGCGCCTGACACCACGCGTGGCATCCTGTACCAGCAGCCTCCCTCCCGCTTCACCATGAACTTCACGCACCCGAAGGGCGATCGCGTTCTGTCGGACGGGACGTATCTCTGGGTCTACACACCCAGCACGACCCCCGGTCAGGTCATCCGCACGCGGCTCCCCTCGAACGGGGGCACGGGTCCCAATCTCATCGGCCAGTTCGTCGAACACTCGGAAGAGCGGTACCATGCCCGCTTCCTCCGTACGGACTCGACGGCCGCGGGCGTGACGGACGTGATCCACCTCGAGCCCATCAAGGCCGATCAGCCCTATGCGGCGGCGGACCTCGCCATCGCGCGCTCAGGGTTGGTGACGCGGTTGGACATTATGGAGACGTCGGGGCAGAAACGCGTGTTGATTTTCTCGAAGCCCCAGCTGAACGCCGGGGTTTCCGGCAGGACTTTCCGCTTTACTCCGGCGGCTGGAGTACGCGTGGTAGATCAGTAGCGAGGGCGTCCGCCACCTTCTGCGCCGTCTTGTCGTCCATCCCGCCCTTCCTCGCCAGCTCCAGCGCCGCGCGCCCCAGCATCTGGTAGAGCCGCGCATCGTCGATCGTGAGCGCGCCCAAGTGCCTGAGAATCGTGTCCGTGTCACCGCGCACCACGGGGCCGGTCAGAGCACTGCGAGGATCCGCGGCCAGAAGGTTGGTGATCGTGCCTCGCACCAGCGGCGACAACGCCGCCCAGGCCTCCTCGTCGGACAGTCCCGCATGGCGCAGGAGCCGCTGGGCGATCGCCTCCACCACCACCAGATAGTTCGACGCAAATACCGCCCCGGCGTGGTAGAGAATCTTCTGCTTCGCCGTGATCCGGAACGGCTTCATGCCCAGGGAGCGCGCGATGTCCTCCGCGGCCTCCATCGCCGCCGGACTTCCCTCCACCGCCGCCCAGGCACCCTTGAAGCGCTCGGGAGCCACCTCGGGATCGCTGATCGTCTGCAGGGGATGGAGCGATCCGAGCGCCGCGCGGGTGGGAACCAGTGCCGAGAGGGCTTCCTGGCCGAGCACGCCCGAGCAGTGCAGCACCGTCTGTCCGGGGCCGATGCTCTTGGTCCCCCAGAGCTGCTGGGCCACCGGATGAATGCGGTCGTCGGGAACGGCGAGGAAGAGCACCTCGAGCCCCGACACCCATTCCGCGTCGGGACCGTCGGGGGCGACCTTGAGGGACAGTGGTGCGGGAACGCGAACGGGCCGGCGGCTGATCAGCCGGATTTCACGGCCGGTGCGGGTGAGAGCCAGTGCCAGCCCGGCTCCCACCCGTCCCGCGCCGATGATCCCGACCACTCCCACGAGCGGGTTAGCGGCCGGGGTGCGGCTGCGGCTTCGCCGCCAGCGAGAGCAGCTCCTGCGGGGTCTTGGCCTTCCGGGCCAGATCGAGTGCGCGCACGACTTGCTGGTCGTCCGAGATCCGGCGATGGAATTCGCCGATCCGGCCGAAGCTGTACCGCGCGACCTCGTACCCGATTTCCTGCTTGAGCAGATCCGCACCACCCTGGAGAATGGCCGGTGTGAACGTCACGCCGCGGGCCCGGAGCCGGTCGAGGACCTCCGTCACCATTGCGTCCGTCACCTGGAAGTCGGGACTCGACACCAGGTGATGAACCTTCGCGTCCACGGCGTACCCCGACAAGACATCGGCGAACACCGGCGCCTTGGCGCCCAGGGACTTGTTGAAGGCCTGCTCACCCGTGGTGAAGGTATCGACCGCGACGAACAGGTCGGGGCGGATCCCGCCGCCGCCGTATTCGACGCGCCCGGCGTCCGTCTTGAAGACGTGCGTCGTATCGATCTTGGAGGTGTCCTGCCCGTGCTCCGCGGCGAGCACCAGGGCCACCTGCTCCTCTTCACTCTTCATGGTCCGCTGGATGGTCCGCCCACTCGGCGTGTACCAGCGGGCCGTCGTCAGCTTGAGTGCGGTCTCCGGGGTCAGCTGCCAGACCTGTTGCACCAGGCCCTTGCCCCACGTGGGCGTGCCGACCACCAGTGCACGATCGTGATCCTGGAGCGCGCCGGAGATGATCTCGGCGGCACTCGCGGTAAACCCGTTGACCAGCACCACGATCGGCAGGTTCGGCCAGCGCTGCGGCTCGTCGTCCCGATACACGGCGTTGGAGTGGGGGGCCCTGCCCTTGGTCGCCACGACTTCCTGGCCCGGGTTGAGGAACAGATCCGTCACGCCGACGCCCTGCTGCAGCGAGCCACCGGGGTTCCCGCGGAGATCGTAGATCAGTGCCCGCATGCCCGCTTTGGTCAGCGAGTCCACGGCGACTTCCATCTCGTGTGCCGAGGAGTCGCTGACCGGGCTCATGGCGATGTAGCCGACGTGGTCGTCGAGCATCATCGCGAGGCCCACGGAACGGACGTGGATCTTGGCGCGCGTGATCTTGAACGTCATCGGCTGATCCACGCCGGGCCGCTTCACCGTGAGCGTGACGACCGTACCGGCGGGGCCGCGCATCTTCTTGAAGACGTCATCCTGCTTCCAGCCGGCGGTGGCTCGTCCGTCCACCGCGGTGATCATGTCACCGCCGAGAAGACCGGCACGTTCGGCCGGTGTTTCCGGGAGGGGCGCGACGACCGCCACGGCGTTGTCCCGGACCTCGAACTGGAATCCCAGACCGCCGTAGTCTCCCGAGATCTGCTCGGTGAGCTCTTTGAAATCGTCGGGCTTCAGGTATACCGAATACGGATCGTGGAGCTGGTCCACCAGGCCGTCGATGGCCATCCCGTAGAGCTTGCCTTCATCGATCGAGTCGACGTAGTAATCGGCCACGTGGGCCAACACGTCGTCGAAGAGCCGGGCCTGCTCGTAGACTGACCCGGTCGGCACCGTATCCCGCTGCAGCAGCCAGCCGCCCGTGACCAGGGCGGCGCCGGTGACAACCGCGATTATTGCGATGTTCTTGCCCTTCATGGGATTCCTCGCAGTGAAAGCGCGGATGCCGCGCCGATTTCCTTCCACGCGGCCTCCAACACGGCGGACTTCGCCTGCGTAGCGTCGAGATGCACGACGCCGGGACCGGCCGCCTTCCGGTACGCCTCGAGCACGCGATGGTGAAATGCGTCGCTCTCGCGCTCGATGCGGTCCTGCTCCTTGCGGGCCTTCCGTTGCCGCTCCCGCCCCACCTCGACCGGCACGTCGAGCACCAGCGTGAGGTCCGGCGTGAGTCCGCCGGTCGCGACCTGGAGGGCCGCCTGTACCGCGTCGGCGGGCAATCCGCGCCCCGCCACCTGATAGGCCCGGGTCGACAGGTCGAAGCGGTCGGCCAGCACCACCTGACCGGCGGCGAGCGCGGGCCGGATCTGCTTCTCGACCAGATCCGCGCGCGCCGCGAGGTACAGGAAGAGCTCGGAGGCCGGACTCAAGTCGTGGCGGGACTTCAGCACGATCTTCCGCGCCGCCTCCGCCACCGGCGTGCCGCCCGGCTCCCGCACCATCAGTACCTGCCGCCCTTCGGCCAGAAAACGAGCGTTGATGCCACGCACCAGCGTGGACTTCCCCGCCCCCTCCGGCCCCTCCACCACGATGAACATCTCAGCCCAGCGTGATGATCGGGCTGGCCGAGCCCTTCTTGATCCCTTCGAAGATACGCTCGTTGACCTTGGCCATGAGCTTCTCGAAGTTCGCCTGAGCGGCGACTACTTGCTGGTACACCGGATGTCCCTGGACGGCGTGCAGCGCGCGATCATAGGCCTCGACCTGCTCCTTCGCGGGTTCGATGCCGGCCTGCGCACCGCGCTCGATCTCGACCGCCAGCCGTTCGACCTCCGCGAGCTGTTTCAGGACGTCCTGCTCCTCGCGCATCCGGTCGTTGGCGCGCTTCAGCGCCTTGTATTCCTCGGTCTGGCCCAGCAGCCGTCCGAGCTCTACCGCCTTATCATCGATCACAGACCCTCCCCAGGGAACGCCAGCGCGAACCGCGGCCGGCCGAACAGATCATCGTGAATGCCGATGCGGCGCCATCCATGCTCATGTGCCAGGGCGCGGACATCGGGCCCTCGTCGCTCATCGATTTCCAGCGCCAGGAGCCCCCCCGGCTCGAGCAGAGCCGCCGCTCCGGCCAGGAGCGCCCGCGTCGCGTTCAGTCCATCCACGCCGCTCACCAGCGCCTCGCGTGGCTCGTAGGACTTCACGGACGGTTCCAGCGCGTCATACTCCTGCTCCGTGAGATAGGGGGGATTGGAGACGATGACGCGGTAGCGGGACCCCGCCAGGGGACCCAGCAAGTCTCCTTCCCGTACCTCCACGGGTACTTTGGGAGCTACCCGGGCCACGTTCTCGCGCGCCAGCGCCGCCGCCTGCGGAGAGCGCTCCGTGGCGACCACGCCACTGAAGTCCCCCTCCTGCGCCAACGCGAGCGCGATGCATCCGGTTCCGGTGCCGACATCCGCCGCGAGGCCCTGTCCGCCGTGACGGTTTCCCGCCCACTCGAGCACCAGCCCCACCAGGCCCTCGGTCTCGGGCCGCGGAATCAGTGCCCGCGCGTCGACCACCAAATCGAGATTCCTGAATCCCACCCGCCCTACCGCATACGGAAACGGGGCACCTCCCGCCCGCCGTCCCACGGCGGTCCAGAACCGGTCCACGGCGCCCGGTTCGGCGGCTCCTTCCCGATCCAGCCAGACGTCGCCCGGTGTCCGCCCGACCATGGCGGCCCACAGCGCCGTGGACTCCCGCTTCGGGTTCAGCACGCCCGCCCGTTGCAGACGCTCCGTCGCCCTGCTCAGCACCTCTCCGACCGAACCGGAGGGGTCCTCAGGCACTCATGCGCTCCTTCTCGCCTTCCGACCGCAGCGCGGTGATGACCGCATCCAGATCCCCGTTCATGACGTCGGTGAGGTTGTGCGTCGTGAAGTGGATCCGGTGATCGGTCAGCCGGTTCTGCGGGAAGTTGTAGGTGCGGATCTTCGCGGAACGGTCCCCCGTACCCACCATCGCCCGGCGGTCCCGTGCCCGGGCAGCCTCCTGCTCGGCGATCATGCGGTCGAGCAAGCGGGAGCGCAGGATTTCGAGCGCCTTGATCTTGTTCTGGAGCTGGGATTTCTGGTCCTGGCACTGCACGACCAGTCCGGTCGGCAGGTGGGTCACGCGCACCGCGCTGTCCGTGGTGTTCACGCTCTGCCCGCCGGGACCGGACGACCGGAAGACGTCAATGCGAAGATCCTTCTCTTCGATGGTGACGTCGACTTCCTCGGCCTCCGGCAACACGGCGACGGTGGCGGCGGAGGTGTGAATGCGTCCCTGCGCTTCGGTCTCGGGCACGCGCTGGACCCGGTGCACCCCGGACTCGTACCGCAGCGTGCCGTACACCTTCGGGCCGCGCACGGCGAAAATCACCTCTTTGATGCCGCCCAGAGTGGCGTCGGAGAGCTCGGTGACTTCGATCTTCCACCGTTTGCGTTCGCAGAACCGCGTATACATCCGGTAGAGATCCGCGGCGAAGAGCGCGGCCTCGTCCCCGCCCGTCCCGGCGCGGATCTCGACGATGGCATCGCGGTCGTCGAGTGGATCCGCCGGCACCAGGAGCTCGGCCAGCTCGGCTTCCGTGCTGGCGACCTCCGGGCGCAGGCGCTCGACGTCCGCCCGAGCCAGCTGAGCCAGCTCGGGGTCTTTGTCCTGGAGCACCTCCCGGGCCTGTGCGAGCTCCTCGGTGAGGCGTTCGAGGCGTTGGTTGGTCTGGCGGATAACGTCGAGGCGGGCATGCTCACGCCCCAGCTGCTTCAGCGCTGCCGGATTCCGGGCCGTGCTGGGATCGGCCAGAAGCCGGGCGACCTCCTCCGCCCGCGCGAGCGCCTGGCGGAGGCGGGCCTCCATCGGTCAGCTCGCGGCCTTGCCCGTCCCGTACTTCTGGCGGAACCGCTCCACCCGGCCGGCGGTGTCGATCAGCTTCTGCTTGCCGGTGAAGTACGGATGGCACTTGCCACAGATTTCGACGTTGATCGCAGGGGTGGTCGACCGCGTGATGAAGGTGTTCCCGCATGCGCAGGTCACCACGGCCCGCTGATAATTCGGATGAATGCCCGGTTTCACGAATACCTGTCCTGATAAAGGTTGCGGCTTTGGAAGCGCGGAAATATAAACGGGGCATACAGTTGCCGACAAGCACGCCGAATTGACACCCGGACGCCGCTACCGTAAGCTTGCCCGACACCCAAGTCCCGATTTTTTCAAAGGATACGCGTGCTGGCGTCCGAAGTCCTGCGCAAGGTTCCGCTGTTCAGCGAGCTGTCCCAGGCCGATTTTCAGCGGGTGCTGGATGTGGCCCGGGAACGCACGCACCCCAAGAACTCCGTGATCCTGTTCGAGGACGACCCCGGGGATGCCCTGTACGTCGTGTGCGGGGGCCAGGTGAAGGTCGTGCTCATCGGCGAAGATGGCCGGGAGGTGATTCTCTCGGTGCTCGGCGAGGGCGAGTTCTTCGGGGAGATGGCGTTGATCGACGACGAGCCGCGGTCGGCCCACGTCATCGCCATGGAAGACTCGACCCTGGTGGTGCTCCGCCGCGAGGATTTCGCGCCGATTCTCTCGACCACCCCCGCCATCGCCATCGCGCTCCTGCGGGAGCTCTCTCGCCGCCTGCGGCGCGTGGACGAAAAAGTCGGGTCCCTCGTCCTGCTCGACGTGAATGGCCGTGTCGCGCGACTCCTGCTCGAAATGGCGGACGAGAATGGCGGCGAGCGGATCACCCGTCGGCTCACCCACCACACCATCGCACAGATGATCGGTTCGTCCCGCGAAACGGTGTCGCGCACGATGCGCGAACTGGTCGACAAGGGACTGATCGAAGTGGGGCGCAAGGAGATTCTGGTCAAGAACCGCCCCGCCCTGGCTGAGGCGGCCGGTCGGGGGTGAGGTAAGTCACGACCGGGCCGTGAGGTGTCGGCTTGTTGTACGTTGCAGATTTCCCGTAACTTAGCCCTAGGATTACGGTGTCAGATCGCAAGTACTCGGTGACGTTCTGGGGGACTCGGGGATCCATCCCGACTCCCGGCGCCCACACCGCGCGCTACGGCGGAAATACGCCGTGCGTCGCCGTGGAGGGGGCCGGGGGCAAGCTGGTCATCCTCGATGCGGGCACCGGCATCCGGGCGCTGGGCGGGAAGCTCGTGGAACGGCAGAACGGCGCGGTGACGGCGGAAATCCTGCTGTCGCACGCGCACTGGGATCACATCCAGGGCCTTCCCTACTTCAAGCCGTTTTTTTCCCCCGGGAATCAAGTCCGGATCTGGGGATCACAGCAGGGTGAGGTGTCCCTCGAGGACATTCTCCGGCAACAGATGCATCCGTCGGTATTCCCGGTCCCGCTCGACGCGCTGTCGGCGCGTCTGACGGTGGAGCATGTGGGATCGGGCGAGTTCCCGGTGGGCGAGTTCAAGGTGCGCTCCACGCGGCTGCGGCACCCGGGCACGACGCTGGGGTATCGTTTGACCCCCGCGGAGGGTGGGGCAAGTCTCGCATACGTGACCGACAACGAGCTGGGCCCGGGCGGCAAGTACGAGACGGGCCCGGGCTGGCGCCAGGAGCTCGTGGGATTCTTGAACGGCGTGGACGTGCTGATCCACGATGCGATGTACACGCCGGACGAGCTGAAGACGCATGCCGGTTGGGGCCACTCGAGCTACACCGAAGCCGTGGCGCTCGCCAAGGAAGCGGGAGTGCAACGGCTCGTTCTCTTTCATCACGAGCCCGAGCACTCGGACGGCGCGATGGATGACGTCCTCGCCGCGGCGCGCAAGGAAGCGAAGAAGCTGGGCGGTCCGGGAGAGGTCCTGGCCGCCCGAGAAGGACTGCAGCTGACGTTGTGAGTACCCACAGGGGTCTTGGACCCGAGGAGCACTCTATGCGTTCGCGTTCGATGCTGGCCCTGCTCGCCCTGGTCGGTTTCGCGGGGCCCGCAGTCGCGCAGCAGGCCACGACGACCGACACCCGTCCGGGCGTCGCCGTCTTCGCCTTCGAAAATGGCGGATCCATCGGCATGAAGGATCCGGCGGATATGCCGGCCCTGCAGCGTGGCTTCGCGGGGATGATGATCAACGAGCTCAAGGCGAATGACGCCTGGCGCGTGGTGGAGCGCGAGGAGATCCAGAAGCTTACCGACGAGCAGAATCTCGACGCCTCGGGCCGCGTGGATCCTCAGACTGCCGCGAAGATCGGCAAGATCGTCGGGGCCAAGTACGCGGTGACGGGGACGTTCATCGCCAACGGCACCAACTGGCGCCTCGACATCCGGCTGATCAACGTCGAGACGACCGAAATCATGAAGACGGAGTCGCAGACCGCGTCTCAGGACAAGCTGTTCAGCATCGTGACGGACGTGGCGCAGCGCCTGATGAAAGACGCCAGCCTCCCGCCCCTGCCCAAGGACGTGGCTACCCAGCGCATGAGCAAGCCCGTCCCGACCGAGGCGCTGACCTTCTACTCCCGCGCGCTCCTCTATCATGACCGCGGCAACAAGGAGAAGGCCGTCGAGATGTACAAGGCCGCGCTGAACGTCTTCCCGGATTACGTCCCGGCGCAGGAAGGCCTGAAGAAGGAGCAGCAGGGCTGACCCGCCGGTGAATTTCATCGGCCGTCTGGGCAACATCGTGGCGCGCCGGCTCTCCCAGTTGGGGGCGCTGGCGCGCTTCGGCTTTGGCGCCCTCCGGGCGCTGGTCACCCTCCCCGTCGCCGGCCGCGCGGTCGCCTTCCGGGTGACCATGAACCAGATCCGCTTCACCGCCGTGCACGCCGTCGCCCTGATCGTCCTGCTCTCCAGCATCCTCAGCTTCCTCGTGATCTCGCAGGCCGCCCGCGAGCTGGGATCCATCGGCAAGACCGAGTGGCTGGGCACCCTGATGGTGGTCGTGATCGTGCGCGAGCTGGGCCCGCTCGTCACCGCGCTCGCCGTCGCGGGCCGGTCGGGGACCGCCATCGCCGCGGAGCTCGCCACCAATCAGGTGATGGGAGAAGTCCGGGCACTGGAAGGCATGGGCATCGATCCGCGGCAGTATCTCGTGGTGCCCCGCTTCGTGGGCGGGCTGGTCAGCGTCTTCATCCTCATGATCCTGTTCGATGTCGTGGCCGTCGCCGGGGGGCTGGGGGCCGCGACCTTCAACGGCATGGCGCCCGGGCGCTACATGGACGTCGTCCTCCAGGCCCTGACGCTGCGCGACGTCTGGCTCACCGTGGCGAAGGCGCTCGCGTTCGGCATCGTGGTCGGCGTCGTGCCCAGCTTCTACGGTCTGGCCGTCCGCCGCGGTCCGACCGAAATCCCGATCGCGGCCAGCCGGGCGACGGTCTCGTCGATCGTCGGCATTTTCCTTGGCGCCGCGCTGTTCGGCTGACCGGTGACCGGCCGCCCGTCCGTCTTCGAAGGCGCCCCGCTGGTCTTCGATCAGGTCCTGATCTCGCCGCGCGCGGCGACGCCGTTCAGCCTCACCGTCGCACGGGGCGAAACGGTGGTCATCATCGCCGAGGAGGACGTTCCGCTGGGACCCATGGCCCTGGCGCTGGACCCGCCGCGCTCGGGACGTGTCCTCGTGCTGGGCACCGACCTGACGGACCTCCCGGAACGTGAGCGCTTGGCCTTCCGCCGCCGCGTGGGCTACCTTCCAGCCGGCGACGGCCTGCTGCAAAATCTCTCACTCCGCGACAACGTGGCCCTGCCCCTGCGGTTCGGGAGCACGACCGGCTCGAAGGAGATCGAGGGACGGGTGGAGGTGATGTTGGCCGCGGCCCGCATCGGCCGCATCGGGGGCCTCCGCCCCGCGCAGGCGAACGAAGAAGAGCGCCGGCGCACCGCGCTGGTCCGCGCGCTCGCCTTCGATCCGTCATTGCTGATTCTGGAGCAGCCGTTCGATGGTCTCTCGTCCCGCGTGGCGGGTGAGCTGTTGACCCTGGCGCGGGGCGGCGAAGAGGTCCAAGGCGGGCGCCGGTCGGTGCTGATCACCTGCCAGGAGCTCCCGCCGCTCTTGCACAACCGGGTGGAGCGGATCTACCGGCTGGACCGGCAAGGCGTGCTCGAGCTCGAGCCCGCGTAGCGAATTCGAGGAGCCGTGGAAACCAACCGTCAGGATTTCATCGTCGGGCTCTTGATCGTGGTCGCCGTCGGGCTGGTGATCGGGGCATTGCTCGCGACCAGCGGGTGGGGGCAGCGGCGCTACGCCCTGTATATGCGCGTCGCCAACGCCGAGGGGATCAGCGCCGACACCCGGGTCCTGGTGGAAGGCCTGGAGATCGGGCGCGTGGCGTCGATCGTGCCGCGCGTCGACCCCACCAGCCGGCGCGTCTCGTTCATCGCGCGCCTCTCCCTCGCGCAGGAATTCGAAAACGGCTCGAAGCTGCTATTGCCGCTCGGCACCAAGGCGTCGATTGCATCGGTGTCCCAGATCTCGTCCGCGTCGGAGATCGTCCTGATCCTGCCCGACTCGACCCATGGGGTCGCCCGCACCCTTGGCGCCGGCGACACCATCAATTCCGACCGGCCCTCCTCGGCGCTCGATTCGCTGAAGGTGGTGGTGACCAGCCTCTCCAGTGATGTCCGCGACGTGCTGCTCAGAGCGCGCGACGCCTTGGTGGGCGTGCAGCGCACGCTGGCGTCCGCGAACAGCACGATCCAGACCATGACGCCGAGCCTGTCGGCCGCGGTCACCAGTGTCTCGTCGAGCATGGCGCGGATCGACTCGATCACTCGCCGGATTCCGCCGGGCCTTGCGGACTCCGTCACGGCCACGCTGGCGTCGTCGAACCGCTTGCTGGTCCATTTGGACTCCGTGGTGCAGAGCGCGCAGGTCATGGCCAGCGAGAACCGGGGCGACCTCCGCGCGACGGCGACGAACCTCGCCGAGCTGTCGCGCCAGCTGAATCACTTCGCCGACGCGGTATCCCGGCGGCCCTACCGCTTCCTGACCGGTGTGACCCCGCTGCCGCCGGACAAGGCGGATCCCCCCAAGGATTCGACCAAGCCGTGAACGCGCGCTACATCCTCCTGCACCCCACCGGGTGGTCGCCGACGATGGTGGTGGACGCGCTCGCCAGCGCCCAGATCGAGGCGCGGGCGATCTCCGGACCAGTCGAGCTCGAGGTGGATGAACGGCCCACGGTGTTCCTGCTGGACGCGGGGTCCCGCTCGGCCTTTCCGCTCGACGCCCAGCGGGCGTTCGTCGATGCCGGAGGCGCCATCATCGCGCTGGGACGGGAGGGAGAGCTGGACGTCCCGGAGCCCTTCGCCACGGAGCTCCTCGCGGCGTTCGTCCGCCATCCGGTCGGTCCTCGCCAGCTCCTGATCGCGGTCCGCAGCGGCCTGCGGGAGGCGGCGGCGCGAAGGGAGGCGGCCCGCGCCATGGCCCAGGCGGAGCAACGCTCCCAGGAGATCGGCGAATTCACCCGGATCGGCGCGGCACTCGGCACCGAGCGGGATCTGAAGACGCTGCTCGAGCTGATCCTCACGCAAGCGCGCCGCATCACCCAGTCCGATGCCGGCTCGTTGTATCTGGTGGAGGCCGCCGACAGCGGGGCCCCGCGTCTGCGCTTCTCCCTCGCCCAGACGTTCTCCAAGCCCGAGGCGCCGTTCGTCGAGTTCACCATCCCGATGGATCGCTCCAGCCTCGCGGGCTACACAGCGGTCACCGGAGATCCTCTGGTCATCGACGACGCCTACTATCTGCCCCCGGACGTCGAGTATTCGATCAACCGCTCGTTCGACGAGCGGTACGGCTACCGGTCGAAGTCGATGCTCGTCATCCCCATGAAGGATCACCGGGACCAGCGCATCGGCGTGCTCCAGCTGATCAACCGGAAGCGGAACTCCGACGCGGTGCTGGGAACGGCGGCGGACGTCGAGCGCGAGGTGGTGCCCTACTCCCGCCGGAGCGTGGAGCTCGTGACCGCCCTCGCGGCCCAGGCGGCGGTCGCCATCGAAAACAGCCGGCTGTATCAGGAGATCGAGCGGCTGTTCGAGGGATTCGTCCGGGCATCCGTGCAAGCCATCGAGCAACGGGACCCGACCACGTTCGGTCATTCCGGCCGGGTGGCCGACTACACGGTCTCCCTCGCCTCCGTGGTGGATCGCGCCGGGGCGGGCCCGTACAAGGCCGTCCGGTTCACCCGCGAGCAGGTCCGGGAGATCCGGTACGCGGGCCTCCTGCACGATTTCGGCAAAGTCGGCGTCCGGGAGCAGGTTTTGGTCAAGGCGAAGAAGCTCTATCCCCCCGATCTCGATCTGATCCGCCAGCGGCACGCCTTTGTGCGCCGATCGCTGGAGCGGGATTTCTGGCAGCGGCGCGCGGAGTTCCTCGAGGAGCACGGCAAGAAAGGGTATCCGGCATTCCAGGAGAAGCTGGACGAGGAACACCGGAAGGCCCTCGCCGATCTCGACCGGTTCCTGGAGACCGTGCTGCAGTCGAACGAGCCGTCGCTCCTGCCGGAACAGAGCAAGCACGATCTGTCGCAATTTGCACGGCGGACCTACGCCGACCTGGCGGGTGCTCCACAGCCACTCCTGACCCCGGACGAAGTGCGATACCTGACCATCCCGAAGGGATCACTGGACGAAGCCGAGCGCCTGGAGATCGAGAGTCACGTCACCCATACCTTCAACTTCCTGAAGGAAATTCCCTGGACCCGTGAGTTGAAGCGCATCCCGGACATCGCGTACGGCCATCACGAAAAGCTCGACGGCCGGGGGTATCCCCGGAAGATCCAGGGCGAGGCGATCCCGATTCAGACGCGCATGATGACGATCTCGGACATCTTCGACGCCCTTACCGCGCAGGACCGTCCCTACAAACGGGCCGTCCCGGCGGAGCGCGCCCTGGACATCATGAAGCAGGAGGTGACCCAGGGACAGCTGGACGGTGAGCTCTACCGCCTCTTCGTCGAAGGAAGAGTCTTCGAGCCGGCCGCGGCGCGCGGGGACGGGTGAACGCGACGCTATTCGCCGCCCTCGTTTTCGGCGGCTCCTTTCTGGCGGGACTGCTGGGTTCGTTGACGGGGTTGGGGGGAGGGATGGTGATCGTGCCCCTCCTCGCGATCGGGTTCGGTGTCAATCTCCAGTACGCCATCGGGGCCTCCCTCATCAGCGTGATCGCGACGAGCTCGGGCGCGGCTGCCGCGTACGTGCGTGAGGGCTACACCAACATCCGCATCGGCATGTTTCTCGAAATCGCGACCACGGTGGGCGCCCTCGGCGGCGCGTTCATCGCCGGGATGATCTCCACCAGCGCCATCGCCATCGTTTTCGCCGGGGTCTTGCTGTACTCCGCATGGCTGTCCGCGCGACCCCGGGTCGAGCACGTCACCCAGGACCTGTCCGATCCCCTGGCCCGCTCCCTGCGTTTGCACGGCACCTACCCCACGCCGGATGGGCTGCAGCCGTACGGCGTCCAGCGGGTGGCCACCGGTTTCTCCCTCATGTTCGTGGCGGGCATTCTGTCCGGGCTCCTGGGCATCGGATCGGGCGCGGTGAAGGTGCTGGCGATGGACCATGCGATGCGTCTGCCCTTCAAGGTTTCGACGACCACCTCGAACTTCATGATCGGCGTGACCGCCGCGGCCAGCGCGGGGGTCTACCTCAGGCGCGGCTACATCGACCCGGTGCTCTCCTTCCCCGTCATGCTGGGGGTGTTGGCCGGCGCCCTCCTCGGCGCCCGGATCCTCACGAAGACACACCCCAAGCATCTTCGCCTCGTCTTCAGCGTCGTCATCGTGGCGCTGGCCATCGAGATGGTCTATCGCGCCATCCAGGGGACGATCTGATGGCCCGTTGGGACGACACCAAAGTCCAGCACGCCGTCGGGTC
>DASUBP010000261.1:0-2709 GCA_035763205.1 Gemmatimonadales bacterium
TCGCTCGACGGGGGCAAGACGTGGGTGCCGGTACGGGGCTCCCCGGGGGGCGATGACTACCATCAGCCCTGGATCTCGCCCGACGACTCGAACACGCTGATCGTGGCATCCGATCAGGGCACCGTCATCTCGCGGAATGCGAAGGCCGCCGATCCACGCCACCTGACCTGGAGCTCATGGCTCAACCAGCCGACGGCGCAGATCTATCATGTGTCGGTCGATCCCCGGTTCCCGTACTGGGTCACCGGCGCTCAGCAGGACTCAGGCTCGGTGGCGGTTCGGTCGCGCGGCAAGTTCGCCCAGATCTCGATGCGGGATTGGGAGCCGATCGGCGCCGGCGGCGAGAGCGGGTACACCGTGGGCGATCCGCTGCATCCCGGCGTGATCTACGGCGGTTCCGGCAGCCGGTACGACCTCGAGTTGAATCGCGAAGTCCCGGGGACGACGGCGCCCAAGGCGAAGGAAGAAGGGGTCACGGAGCGGCACGATTGGACGCAGCCGCTGGTGTTGTCACCGGCGGATCCGCACGCGCTGTACTACGGCACCCAGTTCCTCTATAAGTCCACCGATACGGCCAGGACCTGGAGCGAGATCAGTCCCGATCTCACGAGGGCCCAGCCCGGCATCCCGAAGAACCTGGATCAGACCGCCGCGGCCGATCAGGGCAACAATCAGCGCGGCGTGATCTACGCCATCTCCCCGTCACCGCTCCAGGCTGCGATGGTCTGGGTCGGTACCGACGACGGCCTCATCCAGGTGACGACGGATGATGGGAAGACGTGGAAGGATGTGACGCCGAAGGAGCTGACCCCCTGGAGCCGGGTCACCATGGTCGAAGCCTCGCACACCGAGGCCAACACCGCCTACGCGAGCGTCGACCGGCACCAGCTCATGGATTTCGATCCCTACATCTACCGGACCCGGGATCAGGGCAAGTCGTGGCAGAAGATCACGACGGGCCTCCCGGCGGGGGTCTACGTCCACACGGTGAAGGAGGACCTGCACCGGGCCGGGTTGCTCTTCGCCGGGACGGAGCGCGGCGCGTTCGTCTCCTTCGACGCGGGGGACCACTGGCAGCCCCTGCAGCTCAATCTGCCGGTCACGTCGGTCCGCGACTTCCAGGTCTACGGCAACGACCTCATCGTCGCGACGCATGGACGCGGGTTCTGGGTGATCGACGACATCAGCGTCCTGCGGCAGATCGACGATGCGGTCCTCAAGGCCGACGCATACCTTTTCCAGCCGGCGGACGCCATCGAAGTCGCGCAGGGGGATGACAACGGCACGCCCCTCCAGAAAGACGAGCCGCAGGCGGAGAATCCGCCGAATGGCGCGTACATCGACTACTACCTCAAGAGCGCCCCGGCCACGCCGGTGACCCTCGAGATTCTCGATGCCTCCGGGACATCGCTCGAAACGTTCAGCAGTGCACCCGCGGAACCGGCGGCGGGGGGCGGGGGTCAGGGGGCGGGGCAGCCACAAGGCATTCCCAACACGACGGCCCTGTGGCGAGTGCCGCCGGCGCCCTTCTCGGCAGCCGCGGGCATGCACCGTGTGGCTTGGGATCCGAATGCCGGAAGGCGGCGCCGGGGTCCACGTGGTGGGGCGAGCCAGCCTCCTCCGCCCAAGCTGCCGGGCACGTTCACCGCGAAACTCACGGTGAATGGGCAGTCTCAGACGCGGAGCTTCATGGTCCGCCCTGACCCACGGATCGCCAACGAGTAGGCAAACCACGAGGGACTAGGGATGTCACCCAGACTGTTCTGGCTGCCTTGCGCAGCGCTGATCCTGGCCGCTGCTCCCGCCGCCGACGGGCCATTCACCATCGCCCAGGTCCTGGGCTACCCGTACCCGAGCGAGCTGGTCACCGCTCCCTCGGGTGCCGCGATGGCGTGGGTCTTCAATGAGCATGGCGTGCGGAACGTCTGGGTCGCCGAGGGTCCGGACTGGAAGGCACGGCGCCTGACGAACGGCAGCGCGGATGACGGCCAGGAGCTGGGGCAGCTGCAATTCGCGAAAGACGGGAAGACGATCGTCTACGTCCGTGGTGGAGATCATGACGCGAATTGGGATGCGCCGCCCCCCGATCCCGATCACAGCCCGGTCGAGCCCAAGGTGAAGATCTGGACCGTGCCGGTTGCCGGCGGAACGCCGAAGGTACTGACCGAAGGTGACTCGCCCCTGGTGTCACCCCGCGGTGACGTCGTCGCGTTTCTCAAAGGCGGGCAGATCTGGTCCATCCCCGTCGACGGATCGAAGCCCGCCAGCCAGCTGGTGTTCGCCCGCGGGGACAACAACTCGATGGTCTGGTCTCCGGACGGGAGCAAGCTCGCCTTCGTCTCGGACCGCGGCGACCACAGTTTCATCACGGTGTTCTCCGACAGTACGACGCCCCTTCAGTACCTCGCACCGTCGACCTCTCAGGACGTCGAGCCGGCGTGGTCTCCCGACGGCAAGCAGATCGCCTACGTCCGGCTGCCCGGACGCGGTGGTCCTCCGCGGATGATGCTGCAGCGCACGCTGTCCCCCTGGCAGATCTGGGTTGCGGATGTGAGCACCGGAGCGGGGCACCTGGTGTGGAAGAGCCCGCTGACTCTCCACGCGTCCTATGGCGGCGCCGGTCTGATGTGGGGGGATGGCGGCCACTTGGTCTTCCGGAACGGGGCCGACAACTGGGGACACCTCTATTCGGTGCCGGTGACCGGTGGG
>DASUBP010000262.1:0-13582 GCA_035763205.1 Gemmatimonadales bacterium
CCCGAGCGGGTGGCCGCGGAGGCCGCCGAACCGCTCGGCATTCCCGTGTTCCCGGTGCTGTCCTACGGCGTGACCCCGTACTTCCGCGAATTCCCCGGCTCCGTCTCGCTCAAAGTCGAGACCCACTTGGCCGTGATCCGCGACATCCTCGACAGCCTGGCCCACTCGGGCTTCCGGCGCATCATGATCTGCAACGGCCACGGTGGGAATGGCGCGGCCCAGCAGCTCGCGCAACAATGGAGCGCCGAGCACCCGAAGTGCCGGGTGATGTTCCACAACTGGTGGAACGCGCCGAAAACCTGGGCCAAGGTTCAGAGCATCGACAAGGTGGCGTCGCACGGGTCGTGGATGGAGAACTTCCCGTGGACGAGAATCCCCGGGGTCGAGGTTCCGAAGACCCAGCGGCCCATGGTGGACATGGACAAGGTCCGCCTGCTCGACCCCGTCGCCATGCGGGCGTACATCCCGGACGGCAACTACGGCGGGTTCTACCAGCGGCCCGACGAAGATGTCCTCGCCCTCTGGCAGGTCGCCGTGGAAGAGACGCGCGCGCTGCTCGACGGTCCGTGGGGGGCTTCCTGAGCCCCACGCCGATGCGAGGCCTGATCTGGGGTGCCGGCGCCATCGGCGGTACGCTCGGCGCCTACCTCGCCCGCGCCGGTCACGACATCACGTTCGTCGACAACGTGGCCGACCACGTCGCGGCCATCAATCGCGGCGGCATGCGGATCTCGGGCCCGATCGCGGAATTCGTCGTGCCCGTGCCCGCGTTCACGCCGGAGACCCTGCGCGGCACGTGGGATATCGTGATGCTCGCGACCAAAGCCCACCACACGGAGCCCGCCGTTCGGGCCCTGGCTCCGCACCTCGCCGCCAAAGGCTGTGTCGTCTCCGTCCAGAACGGACTCAACGAGCTCGCGATCGCGTCTGCGGTGGGTGAAGGGCGGACGGTCGGGTCCTTCGTGAATTTCGGCGCCGACTACCTGGAGCCGGGCCACATCATGTACGGTGGCCGCGGGACGGTGATGATCGGCGAGGCCTTCGGCCCGGACGGCCCTGAGCGGATCACCCACCGGGTCCTCGCCATTCGGGACGCGTGGCGCGACTTCGACGACCGGGCCACCGCGACGGCGAACATCTGGGGCTACCTGTGGGGGAAAGAAGCGTACGGCGCGATGCTGTTCGCGACCGCCCTCACCAACGAGTCCATCGCCGATTGCCTTGCCCGCCTCGAGTACCGCGGCGTCTACATCGCACTGGCCCGCGAGATGCTCGCGGTGGGGGCGGCGCGGCACGTGACGCCGGAGGCGTTCGACGGCTTCGACCCCGCGGCGTATCTCCCCGACGCGCCTGTCGGCGCCGCCGAGCGGTCACTCGAGGCTCTCGTGGCCCACAACCGCAAGTCGGCCAAGACTCACTCAGGCATCTGGCGGGACCTCGCCATCCGCAAGAGGCCTACCGAGGTGGACGCCCAACTGGGGATCGTGGTGACGCTCGGCCGTGAGGCGGGGGTGCCGACGCCGCTGGCGGCGAAGGTCGTCGATCTCATCCACGAGATCGAGCGCGGCGAGCGCCCGCAGTCCCTCGAGACGCTGGACGCGCTCGTCCGAGTGATGCCTACCGCATGAACATCCGGTTCGATGGGAAGACGGTCATCGTGACCGGTGCGGCGCACGGCTTCGGCCGGGCAATCAGCCTCGCCTTCGCCGAGCGGGGCGCGAGGGTCTGGGCGTGTGATGTGGCCGAGGACGAACTCCACGAGACCCACAGGCTTTGCCAGGACGCGGGTGGTGACTGTGAGGTGAAGCCCGTGGACGTGCGCGACCGGGAGGCGGTCGGACGGTTCGTGGGCGAGGCCGCGGAATCCGCCGGATGCGTGCACGTGCTGGTGAACAACGCGGGCGGAGTGCTGGGGCAGGTGGGGAAGCCCCTCGAAGGAGTCACACCGGTCGAGTGGCAGGCCATCTTCGACGTCAACACCACCGGCGCGTTCTTCATGTCTCAGGCGGTGGCGCCGGGAATGAAGGCGAAGCGCTACGGACGCATCGTCAACATCTCTAGTGGAGCCGGGCTCGGTGTGAGCCTGACCGGGATTCAGGCGTACGCGTCGGCGAAAGCGGCGCAGATCGGCCTCACGCGTCAGCTGGCGCATGAGCTGGGTCCCTGGGGGATCACCGTCAACAACATCGCCCCGGGGTTCGTCCGGTCGAACCAGACCACGGAAAAGCAATGGGAGTCGTACGGCGCTGAAGGCCAGCGGGCGCTGGTCGACCGGATTGCGCTCAAGCGGCTGGGAACGCCGGACGACATCGCCTTCGGCGTGCTGTTCTTCGCGTCCGAACAGGCCGGATGGATTACGGGGCAGGTGCTCTCCATCGACGGTGGCAAGTGAGCGACGCGGCGGTCCTGGCGCCGGTGCTCGCGCGCCTCGAGGCGGCGCACGACCGGATCCTGGCCGAGCTGGTGGAGTTCGCCCGGATACCGAGCGTGAGCACCGACCCAAAGAGAGCCGGGGACCTGCGGGCGGCGGCCGAATGGGTGGCCGCGAAGCTCTCGGCGGCCGGGCCCCTCGCCGTGAAGACGATGCCGACACCGGGTGCATCGGTGGTGTACGCCGAGTGGCTCGGGGCACCCGGCGCTCCGACGGCGCTGATCTACGGGCACTATGACGTGCAGCCGGAAGATCCGGTGGATCGCTGGCTGAGTCCGCCCTTCGAGCCGGCGGTGCGGGAGGGCCGGCTCTACGCCCGCGGTGTGTCCGATGACAAGGGCCCGATGCTCATTCCCATCAAGGTCGCGGAGGCGTTCTTCGCGGAGCGGCAGCGTCTGCCCCTCAACCTCAAGTTCCTCATCGAGGGCGAGGAAGAGGTCGGGAGCAAGCATCTGGAAGGATTCGTCACTGGGCACCGCGAGATGCTGCGGGCGGATGCCGTGATCTCCGCGGATGGGGCGATGTGGCGGATCGACGAGCCGTCGCTGAACGTCTCGAGCCGCGGGCTGGTGGCGCTCGAGTTGACGCTGCGCGGGCCGGCCAAGGATCTGCACTCGGGGCGCCATGGCGGCAGCGTTCCGAATCCGCTGCATGCGATGGCGCGCCTCATCGCGTCGCTGCACGACCAGAATGGCCGCGTAGCCACTTCGGGCTTTTATGATCGGGTCTGCGAGCTCTCAGCCGCCGAACGAGCGGAAATCGCGGCGCTGCCTTTCGATGAAGGGAAGTATCTCGCGCAGGTGGGCGCGCGGGCCGCGGTCGGCGAAGCCGGCTACTCGACCTTGGAGCGCCAGTGGACGCGGCCCACACTCGAGGTCAACGGGCTCTGGGGAGGCTACCAGGGCCCGGGGTCCAAGACCGTGGTGCCGAGCGAGGCGCATGCGAAGATCACGTGCCGGCTGGTGCCGGACCAGGATCCCGATGAGGTCGCGCGTCTCGTCATCGCCCACCTCGAGCGTCACACGCCTCCGGGTGCGGTGCTCTCAATCCAACCTGGGGGGCATGGCGCGAGGCCAGCCAGCATTCCCCGTGACCATCCCGTTCTCAAGGCTGCGGAGTCGGCGCTGGCGGAGACGTACGGCGTGCGCCCGATCTTCGTGCGGATGGGCGGGACGTTGCCGGTAGCGGAGACGTTTCGGAAAGTCCTCGGACTCGACACCGTCTATTTCTCGTTCTCGACCGGGGACGAGGACTTCCACGCGCCCAACGAGTTCTTCCGGGTGGCACGGTTGCATCAGGGGCTCGCCGCGTGGGCCCGGCTCTGGGAGCGCCTCGGCCGATGAGCATCCAGCAGGAAGAAGCCCGAGTCGAAGCGCAGAGCGCTTCTCTGAAGAAGGAGCTGGGGGTCCGGGATCTGGCGCTCACGCAGATCCTGTTCATCATCGGGCTCACGTGGATCGGCGTCGCCGGGAAGCTCGGATCGGCGCACGTCGTGATGTGGCTCCTCGCCGTGGTGCTGTTCTATCTCCCGCTGGCGGCCGTGGTGATCTGGCTCAACCAGCTGATGCCGCTCGAGGGCGGGCTGTACCAGTGGGCGAAGCTGGGGTTCAACCAGACCGTCGGGTTCATGGTCGCCTGGAACCTGTGGCTTTACGTCATGCTGTTCGCTTCGGAGCTGGGTCTGACCGTGGCGACCTACCTCTCGTACGCGCTGGGCCCCGGCGCGGCGTGGATGACGAGCAGCGTGTGGTTCGTCTCCTTGGCGTCCGCGCTGGCCATCGCCCTCCTGGCCGGGCTGGCGTTCGTGGGCCTGTCGCTCGCGAAATGGGTCCACAACGCCGGCGGCGTGTTCATGATCACCATCTTCGGGGTCCTCATCCTGCTCCCGCTCCTTGGGCTGGCCACGGGGCACCTCTCCTCGTTCCACCCGTTCCGTGCGACGTTGCCGGACGTCTCCCTGTTCAATCTGAATATTCTGGGCAAGTTGTCGGTCGGCGCGTTCGCCGGCTTCGAGTACATGGCGATTTTCGCTGGTGAGACCCATTCGCCGGCCAGTGCGGTGCGGAAGTCGGTGTATATCGCCGCTCCCGTCATCGCGCTGTTCTTCATTCTGGGTACGGCGACGGTGGTGGCCTACATCCCGACCAACGACATCGATCTCATCGGGCCGCTGCCCCAGGTGCTGCGCGTTGGATTCGGTCCCTTCGGCATCGCCGGGCTGCTCGTGACCATCGCCATCCTCATGACGCTCGTGATGCGGGTGTCCCAGATCAGCGTCGCCTTCAGCGCCGTGACCCGTCTGCCCATGGTGGCGGGGTGGGACCGGATGCTGCCGGCGTGGTTCAGCCGCCTGCACCCCACCTACCGGACCCCCGTCAACTCCATCGCGATCGTGGCCGTGTTCTCCTTCGCCATGTCGGTGGTGAGTCTGGTGGGTGTGGGGCAGGCCGAAGCGTTCCAGCTCATCTTCAACGCGGGCGGGATCTTCTACGCACTCACCTATGTCGTCATGTTCGCGATCCCGCTGATCGGGCTCCGCGGCGTGACCCCGCGCCCGCCGTGGTGGGTCCGGGGCGCGGCCGCCTCGGGACTCGTGATCACCCTGCTGTATACGGTGCTGTCGGTCTTTCCGATCATCCAGGTGGCGAGCGTCGCCGGATTCGCGCTCAAGATCACCGCGGTGATCGTGCTGTTGAACATCGTGGGATTCGGGATCCTGGTCGCCGCCCGTCGGCGGTCCAACGTCGCAGCCAACACGGGAGCATAGTCATGAACGGAAGGAAGGGTGGGTTCGCCGTCGCCGTCCTGGCGCTGGCCTTGAGTGCGGTCGCGTTCGCGACGCGTTCCCCCTCCGCCGGGACTCTGGCGGGTGAGTGGGATGTCTACATCGCGCTGAGCGCCAAGCCCAAGTTCGGATTCGAAGGCTGGCGCCGGATGGGATTCGCGCACTTTGCGAGCGGCGACTCCGGGAACGTGGGCTGGTTGAAGCGCCGTACCGGCGAGCCGATGCTGACGGTGACGTCGGTGACCAACTCAGGCGATTCGGTGGTGTTGACGCAGGATACCCGGGTGTCGATGCGGGCCGCTTGGCACGGCGATACCCTGGTGGGGGTCCAATGGATCGGCGACCGCCTGGTGGACCGCCGCTTCCGTCTGGTGCGCCGCGATACCCCGGGTGTGGTGGAGCACGATTACCAGGTGTGGAAGATGCCGGCGTCCGATTCGCAGTACGCCGTCACCGAAGACACCCTGGTGTTCATGCCGACGCGCGACGGCGCCAGGCTCGCGACCTACATCGCGCGGCCGGTGGGTCCGGGACCCTTCGGCGTGGTGCTCCAGCGGACACCGTACCGCCGCGTGCTCCATCCGGCGGGCCGGTGGTGGGCGGCGCGCGGATACATCTTCGTGGCGCAGCACGTGCGCGGGCGCGACCAGTCGAGCGGCGATGTGGCGGACTTCGGAGACTACACGACCGACATTCAGGACGGGTACGATGCGGTGGAGTGGGCCGCGAAGCTCCCCGGAGCGAACGGCAAGGTCGGGATGATCGGCCATTCGGACGAAGGGAAACTGGTCTGGCTCGCGGCCGTCTCGAACCCTCCGCATCTCGCGGCGATCTCGCCCACCGCGGCGTCACCCGATGGATGGGTGGTCGTTCCGTATGCGGCGATGGCGTTCGGGCCGATCAACGTGGACTGGGCCTGCCTGATGCGTTCGCGGACGATGGATCCGAATACGGCCGAACTGGACATCGGGGAGGCGATCACCCACCTGCCGCTCGCCAACCTGCCGCAGCGGCTGGGGTGCGGTGACGTGCCGCTGTGGGACCGCTGGGTGGCACACCCCACGCTGGACGCGTATTGGCGGAAGCACGCGGCCACCACCTACATCGCCAACATGAAGGCGCCGGTGCTGTCCATGGCGGGTTGGCACGACGATTCGCGGGGACCGACCTACTACACGGACGCCCTGCTTCGGGTAAAGAACCATCCCAAGTGGCACATCGTCATGGGCGTGGGGGCCCACAAGGGCGTGGACTACGTCGCGGGAGACTTCGGACCCAACGCCCGCTACGCCTATCGCGATCTCCAGATTCGATGGTTCGACCACTACTTGTTGGGCAAGCAGAACGGCGTCGATACCCTCCCGGCCTTCGATGATTTCGTGATCGGCGACAACACGTGGCGCCAGGAACGCGAGTGGCCGCTGGCGCGGGCGAAGGCGACGAACTGGTACATCTCCTCGGGCGGCAACGCGCAGACGAGCGCCGGGGATGGTGTGCTGGATACCCTCGCGCCGACCGGTGCCGCGGCGGACACCTTCACCTACAATCCCGGCGACCCCACGCCGTACCTGATCGACTCCCGTGAGCTGGAGGAGTCGCTCAACGAGGACTACACGGCCCTCAACGCGAGCCGGAAGGACGCGCTGGTCTATACGTCCAAGCCGCTGACCAAGGCCATCGAGGTGACGGGGGAGCTGACGGCCACGGTGTGGGCGGCCAGTGACCGGAAGGACACGGACTGGACCGTGATGCTCCTCGATGTCTGGCCCGACGGGCACGCCGAGCGGGTGCAGGATGGGCTGGTGCGGGCGCGGTTCCGGAAGGGGATGGACAAGGAGGTCCCCCTCGTGCCGGGGCAGGTCGAGCGCTACGACGTGGACGTGTGGTTCACGTCCATGGTGTTCGAGCCCGGCCATCGGCTCCGCGTGAGCATCGCCTCGGCACTATTCCCCAAGTACGACCGGAACTTGAACACGGGCGGGAACAACGAGCGGGACTCGGTCTTCGTGGTGGCGCATCAGCGGGTGTTGCACGACGCTACCCACGCCACGCACATCACACTGCCGATCGTGCCTCGGTAAGCAGGGGTCAGGGGTCAGGGGGCAGGTCCCCTGACCCTTGCTCGTCCCGGGGTTACGAACTCCGGGACGCGGCGAGCAGTGTCACGTCGTCGTGCGGCTCGGCGTGCCCCGTGAACGCCTGAACGGCGTCCAGCACGCCTTTGACGAGCGCCTTGGCGGACAGGTGATTCGCCTGCAGGACGCTCCGCAACCGCTCTGCGCCGAAGGCCTCACCCGCCAGGTTGCGCGCTTCCACCAGGCCGTCGGTGAACGCGATGAGGCTGTCACCGGGCTCCAGCGTCGCCTCCCCGGTCTTGAACAGCTGGTCGGGCATGAGGCCCAGCGCGGGACCTGTGGGCCGCAGCTCGCGCAGGCCGCCACTCGGCGCGATCACGATCGCCGGTTCGTGGCCCGCGTTGACGTAGTCCAGGCGCCCGGTGCCGGTATCGAGTGCTCCCAGAAAGACCGTGGCGAACATGTTGGTGCGCCCGTGCAGGCGGGCGATGTAGTCGTTCGTGAAACCGGCCACGCGGGTCAAGAGCTCCGCCGGACTCGCGGCCTCGATCGACTGGCGTACCATGGTGCGGCGGCCACCGATCATCTGAATCGCACCACCCTCGACGGGGTCGGCGGAAGCGCGGATGAGTGAGCGGAAGAGGGCCATGAACAATGCCGCGCCCACGCCCTTGTCGCAGACGTCGCCCACCACGAGCACGACCGTGTTGGAGGGCGGCATCGCGAAGGCGTCGTAGAAGTCTCCGGACACCTGGCGTGCCGGATGCAGGGCGGCATCGAGCTGGACGCCGCGCGAGGTGGGGAGGGCGTCGGGCAGGAAGTCCCGCTGGATGCTGCGGGCCACGTCCATTTCGTGCGTGAGGCTCTCGACACTCCGGCGCCGGCGCGTCTCCACCACGGCCGCCGCCTCGAAGAACCTGGCGGCTTCCACGTCCGGGAGCGGCGCGGAGAGCAGGACGAGGTCGAACTCTCCGCTGTTCAGCATCACGACCGCCTCGCTCACCGTGCTCGCGGTCTCCACCACGTACCCCTTTTCCCTGGCTTGCGACGCCAGGGCGCCACGCTCGGCGGCTGGCGGCCCCACGATCAGCGCTCTCATCTTCCTTCCCCGTCGAGCACGGTCAGTTGCCAGAGGTCCCGGGTACTGTGGTGGACGAATGGGTGCAGCGCGCGCAATCCCGTCTTGCCGATGCTCTTCTCGAGGTACTTGAGCTCTTCCAGCTTGTCCTTCACACCCGGATCGGGTGGAGCGTCGAATCCGGCCTCGCGCATCATCAGGACACCCTTCGCGCGGATGGCCAGCTCCGCATGCAACCGGAGCAGGCACATCATGTCGACGATCACCTCGGCGGGGAAGCGGTTCTGGACGGTCGTGAGGTAACGCCCCGCGGGCGTTCCCGACACCTGGCCCGTCTGCACGGCCCGCAGGAGCTCCTGATCAGTGTCGAACCCCGTGCCTAGCCAGGCCTTGGTCTCGCGTTCGCTCCGCTCGAACACCAGGGTGGCGAGCATCGGGAAGATGAGCAGGATCAGGCCCGTGGCCAGGAGGGGATGCAGGGCGAAATGGTTATAGAAGGAATGGAGTACCATGGCCAGGGCGAGTCCGGGCAGGGCGAGGTAGAGCCGGAACACGTTGGTCCGGGACTGGAGCGTCTTGGTGAGCATCGCCATGAGCGCGGTGGCGCCGCCATGCATGATCGCCGTCCCGAATCCGCGCACGACCCAGGTCCAGATCGTGGCCCCGGGGTTCGCCTGCAAATAGTAGAGGTTTTCGAGTACTGCGAAGCCGGTACCGATGCCGAAGCCGTGGATCGCGGCATCCACGACGAATCCGACCTTGTTCCGCTTCAATAAGTAGATGACGAACGCCGCCTTGAGGGACTCCTCCACCACGGGGGCGACGTACCGGGAATAGCGCTCCCAGTCGAGACTCAGCGCGGGGCGGAGCCAGACATTCGCTCCGTAGGCGGCGAGTCCGGCGATCAGTCCCGCGGCGACCGACAGGAGGATCGCCCGCAAGCGGACGAGCTTGTAGCTGTCGATGAGGACCAGTGCGCCGAGGAAGACGAAGACCGGCAGGACACTGACCAGGCCCGCGAGAAGGCTCGTCACATGATCTTGAAGGAGAACATGCCGACGGAGTGCACGGGGACCCCCGATTCGCCGGCCACGGCGACTCCGAACGACATGGTGGACTCGAGGTGGGAGAGTGTCACCAGGCGGAAGTCGAGCTGGGCGCCAGCGCTCACGAGTTTGCGCCGCAGCGACGCCTGATCCATGTCGGTGACGAGTCCGGTCGTGAACAGGGACAGGCTGGCCCACTGGAGATAGAAGCTGGGAATCCCCACTTCACGAAAGCGGACGGGCGGCAGCACCCACTCCATCTGGGCCTTTCCGAAGTTCGAGCCGCCGGCGTCGTCGATCCCGATCCCCGGGAAGCTCTCGAGAGCCCGGAACTGCTTCACGTCCCGGTAGTCCACCCAGTTGTTGCCGAACCCGCCGAAGAAGAATTGCGCGAAGGCGTTGCTCCGGTTCCCGTGCAGTGTCGATCCCGCCGCACCCCGGAACCAGAGGGAAGAGTGATTGATCGGGAGCAGGAAGCCGTGGGACAGACTCACGTCGACCTGGGGGAAGAGGGTGCCGTTGACGTAGTTGCCGTGCAGCGTGGCACCCGCGGTGGACCCCACTTCATCCTCCACGGCTCCCAAGGACCGCCGGAGCGACCCGTATTCGATGTTGCCGGAGAACGACAGCAGCTTCGAGAAGGGAGCGGCGACGTTCTGGAACTCGGGCAGGGTCGAGAGGCCCGAGTACCCTGCTACGCGCAGGGTGTACGTCACGCTCTTCGGATCGTCCAGCAGCAGGTCGCCCCGGTACTGCACCGCGAGCGAGTAGCCGCGCCGGCTCACCTTCGTGGGCCCGAAGAGGTCGTAGAAGTCGGCGCGGTTCATGGCGGCCATGATCTTCCAGTTCCACGACAGAAACTCGGCGCGCAGGTGGAGGCGCTCGAACGACGACAGTCCCTGATCGGGGGCGTACGACGCGGTCAGGTTCAGCGCGGTGGCGCCGACCTGATCAGAGAGATTCGCACGCATGCCGAGGGCGGCGGCGCGGTCGCCGGCCGCATTCTGGTATCCCTCCACCACCGGGTACATGCTGTTCATCGCCAGATGCGCGAGGGAGTGGTACGGGCGTGCCGTGGCGAGCAGGGAGTCCAGATTGAGGCTCGAGTCGCGCTTGGGAATCCACGTCTGCACGTCCGGGCGCTTTTCGGCGATCTCGTTGCCGAGGAACTTGATCGCGCTCACGCTGTCCGGCACGACGTTGGGGATCAACGATGGGATGAATCCGCGCGCGCTGTACCGGAACACCAGGACCGAGTCGCCGGGCAGGGGCACGGGCTTGAAGAAGCCCGTCTCCGTATTGGACAGGGGCTCCGTGACGCGCCGGGTGAGGTCATACCGGTAGATGTTCGAGACCCCGGAGTAGTACGACGAGCCGAAGAGGAACTTGCCGTCCGGCGAGAACACGAAGTTCGACGGTGGCCACTCGCCGAAATCGTCGAGCGTCTCGGGCTTGGGGTTCGTCTTGGCCCGGAGCGCCGCGACGTTCAACAACACCAGCTTCTGGCTCCCATTGATCTCGGACATCGATCCGGTCAGCGTCGTGCCGTCGGGCGAGAGATCAAGATCGAAGAGGTCCTCGCCATAGGGCAGGGTCTGGATCTGGTTCCACTCGTGGTAGGGCGCGGGGAGACGGACGAGCGTCGAGAATCCGTTGTCGTGCCGGACGCCCCAGAGCGAGCTGTCGGCCCGGTCGAACGCGAGATCGCCGATCCGCGCGTTCCGCAAGAGGAGCCGGGAGTGGCCACTGGCCACATCGTACGAATACAGGTTCCGCCAGTTGGCGTTGTTCGTGGTGAAGAACAGGATTCGTGACGCGGGGTCGAATGCCAGTGAAGTCACCGAATACCCCGAGGCGCCGAGGATTTCCTTGAGGTTGGTGATGGCTCCCGTCGCGACGTCGATGCGGGCGAGATGGGCGACCTGACCCGGATAGCGGATCCCCAGGTAGACGGCCTTCGTGGTCGAGTCGTAGAACGCGCGGGATACCGAGCCCAGGGCGTGGTCCGTCAGCGGCCGGTAGGCCGTGATCGGGTGGCGGCGGATGGACGACAGATTCGCCGTCTGCCACTGCCGCTCCCAGTCGATCCAGCGCGACCACTCGTCCTGGAGGGACCGGCCGAAGACGTGCCGGAACTGTGACGAGAAATAGCGCTTGCTGCCGGGGGTCCGGTTGAACCAGGCGAGCAGGCTGTCGTTTCCGTACCGCAGACCCAGGTAGCTGACGAAGCGCGTCCCGTAGAGGTAGCTGTTGACGCCCACCTGGAAGTCGATCGTCGTGCCTTCGGACTCGAGCCCGACAAAATCGAAAATTCGGGAGCTGTCCCGCACCAGCGTGCGGAAGACCATTTCGTCATAGGGGCCGATGGCGCGTCCGACGCCCCCGTTCATCCAGGTTTCCATGTACACGGCGATCCCCTCCAGGTACCACCGTGGCGCATACCACCGCGGCGTGGTCAGGTAGCCGTAGAGCATGGAGAGGGGCATCTCCGGATTCGGCGTGACTTTCCCGAAGAACAGCGAGCGATAGAACCGGTCGGATCCCGTCGCCTTGTCCACGGTCACGATGTGGGCCATCTCGTGATTGAGCGAGGAGACCATCCGCTCCGGCGCCGGGGCGGACTCGTACTCGTGGGAGTAGGGCTCGATCCCGATCGTGATGTGGTTTTCGGGCAGGGGGCTCGCCCCGGCGTTGCCGTAATGCCAGAGGTCGTGCATCAGCACATTGATCGGCCCGCCGGGATCGTAGCCGAACAGGGTGCAATGGAACTTCAGGGAGTTCTCGAAGCTCCGGGCGACCTGCGGCACCATGTACGCCTGAAGGGGTGACGTATAGACCAGGTGCATGTCGCTGGTCCGGATGGTCTCGAACTGGGCGGTGGCCCTCGAAGGGGCGCACACCCCGGCGCAGGCCAGAAGGGCCGCGATCAGAATGAATCGATGTCGTGGCATGGAGGGGGGAGAAACTACAGGAGGATCCCGGCCCGCGTTAGAGCGAACCGGGATCCCCGGGAAAACGGTCAGTCGGTCAGTTCTTCGCCTGCGCCGACACCTGCTGCGAAGCGGCTTCGCGCATGAAGTCCTGGGACAACGCCTGGCTCTGCGACAGCGTGCGGAATGCCTCGGCCGCAGAGAGCGTCCGGAATGCATCGGTGGCCAGAATCGAGCGGAACGCGTCGTTGGCCAGAATGCTCCGGAAAGCGTCGTTGGCCAGGATCTGACGGAACGCGTCCTGGGCCATGATCTGGCGGAACGCGTCGTTCGCCATCACCTGCCGGAACGCGTCGGTGGCCATCACGGTGCGGAACGCGTCGATCGCCTGGAGCTGCTGGTACGCCGCGTTCTGGTTCAGTTGACGCATCGCGTCCGCCTGATTCAGGTTCCGGAACGCATCCTGCGCCTGCAGCGTGCGATAGGCCGCGGTGTTGTTGAGCTGGCGGAACGCATCGCTGGCGCTCAACGAACGGAACGCGTCCGAGGCCATGATCTGACGGAACGCGTCGCTCTGCATGATCTTGTTGAACGCGTCGGTCGCCATCACCGTGCGGAAGGCATCGCTGGCCATCAGCTGGTGGAACGCGTCGCTCTGGACCAGACGCAGCACCTGGTCATTCTGGAACAGGGCCTGAATCTCCGGATTCTTGAGGGAGATGTCGGCATCGGTCATCTCGTGACCATGGTACCGGGTGGCCTTCTCGACGCCGCCGATCGTGCCGGAACTGCCGCCGATCGGGGGGAAGCCGGTGATGAGCCCCGCGGCCACGATCACGACGGCCACGGCGGCGCTTCCGATGAGCAGTGACTTCTTGTTCATGATCGCTCCCTCTAAGAGTTCACCGACGAGATTCAGCTGTTGACCGACCCATGCCACGATCCCGCCGGGTGAGGCGCGGACCGGTTGCGGCAGGGCATCCAGGATCGACTGCCTCAGGTGCGACGGCGACTGCCGCTCGCCCACCCGCGCGAGGGCCCCGCTGACGCGGCGCAGTTCAGCCGCGTACGCCCGGGCCTCCGGATTCTGCTCCAGCAGGGACCGGAGCGCCGCACTCGCCACGGGAGTGTTCGCGCCGTCGATCTCCTGCTGGATAAGCTCCACCTGGTCACGAGTCAGCATCGTTTCGAACTCCTTCATCGAGCGCCACGCGCAGGCGTTCACGTGCGGTGAACA
>DASUBP010000263.1:0-3357 GCA_035763205.1 Gemmatimonadales bacterium
GATTCACTGGCTGCCGATCTGCACCTGATTCCAGTGGCGACCTTTAAGCATGGGGTCGTCTGGATGACCGCTAAGTCGCTAGGTCGCTAAGTCGGTAAGGTGGTCACTTAGCGTCTTAGCGACTTAGCGTCTTAGCGACTAAGGGAGGACGACCTTGGCGATACGCCCTTTCGGACCGACCAACCAGCCGTTGTGGGGACTTGCGAATCCGGCACTCCAGTAGCTGAGCGAATCGAGCGGAAGCCAGACGCTCCGGCCATCCGGCGAGTACGCGGCCCCTCCCGGGCCGACGGCGACGAGACCCTCAGTCTCCGGCACGGCTGCGAGTCCATAGATGCCCCCCGGAAATCCAGGTGGCGTGATCGGCACCCAGGTCCGGCCGCCGTCGTCCGTCCGCGCCACGCGGACCGTCTGCGGGGCCCGGGGGTTGATGTCCCCGCCGCCGGCGAACGCGTGCGTCGCGTCGCGGTAGGCCAGGGACCCGATGCCCGTGGTGGTGGTGCCATGCTGAACGGGTGTCTGCTGAGACGTCCAGGTCTTCCCGAAGTCGGCGGTGGCCACGACCCGACCGCCGCCCGTCGGACTGGCGCCGGTGCCGATCCACGCCCGGCCGCCGGGGCCGGTGACGATGCACGTACCGCTCGCGGCGAAGGCGCCCTCTCCCGAATCGGCGGCCGGAGTTTCACTCGTCGGCCTGAGGGTCCAGTGCGCGCCGCCATCGTCGGTGACGAGAATCGGGAAGTGCCCGCGCACGCCGTCGCTCACGGCGATGCCGTGGCTCGCGTCCCAGAAGGCGAAGCAGTCGAAGAACGCGGCGGAGTCGGTGTTGACGAACTGCTGGGTCCAGGTGGCACCGCCATCGGTCGTGCGGTAGATCCGCGACGCCGGCCCGGGCCCCGCCGCGAGCAGCCATGCGTTCATCGAGTCCATCGCCGCCACGTCACGGAACTCCAGGGAGTCCGCCCGCGGCACGACCCCCGCGCGCCAATGGTCGCCCCCATCGGTGGTCCTGACGTAGGTGCCGCCCGTGCCGCTCGCCCAGACGATCCGGTCCGTGACGGGACTGACGGCTTGCAGGCGTTGCGTGGTTCCGCTGGCTTGGGGGGTCACGGTCGGGGCGGCGGCATCCGCCAGCGACGCGGCGACCAGGAGCATCGTGAGGGAACGCAGGTGTGTGCGCATAGGGAACAGAAAGTAACGCTGGAACAGGAGGTTGGTCTGGACGTATGATTCGCCCGTGACTTCGCTGCTCCTCCTTGCGCTGACGGCAAGCCTCGCCGCCGGTGACACGACGCCCCCCGCGATGCTTGCCGGTACGGTGCGTGACACGATCTCCGGGCAGCCGGTGGGGCTCGCGCTCATCCGGGTGCCGGGGCGAGCCGTCTCCGTCATCACCGACGACGAGGGTCATTTCCGGTTGTACGTGGACCCGGGGCCCGTCCACCTCGAAGTGCGCCGCATCGGGTACCGCCCGCGCAGTCTGGTAGTCGCGGCACCTGACACGGCCGTGGTCCTCTATATCCTGCCGGTTCCCGTCGGCATCGCGGGGATCACCGTCCGTCCCGTGGAAGACCCGGCCATCGAGATCATGCGACGGGTGATTGCCCACAAGCAGAACGTGCTTTCGCACCTGCACGACTACAGCTACGGGGCCGACATCAAGTTCGTCGTTCGCAACCAGAGCGTTCCCGTCGATTCTCCCGCGTCCATTCTCGCGGTGACCGAGTCCCGGACCACGGCATATTGGGAGCGTCCCGATCACTATCAGGAAACGATCGTCGCGCGACGGCAGACGGGGAACGTGGATCCGAACCGGAACCTCGTCTCGGTCGGGGAGATCGTGAACTTTGCCAAGGACCGGATCGATCTCCGGAAGTACTCGGTCGTTTCACCGATCGCCACCGACGCACTGAACCACTACGACTACCGGATGCTGGACACCACGGCGTCGGCGGGCGGCCGGATCTTCACGATCGCGATCGTGCCGAGGTCCGAGGCCTCACCGCTGTTCGTCGGGGTCCTGACGGTGGCCGACTCGACCTACGAGGTGCGCAGCATCGACGTCGGCGCGAACAGCGCCCTGCGGTTCACCTTCGTTTCGAACCTTCGATATCACCAGCAACTCGCCGACCAGGGCGGAGGCCGCTGGATGCCCTCCGAGATCCGGCTCACGGGGGAGATTCACCTCGCGGTGCCCATCCCCGGTATCCCCGCGCACCTGAGCTTCGAGCACATCGCGTCACTCGCCGGGTTCGCGTTCGATCAGGGGAACCGGCCCAAGGGAATGGGTGAGTATCGTGTGGTGGTGGCGGACAGTGCCGACCGTCCGGATTCGTCCTGGGCCGAGGCGATTCCGTTGACGCCGACGGAGCGGGAGGCGTGGATGCGGATCGACTCCATCGCAACCACTCCGGCGACCCTGGGGCATCGCATGGCCATGGGTTTGGGAGCGGCGGTGTTCCTCGCGGCGAACCCCACGTTCTTCCACTATAATCGCGTCGACGGGGCATACCTCGGCGCCGGGGGTGATTGGAGTCCGGGTCCGCATTGGGTCGTGGGCACCAGCGCGGGCTACGGGTTCGGGGCGGAGCGGTGGCAGGAGAGCGCGAGCGTGAGCCGCATGCTCTCCGAGGACCGGCAGATCTGGATCGGCGCGGGAGCCTTTGATCAGACGGCGCACCGTCCGACGATGGTGTCGAGCGATTACAATCCGACGTTCCGCAACTTTCTCTCCCGCATCGATCCGCTGGACTACTACCGCGAGCGGGGCGCGCGCGCATTCGTCTCGGGAAAGTTGTGGAGGGGCACTCGGCTCGAGCTTTCCTTCGTCAATGCGACCCAATCGAGCCTGGCGGTGACCACCGATTATGCACTCGGGGTTCCCAAGGCGCGGGCGCTTCGTCCCAACGAGCCGATCGACGGCGGGAATCTGCGGGCGGTCGGCGCGACGATGGTATATGACTCCCGCCCGCTCCTGCGGTCGAAGGGGCGCGATTACCGGCTCCGTCAGCTGGTGCAGACCCGCGTCACGGCGTCGGCGGAAGTCGCGGCCCACGACGTACTGGGCGGCGATTTCTCCTACCGGCGCTACGTCCTCCGGGTCGAGCGCATTCAGCGGACGTTGAACTTCGGTGTCACGTCCATCACTGCGGTGGGGGGCATCGCGACCGGATGGGTACCGCCGCAGCGGTATTTCACGGTGGACTTCGGCCGGGAGCTCTATACCTATCAGCCCAACGGGTTCAATACCCTGAACGGCAACAACTTCTCCGGCACGCGCGCGGCGATGCTCACCATCAATCATGACTTCGATCGCCTGCTCTTCGCGAAGAGTCACATCCCGGGGATTCGATCGCT
>DASUBP010000264.1:0-4372 GCA_035763205.1 Gemmatimonadales bacterium
GACGGTGCGGGGCGGCGAGCCATTCATCGCGCGCTGACCGATCACGCCGGGACACCGGGTGTCCTCCCCGGGTACCGGCTCGACGGCAAGACCGACCCGCAGATCGTCCGGGAGCTGCTGGAGCAGGGAGGGCACAGTTCCCCCCACGACCAGGCGGTGATCGAGGAAATCTGTACCCAGTACGTCGTCAACCTCCGGGAGGAGCTGAAGCGCCCGGGCTACGTGACCCGCGCGATGCCGGGGGTTCCGGCGCTGCTCGAGGCGCTGGTGCCAATGGAGGAGGCCGGGGACGTCATGGTGGGTCTGTTGACGGGGAACGTGGTCGGGGGAGCGGAGCTGAAGCTGGAAGCGGCGGGAATCGGCTTCGGCCGGTTCGCCGTGGGGGCCTTTGGACTCGATGGCCATCATCGTCCCGACCTTCCTCCGGTGGCCCTTGCCCGCGCCTCCGAGCGTCTGGGCCGTCCGGTGCGCGGGGCCGATACCTGGATCATCGGTGATACGCCGGCGGACGTCGCGTGCGGCCGGCCGGTGGGTGCGCGGGCCCTCGCCGTCGCGACCGGCTCCTACCGCGTGGCCGATCTCGAGGTCACCGGGGCCGAGCTGGTGCTCGCCGACCTGTCCGACACCGGGCGGGTGCTCGAAGGGCTGGGGTTGTGAGCGTGAAGGACGAAATCGAAGTGAAGGCCCGGGTGCCCGACCTCAAATCGTTCGAAGCCGCGCTGGACCGCGCGGGGGCCACGGTGGAGTTCGCGGGAGAAATGACCGACCACCGGTTCGACCGCAAGGAGAAGCTCGCCGAAAAAGATGAGGTGCTCCGCTTGCGGATTTACCGGCCGCAGAATGGCGAGACGCGTGGAGAGTTGTGCTGGAAGGGGCCCGTGGAAACGAAGGGTGAGTACCGGCACCGGCCGGAGATCGAGCTCGGGGTCTCGGATCCGTGGACTGCGCTGACGTTGCTCGACCGGCTGGGGTACACGGAGAGCATGCGGATCGAGCGAATGATCACGGTCTACCACCTGGGACAGGCAACGCTGCGCGTCGAACGGTATCCGGAAATGGACATCCTCGTCGAAGTGGAAGGCGATCCGGAGGCCATCGAGAAGGCAATCGCCGCCACCGGACTCGCACGCGGGGAGTTCCTTCCCGAGTCGCTCCCCCAATTCGTGAGCCGCTACGAGAAGCGGACCGGCCGCCAGGCGAGGCTGGCCACGTGACCGTCCGAGTTCCCGAACTGGCCCCGGCGCTCGGCCGGCTGATCGTGCCGCGCCGCACGGAACCGCTGTGGATCCCTCTGGACGATATCGCCGATGAGCTGGCGACCCGGGTGATCGAGCTGGGGGGGGAGGCCCGCCGGCTGACCGCCGAGGCTGCTCCACAGGACCGCGTCCTCGATGCCCTGGGCCGGACGGCCTGGCTGGCCGCGTGGGAGCACGCCGTCCGCCGCACTGCCGACCGTGTCGCCGATGCCCTCGATGATCAGATCGAGCGCATCGGCAAGGCGGTTCGCATGCCGCGACGGAAACGCCGGCTTCGGAAGCTCACGAGCGCGGAACGCCGCTCGCTGACGGCACGCCTGTCAGCGGGGGGCGCCGAGTTCGTCAAGGCACTCGACGATCTGGCGCGGGTCAGCAGCAAGGTGCGAGGCGAAGCGACGGCGGGCGGTGTCGATGACGAGACCCACCACGTCTGGCAGGATGCCCTGCAGACGGCGGCTCGACGGCTCGAAGCCGCATGGCTCGCGCTCGAGGACGCGATTCGCACTGAGCGGAAACGCTGGGATCCGGAGCTGGCCGCGCTGGCGCAGTGGCGTCCCTCGCTCTGGCCGGTGCTGGTGACCTGGGCGATCGGCGCGGGCGCATTGCTCTGGCTGGGGCTCATTCTCGGTGGCTATGTCGACGCGCCGGTCTGGCTCGCGCAATTGCTGCACTTCTGATGCTCAACGCACTCGGCATCGGCGTCGACCTGGTGGAAGTGGACCGCGCGCGGCGGATGCTGGCGGAAAAGGGGTCGCACGTCTTCGACCGGCTGCTCACGCCGGCGGAGGCGGAGTATTGCCGCAGCCGCCCCGATCCCGCGGAGCACGTGGCCGTGCGGTTGGCGGCGAAAGAGGCGGTCTACAAGGCGCTGCAGGGGAGTGACGCGGCGCGTGGCATCGGCTGGCGGGAAATCGAAGTTGTACGCGAGCAGGATGGACGTCCGCAGGTGACGCTGCACGGTCTCGCCGCGCAGCGGGCGAAAGAACTGAAGGCCGCGCAGGTGATGTTGTCGCTGTCGCACACGCACCAGGCGGCGGTTGCGGTCGCCATCGTCGTTGCATTGCCGACAGAATCGCTCTAGTATTCGTCTCACCCTAGCTGAGAATCATTCTCATCTATCCCCATCTCACGATTCCAGTGTTTGTCCTCGCCCTCGCTGGCTCGCTCCCGGCGCAGGGGAAGGACTCGTCGCGGGTCCTGGCCGCGCGCCGGATGGTCTCCGCGATTTCGCTCGCCGCAAAGGAGTACCGCAACGGCGTGCCTGCGGCAGGTGGCAAGATCACCGCACCGGAGGAAGTGGCCGAGTCACGGTTGTTCCTGGACCAGGCGGAGAAGAACGTCGCCACGCTCCCGGATTCGCTTCGGGAGCCGGTGGGACTCCTGGTCGCCAACCTCCGTGCGTCCCTGGACCGACCTTCGGCGCCGCCCCCCGATTCGGTCTCCCAATGGGCGGACGCGCTCGTGATGCGGATCACCCGGGCCTTCGGGAATACGCTCAACCAGTACCCGGCGGTCCCGCCGTCCGTCGCCCGGGGCAAAGTGGTATTCGCGAAAGCGTGCGCGTCGTGCCATGGGCTCGCGGGCCGGGGTGACGGTCCCGGAGGTCGGGGGTTGAATCCGCCGCCCGCCAATCTCGCCGACCCGGCCGAGATGCGGACCGTCACCCCGCTCGACGTCTACCGCAAGGTATCCATCGGTGTCCCGGGTACCGCGATGCCGCGCTTCGAAGACGACCTCACGGACGCCGACCGCTGGGCCGTGGCCGCTTACGTCTCCACGCTCCAGCCCGATTCGAAGCTGGTCGCCGCGTTCGCGGCGGTCCGCTCCCGGCTCGATACGGCGGTGGCGAACCGGTCCGCCGACCAGGCCTTCGACGCGTACCTCGCGTTCGAGCAGGTGGAGACCGACGTGCGCGCGCGGAACGCGCCTCTGGCGGGGCAGCTCGAGGACGAGTTCGCGAATCTCCGAAACCGGGCCGCCGCGGGTGCGTCAGCGGGCGAGCTCGCCGGGATCCACGAGCAGATCCTCGCCGGACTCGAGCGGGCCGAGCGGGAGGTGGCGGACCGGGACTCGCGGACGAATCTGTTTCTGGAGTCCCTCGGGATCACACTCCGGGAAGGATTCGAGGCGATCCTCATCATCGGGGCGCTGATGGCCTTCCTGGCCAAGGCGGGGGCGGTGGAGCGCCGGCGGGATGTGGCGTGGGGGGCCTGGCTCGCGGTGCTCGCGTCGCTCGCGACCTTTGCCGGCGTCGAGCTGCTGTTCGAAGTGACGTCGAACCAGCGGGAGGCCCTCGAAGGCTGGACGATGTTGCTCGCGACCGTGGTGCTCTTCTACGTCAGCTATTGGCTGCTCTCAAAGGTCGAAGCGGACAAGTGGAATTCGTTCGTCCGCGACAAGGTAAAGAGCGCGCTGTCCTCGGGATCGCGGTGGGCGTTGGCCGGGGTGGCGTTTCTCGCGGTGTATCGCGAGGGATTTGAGACCATCCTGTTCTACAAGGCGCTCCTGACCAGCGGCAACACGGGTGGTGTCGTGGCGGTCGTGGCCGGGCTTGCCGTAGGATGCGTCGGGCTCGTCCTGATCTATCTCGCGATCAATCTCTTCGGCATGCGGCTTCCCCTCCGGCCATTCTTCGCGGTGACGGGGGGGCTCCTCTACTACATGGCCTTCGTCTTTGCGGGCAAGGGAATCGCGGAGCTGCAGAATGCCGGCGTGGTGGGCATGCGGCCCGTCGAGTGGGGTCCGCGTCTTCCCGCTCTGGGGATCTATCCCACGGCCCAGTCCCTGTGGGCACAGGGGGTCTTGGTGGTCCTGGCTCTCGCCGCGGTCGTGTGGGCCTTGGCCCGGAGCCAGCGCCCGGCTTAGGTCGCGACGGGCGCCTGCTGGGGAGGTTCCGGCTTCCGAGCCAGCAGATGGGGGATGTCGGCGCCCGTCCCGTCCGGAACCTGCCATTTCTTCGTCAGATAGAATCCGACAGCCACGATGATCAGCGCCGTCGCCTGGGCCAGCGTGAAAGGTCCCAGCAGGCGGTCATCCTTCGCGCGCAGGAATTCGATCAGGAACCGCTCCGCCCCGGACAGGATCAGGTAACACCCGAAAAGCCAGCCCATGCCGTG
>DASUBP010000265.1:0-5833 GCA_035763205.1 Gemmatimonadales bacterium
TGCTGACGAAAATTCTCGCGGCGATTCAGCTGCCACGAGAGCAGGTCTACATCTGCAATATCGTGAAGTGCCGTCCCCCGGAGAATCGTGTGCCGCAATTCGACGAGATCTCGTCCTGCCTCCCGTACCTCTGGAGGCAGATCGAGCTGGTGCGACCCAAAGTCATTCTGGCAATGGGCGGGACCGCGGCGCAGAGTTTGCTCGACGCCAAGCAGGCACTAGGCGCGATGCGAAATCGAGTGCATCGTTTCCGGGGAATTCCCGTGGTGGTCACCTACCACCCCGCCGCCCTGCTGCGAAACCCGAATTGGAAGAAACCGACCTGGGATGACGTCCGCTTCGCCCGCCGTCTCCTCGACGCCTGACCGCACCTTCGGCGGCCGCCAACCGCCCTGGAGCAACGAAGCCGAGCAGGCCGTGCTCTGTGCGATGATGCTGTCGCAGGACGCCGCGCTCTCGGCCGTCGAGGTGCTGGACGACACCATGTTCTACCGGGAGGCCCACCGCGTGCTGTTCCGCGCGATGTCGAGCCTCACCGAGAAGCGCGAGGTCATCGACCCGGTCACGCTGGGCGATGAGCTGACGCGCCGGGGCGATCTCGACCGCATCGGCGGCATGGAATACGTCGGCGCGCTCATCGACGTGGTGCCGACCGCGGCGAACGTCACCTTCCACGCGAAGATCGTCCGCGACAAGGCGGTTCTCCGCCGCCTGGTGGAAGCCGCGACGGAGATCATCCAGGATGTCTACGACTCGGGCTCCGAGTCCGGCGAGGTCCTCGACAACGCCGAGCACCGCGTCTTTCAGGTGGCGCAGCTCCGCCGGTCCGAGGAGTTCAGCCGCCTGAAGGAGCTGGTCTGGCCCGCGATGGAGCGCATCGAACAGCTCCAGGGCGGGGCGGGGGCCGTGACCGGCGTCGCGTCCGGGTTCCTGGACCTCGACCGGTTGACCGCCGGGTTCCAGAAGTCCGACCTCGTGATCATCGCGGCGCGCCCATCGATGGGCAAGACGGCGTTTGTCCTGAACGTGGTCCAGCACGCGGCCATCGAGCACAACATCGGCGTGGCGGTGTTCTCTCTGGAAATGTCGAAGGACGCCCTGGTGCAGCGGCTCTTGTGCTCGGAAGGTCTGGTCGACGCCCAGCGCCTCCGCCGCGGCGCGCTCCGCGACGACGATTATCCCAAGCTGGCCCGGGCCGCGGGCCTGCTCGGGACCGCGCCCATCTGGATCGACGACTCCGCGGCGCTGACCCCCCTGGCCATGCGCTCGAAGGCCCGCCGGCTCAAGGCCGAACACGACATCGGGCTCGTGGTGGTGGACTACCTCCAGCTGATGGCGGGCCCCACCAACGTCGAGAGCCGCCAGCAGGAGATCTCCTACATCTCCAGAGCCCTCAAGGGCCTGGCCAAGGAGCTCAACGTGCCGGTGCTGGCTTTGTCGCAGCTTTCCCGCGCCCCCGAGCAGCGGGGCGGGGAACACCGCCGCCCGCAGCTCTCGGATCTCCGCGAATCGGGCGCGATCGAGCAGGACGCCGACCTGGTCTGCTTCATCTACCGGCAGGAGTTCTACGACGGTCCCGTGGATCCGAAATCCGACGAGAACATCGAGGGCTTGGCCGAGCTGATCGTCGGCAAGCAGCGCAACGGACCGACCGGGACGGTCAAGCTGTACTTCAAGAAGGAGTACACGCGGTTCGACAACTACACCGAGCGGAGTGGCGGGCCTCCGGGGGAACAGTTTGGTGGCTAAGCCCCACTCGGTGTTTCGCTGTACCGAGTGCGGCGCCGAGCAGCCCAAGTGGGCGGGGCGCTGTGATTCGTGCAGTGCGTGGAACACGCTCGTTGAAGAACCGGTCCTCGAAAAGCGCCGTCAGCCATCAGCCACCAGCCGTCAGCAGGCCCTGGTTGGCAGCGCCCCGCCCGTCCGGCTCGGAGAGGTCACCGGCAATTCGCGCGAACGCTGGAAGACCGGCATCGCCGAATTCGACTTCGTGCTCGGCGGCGGGATCGTGCCGGGATCACTGGTGCTGGTGGGTGGCGAGCCGGGGATCGGAAAGTCGACCCTCCTCCTTCAGGCAGCCGCCCAGCTCGAGAAGAACGGCGTCCGCACCCTGTACGTCTCCGGCGAAGAGTCTCCCGATCAGCTCCGCCTGCGCGCCGACCGGCTGGGCGCCGACGCCCATGCGGTGCACGCGCTGGGTGAGACGCGACTCGAGAGCATCGTGGCGCACGCGGCGGCGCTGAACGCCCAGGTCGTGTTCGTCGACTCGATTCAGACCACCTACACCGAAGAACTGGAAGGCGCCCCGGGCAACGTGGGCCAGGTGCGCGAGTGCGCCGCGCGCATGATGCGCTTCGCGAAAGATGCGGGCCCCGCGGTGGTGCTGGTCGGGCACGTCACCAAGGGCGGAGGCATCGCCGGTCCCCGGACACTCGAGCACATCGTCGACACCGTGCTCTACTTCGAAGGCGAAGCGACGCTCGATCACCGGATCCTGCGCGCCGTCAAGAACCGCTTCGGGTCCGTCGACGAGATCGGCGTCTTCCGGATGACCGCTGCGGGCCTCGAGGCCGTCCCGGACCCAGCCGCGCTCTTCCTGGCGGGCAGGCAGACCGGGGTTTCGGGATCCGCGGTGACCGCGCTCATGGAAGGCACCCGTCCTCTCCTCGTCGAAATCCAGGCGCTCGCCTCGAAGGCGGGCTTCGGCACGCCCCAGCGCGTCGCCACCGGATTCGATCAGCGTCGCCTGGCCGTACTCCTGGCGGTGCTCGAGCGCCGCGGGGGACTTCCGTTCTCGGACCTGGATGTGTTCGTCAACGTGACCGGAGGTGTTCGGCTGCTCGAGCCGTCCACCGATCTCGCGGTCACCGCGGCTCTGGTCTCGAGCATTCACGATCGCCCCGCACCCGCCGACGCGCTCTTCCTCGGGGAAGTGGGACTGGGCGGCGAGATCCGCCCCGTCGCCGGCATCGAACGCCGGCTGGCCGAGGCTACCCGTCAGGGATTCCGCCGGGCGTTCCTGTCGGCCCGGTCGCGCGTGCGGGTCGAGGGACTGGACGTCGTCGGATTGGAGCACATTGGTGAGCTCGCGCGGCGCCTCGCTGCCTGACGTCGGCGTCGTCATCGTCGCGGCAGGCGCGGGGCTCCGTGCCGGTCCCGGCGAACCGAAGCAGTTCCGTCCCATCCTCGGCGTCCCGATGCTCCTGCGGGCCCTGCGCCCCTTCACCTCTCACCCCGAGGTTTCGCAGGTGGTCGCGGTGCTCCCGCGCGCGTTCGTCGAACACCCGCCCGACTGGCTTGCGAAGGTCATGGGGGACCGGCTCATCCTGGCACGCGGAGGCGAGAGCCGGACCGATTCCGTGCGCTCCGGGGTCAAAGCACTCCGGGACGACTGCCGCCTGATTCTGGTCCACGACGCGGCCCGGCCTTTTCCGGTCCGGGCGACCATCGACGCGGTGATCGCGCGGGCCCGAAGCGGGGTCGGGGCCGTAGCGGCTGTGCCGCTTTCGGACACCGTGAAGGAAGTGAAGGGGGATGCCCGGGTCACCCGGACGGTGCCCCGGACAGGACTCTGGCGCGCTCAGACGCCCCAGGGGTTCCCGAGAACCATGCTGGTGGACGCCTTCAATCGTCTGAAGCTGGCTGACCCCCCTCCGACGGACGACGGTGAGCTCTGCGAGCGTGCCGGCTTCCCCGTAGACGTGGTGCCTGACAGTCCGCATAACTTCAAGGTGACCACGCCCGACGACTTTCGGATCGCTGACGCCCTCGCTCGTGAGTTGCGATGACCGGTGTAGTGCCCTTCGATTCACCCCAGAGCGCCTCCTCTTCGACGCCCCAAGTGGCGGCACATCTGCGCGGAGGTGGGTTGGTGGCGTATCCCACCGAGACGGTCTACGGACTTGGCTCTCTCGCGCGAGCGGAGCCCGTAAACGCCCTGTCACGGTTGAAGGGCCGCGAACCGGGGAAACCCTTTCTCCTGCTCGTCTCGAACCGCCAGATGGCCGAGTCGTACGGATTGGCGTTCTCGGACGCGGCGGATGCGATGGCCAAGGCGTTCTGGCCGGGACCGCTCACGCTGGTTCTGCCCGGGGGCAGTGGCCGGCTGCCGGATCTCCTCCGGGGACCCGAGGGGGGCATCGCGGTTCGCTGGACCTCGCATCCCCTGATCGCCGCGCTCGTGGCGCATCTCGGTGAGCCGTTGACCTCCACCTCCGCCAACCTCCCCGGCCAGGCTCCGGACCCGGGTGCGGCCGCGATCGTCCGGGATTTCGGTCCCGCCGTGAACGACGGCAGGCTCCTCGTGCTGGATGGGGGCGTCCTCGGGAACCGCCCGCCCTCCACGGTGGTTGACTGCACGACCCCGACTCCCCGGCTGGTCCGTCCCGGTGCCGTGTCCCAGGCGGAACTGCGGGCCGCGGTCGGATCACTCGCCCCATGACCAAGCGCGTCCTTCTTGTGTGCACCGGCAACATCTGCCGCAGCCCGCTCGCGGCGGCCCTGCTTACCAAGGCCCTGCGGGACCGCGACCTGAACGACATGGAGGTTTCGTCGGCGGGTACCGGGGCGTGGGATGGGGCGCCGGCATCGGAAGGCGCATACCTCGTCGCCCTGGAGCGGGGACTCGATCTCTCGGGTCATCGCGCCCGCCTGCTCACTCGAGAGCTGGTCGAAGAGTCCGATCTCATTCTCACCATGGCCCGGCATCACCGGGCCCGAGTGGACGAGCTGGGTGGGGATGGGCGGGTGTTCGTGCTCGGTGAATTCGCCGGGCGCTCCGGCGACGCGGAGGTGAGCGATCCTTTTGGGGGCGACCTCGAGGTGTATCGCGAAACGTGCGCCGAGCTGGACGCCTTGATCACGGCGGTGGTCGAACGGCTGGCCCGGGAGGCGGCCGGTGGCTCACCTCGCTGAGCCGAGGCTTCTGGCCATCGTGGGGGATCCGGTCTCCCACTCGCTGTCCCCCGCCATGCACAACGCCGCGATGCGGGTACTCGGTCTCCCGGGGAGCTACGTCGCGCTCAAGACGCCGGCGCAGGAGCTGACCGCGGTGCTGTCGGCGCTCGCGACGGTCGGCGCCGCCGGCAACGTCACCGTTCCTCACAAGGAGGCAGCCGCGGGGTACGTCGCGCGGAAAACGGATGCGTGCATCCGGACGGGCGCGTGCAATACGTTCTGGGTGGAGAACGGAACTCTGGTTGGAGACAACACCGACGTGGTCGGTGTCTCCCGGGCCCTGGATCAGCTCGGCGTCGCGCGGGGCGGACGGTGGCTGGTCGTGGGGACCGGCGGCTCCGCGCGCGCGGTCGCGGCGGCCGCCGCCGATCGGGGTGCCATCCTCCACGTGAAATCCCGCATGCACGAGACCGCGCGACGGTTCGTGGAATGGGCGCGGAAGAGTCTCTCACTCGAGGCCAGCCCCGAGCCTGACGGCGCGGCGGAGGTGGTCATCAACGCGACTCCCCTGGGGCTGCGCGACAACGATCACCTGCCTCTCGCCGCGGAGCAGGTCAGCCCGGGTGCGGCCGTGCTCGATCTGGTGTACCGGCGGGGCGGGACGGCCTGGGTGCGGGCGCTGGGAGAGGGTAGGCGCCGCATCAGCGACGGGCGGACGACGCTGGTCGCACAGGGGGCCGCCGCTTTCGAGCGATTCTTTCCGGGGGTCCACGCCCCGGTGGAGGTCATGCGCGCTGCCGTGGAGCGCGCGCTCCGTGCGTAGCGCGCTCGCCCAGCTGTTTCTGCCGGCCGAGTGCCTTCTCTGCCACGCCCTTCTGCCGTACCTCCAATCCGACAGGATCGTGTGCCCTGGGTGCCGTCACCGCTGGCGCCCCGT
>DASUBP010000266.1:0-3094 GCA_035763205.1 Gemmatimonadales bacterium
CCCCGAGGATCACGGTGGGCCGTGACACCACGAGGGGCCCGGCGTGCAGCCCGGGGGCGAGCCGCAGGGTATCCTGTGCTCCCCCCATCGTGAGAGCGAGACAAAGCAGAATCACCGCCACGCCTTCCAGGCGCTCTGGCCCACCACGCCCAGCAACACCAGTCCGGCACCGAGCAGGAGGAACGTGCCCAGGCCGGGATAGCTGTAGATCTCGAAATTGGCGAGGTGCTGATGTCCGAAGAGCGGCGGCGTGAACGGCGCCACCTTGATGGGCGCCTCCGGGTTCAGCTGGTGCCCGTAGGTGTACATGCGGTACCAGAAGACGCCGAACGAGAAGACCGAGAAGTAGAGCAAGAGGACGGTGAGGTCCACCAGGTCCCGAATCCGGGCAAACACCCCGGTGCGCAGGGCCAGAAGAAAGAAGACCCCCAGGGCGAACGGAATGAAGCGCATCTCCACGAAGTCCGCCGCGGCGATATCCCTCATGCCGATGTAGTGATTCAGGATGTTGATGCCTTCGAGGTCGGCGCCGCCGGCGCCCCCCACGAGCTTGTAGCTGTAGATCGAGAGCCGGAGGCCCTCGGGGAACTGGTTCGCGAACATCGTGATGCGCCAGAGCGGAAACGCGCAGGCGATCACGAGCAGGACTCCCGCCCCGAGCACGAGGAACCGTGCCCGGGGGGAAAGGACCTGATCGAGCCATTGGGTCAGGGACATGTTACCGGCCGCCCGGCGTCCCACTGGCGGCTGCAGCGGCCGTCGTGGCGCCACCCCGTGGCTTCACCAGGAGATACCCCTGCATTTCCTGGTGCATCGCGGAGCAGAAGTTGGTGCAGTAGTACGAGTACACGCCGGGCTTCGTGGCCCGGAAGGCGACCGTCTTCGTCTCCCCCGGATCCATCACGATGTTGAGGTTGTACAGGGCGATCCCGAAGCCGTGGATCATGTCCCGTTCCTGCTCGGCATTGGTGACGTGGATGATCACCGAGTCACCCTGATTCACTTCAATCGCGTTCGGCATGAAGTACGACCGGATGGCGAAGAGCTTCACCTCCACCACGTTGCCGCGGCGGGTGATCTTCGCGTCCGACGCCGCCCAGATGGCGTTGGGGTCGTGATTCTCCGCCTTGGGATAGACCTCTATCGGATGCAAGAGGGCCGCCGGAGCGATCTGGGCAAAGTGCGGCTCGGGCTCAGTGAAGGACTCGGAGAGCATGGTCATCCCGGATCCCGTGATGTCGATCAGCTCGCTCGACTCGGGTTCCGACGGCCCGATGTTCAGATGCTGGCCCTTCGACATCTTGTTCATGGACACCAGGTACTTGCCATAAGGGTGCCGCGTATCTCCACCCGCCACGACCAGGTGCCCCACGGCGTAGTGCACGGGTGTCTTCGCGACCACGAGCGTGCTGTCATGCCCGTCGAACGGTCCCAGTTTCCACTTCGCGACCGCCGATTCCACGTACAACGAAGTGTAGGCGTAACCCTGATCGTCGAACTGGGTATGGAGGGGACCCAGGCCCACGGGCACTTCGGCGACTCGAATCGACTCGAAACGCAGGACGGGAATCCCGTCCTCGTTGCCGACGGTGTCGTTCTTCGCGACCGCCTGCTTGAACTTCTGGAAGTCGAAGACGGTCACGTAGGGCGCCAGCTTGCCGTTGCAGACGACGTAGCGCCCGTCCGGCGAGAAATCGGCTCCGTGGGGGCTCTTCGCGCAGGGGACGAGATAGATCCCGCCCGCGACGTCCTTCGGGCTGAGCACGCGGGTGCCACCCATCATCTGGCCCTTGCCGGCCGTCGCGGCGGCGGCGGCCTGCCTCCAGTTCACGAACACCATGTAGTCGCGGTCCCGCTGGCTGGCGGTGACCTCGAGGCGGCCCGTGGCCCGCTCGGTGTTGTACGAGGTCCAGACAGCCCAGTCCGCCGAGCTGTCCTTCCCGGTGGAGGCCAGGTCCCAGTCGAAGGGAGGCGTCATGATCTGCCACGCGAGGCTCATGGTGCCGGTGGCGCTGTCGATCTTGATACCGCTCACCATGCCGTGGTACTTGGTCGCGTAGTCCGCGAGGGGAGCGTAGGTGCCCATCGGCAGCGGCACGGAGAAGCGGCTCGCCACCAGCGCGTACTCGGAGTTCTCAGTGAGAAAGGCGGAGCCGTGGTTGCCGCTCGAGTTCGGGATGGGCCCGATGATCTGCTTGGTCTTGAAGTCCTTGAGGTCGATGCGGGCGAGACGATTATTCGCGTTGTCGTTCACGAACAGCCAGCGGCCGTCATAGTCTCCCTTGGTACGGGACAACGCCGGGTGATGCACGTCGCCCCAGGTGTAGGCGCCCAGCATCCTCTTCGACTCCTCGTCGAAGCCATAGCCGGTCCCCGGATAGGGCGAGAACACGGGAATCGTCATGATGTGCCGCATCGACGGGATCGCCGCCACGAACACGTTCCCCGAGTGTCCGCCGGAATAGAAGAGGTAGTAGTCGTCGAGCTGGCCCGGAGCGACGTACGTCCGCTGCGCCGCCACTCGTGCGTCGGCGAGGCTCGCGTTTTGTCCGGCCTTCGGGGCACCGGACGGCGCGCACGCGCCGGCCGCCGCGGCCAGACCGATGAGTGAAAGCAGGCGACGGGACATGGAGGCTCCTCCGAGAGGTTTAGTGGCGCGCCGATGCCGACGAGTCGTCGTGCAAGCGCTTCAGGATGTGAATCACCGAATCCCGCTCCGCCGGCTCGAGCTTGATGAGCGTGCTCAGCACCATCTGCATGGTGCCGGTCGGGTTGGGGAGGAATTGTTCGAGCGGCTCATCGAAGCGGCTGACGACGTCCGTGTACGCATACGTCAGGTCCGGACCGACGTCGGTCCCGGACTTCACGCCGAGCGCGGAAATCGAATGGCAGGTCGGGCAGCCCTTCCGAATGAACAGGTACGCCCGCGGATCGTTGCCGGTGATGGTCGGGGGCGCGGAGCTGGCCATCCCCGGGAGGGTCGGCATGACGGGCGGCTTCGATGCCCCCGAGCCGCAAGCGGTCAGGGTTCCGGCCACGAAGAGCAGGATCGTGGAGCACAGGCGGTTCACGAGGAACTCCTTCCGGCGACGTA
>DASUBP010000267.1:0-3548 GCA_035763205.1 Gemmatimonadales bacterium
TATGCGCGCCAATTCCTCGGGCTCATGGAAAAGCCGGACGTCGATGCCATCGAAGGGCTGTCTCCGGCGATTTCGATCGAGCAGAAGACCGCCGGTGCCAATCCGCGGTCGACGGTGGGCACCATCACCGAAGTGTACGACTACCTGCGGCTTCTCTGGGCCCGCACGGGTACACCGCACTGTCCCAAGGACGGCACGCCGGTCGAGCGGCAGAGCGCATCGCAGATCACCGATCTCGTGATGCAGTGGCCCGAGGGGGCGAAGATCGAAGTGCTCGCCCCGCTCGTTCGCGGCCGCAAGGGAGAGTTTCGCGATCTCTTCGAAGACGCCAGGAAGAAGGGATTCGTCCGGGCGCGCGTGGATGGCGAGACCTACGACCTGAACCAGGTCCCCAAGCTCAATCGCCGCCAGAATCACGACATCGCGGTCGTCGTCGACCGGCTCGCGGTGAAGGCGGCGGACCGCAGCCGTCTCGCCGACTCGATCGAAACGGCGTTACGCGCGGCGGACGGGGTAGTCGAGGTGGCCCGCCACGGGAGTGGCGCGCCCAAGAGCACCCTGTTCTCCGAGCGCTACGCGTGTCCCACGTGCGGGCTCTCGATTCCGGAGCTCGAGCCCCGGCAGTTCTCGTTCAACTCACCCTTTGGTGCCTGTCCGACCTGCTCGGGGCTCGGCACCAAGCGTGAAGTGAACGAGGACCTGGTGGTGGGGGACGACTCACTCTCGATTCTCGAGGGGGTCATTCTCCCCTGGGGTGAGCCGTCCGGATATATAAGGAAAGTGATCCTTCCGACGTTGGCGAAGTCGTTCAAGTTCAGTCTCGATGCTCCGTGGAGCGATCTCCCCCAGGCCGCGCGCAAGGCGATTCTCCACGGCGTTCCCGGAAAGACGTTCACCTATCAGTGGGACTCGGCCCGCTTCCACGGTTCGTACGAGTCGGGGTGGAGCGGCGTGCTGAAGCACGTCGAGCGGCGGTATCAGGAGACGCAGTCGGACTCGACCCGCGAGCAGCTCGAAGCATTCATGGTCGAACAGCCCTGTCCCACTTGCCACGGACGGCGGCTGCGCCCCGAAAGTCTCTCGGTGCTCGTGGCGGGGAGGAGCATCGGGGATGTCGCGGAGATGTCGGTCGAGGACGCGCTCGAGTTCTTCAGCGGGCTTCAGCTGCGGGACAAGGGCCGGCCTGGTCTCGACCCCGAGATCGCCAAGCCCATTCTCAAGGAAGTCAAAGACCGGCTCCGCTTCCTCGCCGACGTCGGTCTGGCCTACCTGACGCTCGGGCGATCCGCGGGCACGCTGTCGGGTGGCGAGTCCCAGCGCATTCGCCTGGCGACGCAGATCGGCTCCCGGCTCGTGGGCGTGCTCTACATCCTGGACGAGCCGTCGATCGGACTGCACCAGCGGGACAACGCCAAGCTCCTCACCACGCTGAAGGAGCTGCGAGACCTGGGCAATACCGTGCTGGTGGTGGAGCACGACGAAGAGACCATCCGCGCCGCGGACTACGTGATCGATCTCGGCCCGCGAGCCGGCCGTCACGGCGGCGAAGTCGTCGCGGCGGGCACGCTCCAACAGGTGTTGAAGAGCAGGGAATCGCTGACGGCGCGGTATCTCCGGGGAGAGCTGCGAATCCCGGTCCCTCCGCGACGCCGCCTGGCCGGTGAGGACAAGCACATCCGGGTGGTGGGGGCGAAACACCACAACCTGAAAGACCTCACGGTCGACTTCCCCCTGGGCCTCTTCGTCGCCGTCACCGGAGTCTCAGGCTCCGGAAAGTCGACCCTCGTCACCGACATCCTCTACCAGGGACTCGCGCGCCACTTCTATCGGGCGAAGGTCGTTCCTGGCGTCCACCAGCGGCTCGAGGGGCTCGACCAGATCGACAAGGTGATCGACATCGATCAGAGCCCTATCGGCCGGACGCCGCGCTCCAACCCGGCGACCTACACCGGACTCTTCACGCCCATCCGGGAGCTCTACACCATGCTTCCCGAGTCGAAGGTGCGCGGGTATGGGCCGGGGCGGTTCTCGTTCAACGTGAAGGGTGGCCGGTGCGAGGCCTGTCAGGGCGACGGGTTGGTGAAGGTGGAAATGCACTTTCTGCCCGACGTCTATGTGCCCTGCGAGGTCTGCAAGGGGCGCCGGTACAACCGGGAGACGCTGGAGGTCAGATATAAAGGAAAGAGCATCGCGGACGTGCTGGATCTCTCCGTCGCCGATGCGTTGGAATTCTTCGACGCCCAGCCTCGCCTCAAGGCGAAACTGGAGCTTTTGAACGACGTAGGGCTCGGGTACATCCACCTCGGGCAGTCGGCGACCACCCTGTCGGGCGGTGAAGCGCAGCGGGTGAAACTCGCCACCGAGCTCGCGAAGCGCGACACCGGCCGTACCCTGTACATCCTGGATGAGCCCACTACCGGACTGCACTTCGAGGACGTCCGGTTGCTCTTGGACGTGCTCCACCGGCTGGTGGACAAGGGCAATACGGTCGTGGTGATCGAGCACAATCTGGACGTGGTGAAGACCGCGGACTGGGTGATCGATCTCGGTCCCGAGGGCGGTGACGCCGGGGGTCAGGTGGTGGCGGCAGGCACGCCGGAGCAGGTGGCGCGGGCCAAGGGGTCCCACACGGGACGCTTCCTGGCGCGGGTGTTGCCCCCGGGCGACTGACGTCGCAGGTTGACTGAAGGAGGGGCGACGTGGAAGACATCCTGGCGATCGTGTTCCTCTTCGGTGGCGGCACCATCGCGGCGATAGCCTTCTCGCCCATCGGCCGCGCGATTGCCGACCGGATCCGGGGCAAGCACTCCAACGCCGACGGTATAGCGACGGAGCTGTCGGAGCACCGCGAGGAAACGACGGCGCAGATCACGAATCTCCAGGAACAGGTGGGCGAGCTTGCCGAGCGGCTCGACTTCGCGGAGCGGATGCTGTCCAAGCAGAAGGAAGCTGAGCGCCTGGCGCCACCGAGGTGACATGACGCCCGAAGAAGGCATCAAATTCCTCTTTCTGTTCTTGATGTTGGGCGGCGCCGTGTGGGTGCTGCGGCCCATCGGGAAGGCGATCGCCCGGAAACTGGAAGGGCAGGCCGGTGCGGATGCCCGGGCGCTCGAGCAGATGCGGGACGAGCTTCTCGGCGAGGTGGACGGACTGCGGCAGGACGTCGCGCAGTTGTCCGAGCGGCTCGACTTCACGGAGCGGATGCTGGCCAAGCAGACCGAACAGCCGCGCGTCGGCCCGGGAGCGAGATGAGACCGGAAGAAGTCGTCGCCCTCATGGCGGTGCTTGCGTGCGTATTTCTCGTCACGCGACCGCTGGTTTCCGCGTTCGCCCGTCGTATCAGCCGGGACCCCGGGACTCCCGCGGTGACGGATGGCGCTGTGGACGAGCTTCGCGCCGATCTCGAGGAAGCTCACCGGCGCATCGCCGGGCTCGAGGAACGGGTGGACTTCGCGGAACGGATGCTGGCCAAGCAGCGCGAACCGGAGCGGCTCGTGCCGCCGAGGAACTGACGTGGGGTTTCTTGCCTTGCTGATCCCGATCGTGTC
>DASUBP010000268.1:0-2260 GCA_035763205.1 Gemmatimonadales bacterium
AACTGTTGCGCGGGCGGCAGGTTGATCTCGAAGTAGAAGCGCGTCCCCCAGTCGGGCCGGGACTCCACCTTCAGCTCTCCCCCCATTGCCTCGACGATCCGGCGGCAAATGGCGAGCCCCAGACCAGTCCCTGAGAGATAGTACGAGCGCCTTCCGCCCGTCCGCCGGAAGGGCTGGTAGAGGTTATTCACGACCTCGGGATTGATCCCCTTGCCGGTGTCCCGGACCGAAAACTCCACCCGGTACCGGTCGGTCGCGCGGCAGACCAGCTCCACGAACCCCTCTTCCGTGAACTTCAGCGCGTTCGACGTCAGGTTCAACAGCACGCGCGAGAGCGCGAGATGATGACCGCGCCGGTGGTCGGTGGGGGGCGGCAGGATCCGCACCTTCAGCCGCTTTTCCTCGGCGATCGGCCGCACGATGTCCCGCACCGACTCGAGGATCTCCGTAATGGAGAAGGGCGCTTCTTCCTGATCGAGGAGACGGTCGCCGCCGCGCACCAGCTCGATCAAGTCGGACGCAAGAGACGAGAGCCCCAGGGCCGCCCCGTAAATGAGACCCAGCTGGCGGCGCTGCAAGTCATTCACGTCGCCGCTCTGTCCCCTCTGGAGGGTCTCCGCCAAAAAGAGAATGGAAGTCAGGGGCGAGCGCAGATCGTGGGCGACTTCCACCAGCAGCTCGTGCCCCTCGGGCCCCGCAAGGCGCGAGGTGAAGTACCGGGCCCAGTCGGGCTCTACCTGCTCCCGAACCGCCTCGATGGCGGTGAGGACCCGAATCAACTGCTCGTGGGGAATGACCGCGGGATCGGCCGCCCGCCTGATGATCGTGGTCCGGAGCAAGTCCACGAGCCGGCGCCCGAGCGTCGACACCGACGTTCCGGACAGGGGCCTGCTGGTCCCGCTGAGCCGCGCCGAAACCGCCTCGCTGACTTCCTGGAGGACGTCCACGATGTCGCGCGGATCGGTGGCCTCGCCGTACTGATCGCGCCAGGACGACGTGACTTCATGTGCGGCGTCCCGAACGATCAGGACGCCCAGGTCTTCCCGCAGCTCGGGGGGCCGGGCCGGAGGATTCGGCCCCGGGTTCGAGGGGGTCGGAGAGGGGCGTGCTTCGCGAACGGTCACGCGTCGCCCGATGAAGCGATGGAGCCGCGTTGCAGGCCGTGGCGTTCCATCAGCCGGTAGAGCGTGGTGCGATCCACCCCCGCGATGCGGGCGGCGCGGGACATGTTCCCGTCGGCGTGGTTCACGAGCCAGGTGAGGTACCGGCGCTCGAACTCCGCGATCAAGCGGTCGCGGGCCACGTGATAACTCTCCTCATGCTCCCCGATCGCGGGGATCAGGGCCTCCGCGCCTCGCGGCACGGGCGCGGACGACGCCCCCGCGGCGGAGTCTCCGCCGCCCAGCGGAATCTGATCGGCCTGAATTTCCGAGCCCGGCTCGAGCATCACGACGGTGTGCTCGACCACGTTCTGCATCTCGCGCACGTTCCCGCGCCACGGGTGCGACTGCAGGGCGCGCAGCGCCCCCTCCGAGAACTTCGGAGGCGCGCCGGCGCCGGGCGAATGCCGGGCCCAGTAGTGCTGCAGGAAGAAGTTCGCGAGCACCGGAATGTCTTCCTTCCGGTCCCGGAGGGCCGGGATGTGAATCGGGACGACGTAGAGCCGGTAGTAGAGATCCTCGCGGAGCGTCCCCTCCTTCACGCATTGCTCGGGGTCACCATTCGTCGCCGCGATGAAGCGCACGTTCACCACCGCATCCGTGTGCTCCGAGCCCACGCGCCGCACCACGCCGTCCTGAATGACGCGGAGGAGCTTGGCCTGCGTGGGCTTCGGCATCTCGAGGAGCTCGTCCATGAACAGCGTGCCGCCATTCGCGGTCTCGAGGAGGCCCGGCTTGTCGCGGAGCGCGCCGGTGAAGGCGCCCTTCACATGGCCGAACATCTCGGACTCGAGGAGTCCCTCGGGCATCGCCGCGCAATTGATCGGCACGAAGGAGCGCGCCGAGCGGCGGCTGTGCTGATGGATGAACTGGGCGAAGAGCTCTTTGCCCGTCCCGCTCTCGCCGGTAAGGAGCACCGACGCGTCGGTGGGCGCGACTTTGCGCGCCAGCTCGATGGCCCGGCGGAACGCGGGCGAGATCCCGAGCACGGTGACTTTCTCGCTGTTGCCGTGCGAGCGCTCGATCTCGGTCTGCAGCTCCTTCGATTCGCGCGCGACCCGGACGGCGTGGGCCGCCCGGCCGATCAGGATCTGGAGGTG
>DASUBP010000269.1:0-2599 GCA_035763205.1 Gemmatimonadales bacterium
ACGATCTGCAGCCGGGACGCCCGCACCGCCGGCAGGAAGCCGCCGAGTACGCCCATCGAGAGCGCAAAGGCAAAGGCGCCGATGACGATCCAAATCGTCAGCGCGAAGCCAAATCCGATCTCCGAGAACGACGCGAAGTTCACGGTGGACACGCGAGTCCAGGACAGCCCCGACGCCAGCACTACGCCGATCGCGCCACCGACAACCGCCAGCAGAATGGACTCCATCAGAAACGCGGCGAGCACGCTGCGCCGCTTGAAGCCCAGGGCCCGCAATGTGCCGATCTCGACCGTGCGATTGGCGACGGCGGCGTACATCGTGATCATCGCACCGATCATCGCACCCACCGAGAAGATGATGGTGATGATGAGACCAAGACCCTTGATGAGGCCGGCCATGTTCGCGGACTGCTCGCGGTAGAAATCCCGCTCCCGCTTGGGTTCGATGTACTGGGTGCGCGGGTCGGCGGCGAGCCGGGCCTTCAGGGCGTCGAACTGGCTGGCATCCTTGAGCCGGAAGGTGATCGACGAATACACGGGTCGGTTAAAGGCCTGCATCACCTGATCGGCGTCGGTCCAGATCTCGGAATCGAAACCCGACCCGCCGGCATCGAAGTACCCGACGACCGTCCAGTGATCCCCGCCAAAGAGCACGTCCGCGCCCATCGTCACGCCTTCGAAGCGCTCGGCGATATTCTTTCCGACGATGAGCTCGTGACTCCCGAAGTTGAACATCCGGCCCTGGGTGATCTTCACGGCGGGCCGGAGCAGCAGGCTCTGCGGGGACGTACCACGGACGGTCACATTTCCGAGGGCCGCGTGGTTGTTCCTCTTGTTCAAGTTGATGATGAGGTTGACTTCCCGCGTGATCAGCGGCTTGCCATCGGGCCCGGTCGCGATCTCCGGGGCCGTTTCGAGGATCTCCGCGGTGCCCCGGTCCACCTGACTCACGAGCTCCGACGTGGAGGATTTCCTCAGAATGATCGCGTTGTCGGGCGATCCGGTATCCACCAGCGTGGCTGTGATGCCGCTCGAGAGCATCAGCACGCCGGCGAAAACGAAGACGACCAGGGCGATACCGCCGATCGTCAGCGTGGTCGTGAGTCGCCGCGCCCACAGGGAGCGCCAGATGTACGAGAAGGGGATCTTCATCCGACGGTCCTGAGGCCAGATACGATGGGCATCCGGGCAGCACGGCTCGCGGGCGCCGCCCCGGCCGCGAGACCGCAGAGCGCCGCCGCCATGAGCGCGAGACCCGCCGTCGCCGCCGAGACTCCGATCACGGGGAAAAAGGTCGAGAAGGCCTTGCCGAAAGCGAAGACCATGGGGAAGGTAAGCAGGACCCCGACGATGCCCCCGAAAAAGCCGATGAGCATTGACTCGCCGAGAATGAACATCATCACGTGCCGCCCGGTGAACCCAAGGGTCTTGAGCACCGCGTATTCCCGGGTGCGCTCCCGCACCGCCATGACGATCGTGTTCGCCAGGACGAGCAGGATGATTCCGATGATGACGAAGGACACCACCTGCAGAGACGTGATGATGGCGGAGGACATCGAGACGAACCCCTGCTGGAACGCGCGTTCGCTCTCGGTCTTGGTGGGTGCCCGTGAGTTCGCAAAGAGGGTGTCCACGGCGCTGGCGACCTTCACCATGTCATCGGGACGGTCGACTTTGAGGACGTACCACCCGGCACCGACTTCGCGCCCCGGCTCCCGCGCCTTCACCTGCTCGTAGAGATAGTTCCAGTTGAGGAACATCGCGGTTTCGTCGGTCGAAGCCTCCTTGCCCGCATAGATCCCCCGGACCGTGAACTGCCAGGTGCCCGGGAAGATGTCTCCGTTCAAGGTGATGACGTCACCGATCTTGAAGTTGTGGTTCGCGGCCGTCTTGCGCCCCAGAATGACGCCGGAGCGGTCCTGCATGAACGCCTTCATCTGGTCAGGGGGCACCAGGTATTCCGGGTAGACGTCGAACCACGTGTCCGGGTCGACGGCAAACCGCGGCCAGAAATTCCGGAAGTCGTTCGCGTCGCCGTACACGCCTTGGAACCAGTTCGCCCATGTGGCTTCGACGACTCCCGGCACTTTCTGGATCTCGGGCCGGTCGGTCAGCGGCAGAGGGAAAATGAACGACACGCGCTGCCGGACGATCATCCGGTTCTCGGCGCTGTTCGCCACGCCATTGTTCCACGCACTCACTACGGTCCGGAGCAAGCCGAACGCCATCACCGCGGTCGCGATGCCCAGAATGGTGAGGAACGACCGCAACTTGTGCCGGAACGCGTTCCGGAAAATGATCGAGAGCATTTTCATTGCAGCTCGCCCTTGTCCAGATGCCGCACCGTATGCGCCCGCTCGGCGGCATGCGGATCGTGCGTGACCATGACGATGGTCTTCTTGTGTTCCTGGTTCAGCCGCTCCAGGAGCGTGAGGATCTCCTCGGCCGACTTGCGGTCGAGGTCGCCGGTGGGCTCGTCCGCGACCAGGATCTGCGGGTCGGTCGCGATCGCGCGCGCGATGGCGACGCGCTGTTCCTGACCGCCGGAGAGCTGGCGGGGCGAGTGATCCATCCGGTCCGCGAGGCCGACGAGCGCCAGC
>DASUBP010000270.1:0-4878 GCA_035763205.1 Gemmatimonadales bacterium
TTGAAGCCGGTATTGAACGCCATCATCGCCACGGTGGGTGCCGCGAGGCGCAGGATGGTGGAGCGAAGATCTCCGGTGGTGAGCTTCCCGGCGGGCCCGGAAGGCGCTACGGCCTCACTCACGGGGCCGGGGTCTCTTTCAGGAAACGTTCGAACACGGGGTTCCCCGGGTACCTGCTCGCCAGCCCTCCGACCAGCTCACGAGCCTCGGCGCGCAACGCCTGCCGACGGGCCTTGTCCCGGCCCGCCTCGCGCACGAGCGCCGCGGCCAGAACCCAGGTCGCTTCGACCTTGGAGAGGTCCCCGTTGTTCGCCGCGCGTCGCAAGTCGACGATGCCAGTGTCCGCATTTCCCGACCCCAGACCGATGATCTTGGCGAAGAGCCGCGCGAGCCCGCCGGCCCGTGCCAGTCCGTAATGGTAGACGCCGAGCCCCAGGTAACAGTCTTCGCAGGTCGAGTCGGTGGCGAGCACCGCCGCATACGCGTCGCGCATGGCCTTCGCGTCCTTCCCGGCACCCAGCGCACTGCCGTGCAGGTCCTTCTCCCGCGCCCGATAGCCCAGCGCCGTGCCAAGCCAGAAATGATTCGAATCCGCCCGCGCCCTGGCGATGGCCAGATCGAGCAGGGAGTCGATCCGGGCCGCCTCGAAGTCGTCCGAGTCCTTGGCCTCCGCCCACCAGATGTAGGCCGTGGCCTGGAAGATGAGCGGTGCCGGGTCGAGCGTGTCCTTGGCCGCGAGAGCTTCGAAGTACTGAGCCCCGGCCGGGAACGCACCGGAGTAGATGGTGTCGAGGCCGGTCCGGATGTCGGGGCGCTGCGGGTGCTGGAGGACCGCCAGGAGAAGTGGAAGGAATCTCACTTCAGGGCGTCTGCCACCCGGCGGGCGACGTCGGTCAGTGCCCGGGCGGCGGGCGATTCGGGGTCCGCGACGACGATGGGCCGTCCCGCGTCCGCGTGCTGCGGGAGCCGGGCCTGCAGGGGGATCTGCCCCAGCAGCGGGACGCCCAGCTCTGCGGCGAGGCGCTCCCCGCCGCCGGAGAGAAAGAGCTCCGACTTCTCGCCGCAATGCGGGCAGACGTAGTAGCTCATGTTCTCGATCACGCCCAGCACCCGTACGCCCACGCGCTCAAACATCTTGGCGCCTCGCAGCGAGTCGCCGACGGCGACCTCCTGCGGCGTGGTGACGATCACGGCTCCATGCAGGTGGATCGACTGCGTGAGCGAGAGCTGCGCGTCCCCGGTGCCGGGGGGCAGGTCGACGAGGAAATAGTCGAGCTTGCCCCAGTCCACATCACGCAGGAACTGCTGGATCACCTTCATGATGATGGGGCCGCGCCAGATGGCGGGCGCGTCGCGGTCCACGATAAAGCCGAGGGACATGAGCTTCACACCGTGGCCTTCGAGGGGCTGGATTTTTCCGGCGGTCACGGGCGGCTTGTCGAACACGCCCATCATCCGCGGAATGTTCGGTCCGTAGATGTCGCCATCCATCAGGCCGACCTTGAACCCCTGAGCGGCGAGCGCGGTGGCGAGGTTGGCCGACACGGTGGACTTCCCCACGCCGCCCTTCCCGGACGACACCGCCAGGACCTTGCCCATATTGGGCATCTCCTGCGCAGTGGGGGGAGGCGGGACGTTCTCCATGCCGGCCGGTCGGGGGCCCGGGCCCTGCGACGAAGCACGCGGGGCGCCGGGATCGGAGATGGTCACCCGGACATCCGAGACCCCCGGCACGGCCTTTACGGCCCGCCGGGCGTCGCGCGCAAGCGTCGCCGGATCGTCCCGCCCGAGCAGGAAGGTGAACTGCACCACGCCGTTTTCCTCGACCAGATCGCGCACCATGCCGGCGGCGATCAGATCCTTCCCGAGGCGCGGATTCTGAAGGGCGGCGAGGGCGGCGGTGACCTGCGACCTGAGATCGGTGGGCGGCACGGCCGGAATCTAGCGGGGGCTTGGGATGACGAGCAATCCGCACAGGGGCGTGATACATTTGCGCAGTTCATCTCCGTCTCGAGGCCACTGATGCGCCGTCCGCCGTCAGCGCTATTCCTCGCGCTCGTCCTCGCCCGCCCCGCCGCCGCTCAAACCACGCGGGACACCGTTCTCGCCAACGGCCTCCAGGTCTTCGTCGCCGAGAATCACCGTCTGCCCGAAGCGACCGTGGTCGTCGCGGTGCGGACCGGCGCGTTCACGCAGGAAGCGGGGCAGGACGGTGTGGCCCACATGTTCGAGCACCTTCTGTTCCGGGCCTACCCGAAGGGAGAAACCGCATTCAACCGGGAGACGAGCTTCATCGACGCAGGCTACAATGGGGAGACGACGGGTGACTATGTCGATTACTTCCTCGAGGCGCCGGCCAACCACGCCAGTGACGCGGTGAAGATCCTCGCGCGCCTGGTTCGCAACGGCCGCTTTTCCGAGTCCGACCTCAAGGCGGAACGCCCCATCGTCCTCGACGAACTGGCGCGGGGAGCATCCGATCCTCAGTCGCTCCTCGAACGGCGCGTGAGTGAGCGCTTGTGGGGACCGATCTGGAACCGGGTGGACGTCGGCGGAGATAGCGCCAGCGTCAGCAGCCTGTCCGTCGCGACCGTGCAAAGTCAGTACACGCGGTACTACGTGCCCAACAACATGGCCTTGATCGTGAGCGGGGATGTCTCCGTGCGTGACATCTGGAAGACGGCCAGCGACGCGTTCGGGGACTGGGCCCGTAGCGCCGACGTGCCGACCCCCCACATCGACTACCCCGAGCTCCCCCAGAGCGCCTTCCTGCTCCTCGCCGCTCCCGTTTCCGATGTCACCATCCTCGTCGCCACCCAGGGTCCACCCGACGCTCCCGATGATACCGATGCGGTCCCCGTCGAAATGATGACGGCAGTGCTGGGCAACGCGGCGTCGGCATTCCAGAGCCGGCTGGTGGGGAGTGGGCTCTTCACATCGGTCCGATGCCGCTACCTGGGACATCGGCACGACGGCCAGATCGAGTTCAGGGGTCGGACCACGGTGGAGCGCGGGCAGAAGGCCGTACTCACCCTGCTGAACGAGCTCAACGTGCTCGATGCCATGACCGGACTGGCCGACGAGGATCTGGGCTACGCGCGCCGCAGCACAGCGGTGACGGACGCACTGGCTGCCGAGGAACCGAGCGGATTGGCGGAAGCGCTGGCGTCGTGGTGGGGAGGACCCGGCATACCCGCGTACGACGCCTTCGACGGACGGCTGGCCCACGTCCGGCTCGCCGACGTGGCCCGCGTCGCCGGGACCTACGTGGCCCACCGCAATCGGGTGATCGGCATCGTTGCTCCCCGCCAATTCCTGGTGGAACTCCAGGGCCGGCTCGCAGGGGGAGGGCAGCCATGATCCCCCTGCTCGCCGTCCTGGTAACGACCTCCTTGCCCGCTCCTTCGGAGCCCGGCGATCGCGCTGATACGGCATTCACCTACATGGTGGGCGGCGTCCGCGTCATTCAACAGATCGATACTTCTACCCGGCTCGCCGCCGTGGGCGTGTACCTCCTGGGCGGCACGACCCTGCTCACGCCCATGACGGCCGGCATCGAGAATCTGTTCCTCGACGCGGCCGCCCGGGGCTCGAAAGCCTATCCCCGTGGCATGGGGACCGTGGCGCTGGCCCGCACTGGGACCAGAGAGACTTTCGCGATGGAGGAGGACTGGACCGCCATCTGGCTCCAGGGGTTTGCCGAGGACATCGACTCGAGCTGGGCGGTGCTGGCGGATGAGCTGGTACGCCCGACGCTCAGTGACACGTTGGTCGCGCTCGCGCGCGACGGACTGCTGGCGGCCGCTCGGGCCCGGTACGAGGATCCCGAGCAGCGCATCAAGGCGCTGGCCGAGTCGGTGATGTTCGCGGGCCACCCGTATGCGGTAGACCCCCGAGGGAACCCGACTTCCCTGAGCGCTCTGAGCGCCGACGATGTGCGCAACTTCGATCGCACCGAGCTGGTCGGGTCGCGTCTCATGGTCGTGGTCGTCGGCAATGTCACGAAGGAGCATCTGACTGCGCTGGTACAGTCGACGCTCGGCAGCTTGCCGATCGGGAGCTACCACTGGTCTCTGCCGCCGGCATTGCCGTATCGGGAGGGAAAGCCTGGCTGGACGGTGGAGCATCGCCCCCTGCCGACGACGTATCTCCTCGGCTACTGCACGGGTCCCCAGCCCAGCGAGCCCTTGTATTGGCCGTTCCGCATCGCGAATAGTCTGTATTCCGGATGGCTGGGCGGGTCGATCCGGGGAGAGGGACTGTCGTACGAGGCGTATGCCCCCTTCCTGGACCGGGCGCTGCCGGTGGGAGGGTTCGCGATGAGCACCTCGGCGCCGGACAAGGCGTTTCCTCTTGCCATCGAAGCGCTCAATGACCTGTCGGAGCTGCAAATCGGCAGTGAGGAGACTACGGATGAGAGCGGGCAACGCTGGTTCTGGTACTCCCGCCAGGTCCGTCGCGACTACCTCAACGACCTGCGTGACGCTCAGAGCACCGTCCTGGGCACGGTGGAGGTCCTTGCACGAGCCCAGCTGTTCTTCGGAAACTACCGGAAAGTCGGCGCCCTGCTTCCCAACTCGGGCGCATTCAACGACCGGGCACTGGCCAATGCGGCCGCCCTGTGCAAGAGCCGAATCCAGTACGCCTATCTTGGCGATACCACGAGAATGCGAGGAAAATGGTGAGACCTCTCATCGCCCTGACGGTCAGCGGACTGGCTGTTGCCGCCACGTTCCGTCCGCTCGACAACGGTCTGGCCCGTACGCCGCCCATGGGCTGGAACAGCTGGAACCACTTCGCCTGCGACGTCTCGGACCGGCTCATCCGCGAAACCGCGGACGCCATGGTCTCGAGCGGCATGAAAGACGCGGGCTACCG
>DASUBP010000271.1:0-7765 GCA_035763205.1 Gemmatimonadales bacterium
GTACTGGTGGACCAGCTCTTCGGTCCGGCGCGCCTGATTCCCCTGGCCGAAGACGTGGCCGAGGCCCGGGGGCGTGCGGAACTGCTTCGTGACTCACCGAACATCCCCGCGGCGCAACAGCAGCTCACCAAGCTCGCCCGCGAAATCGTGCGGTCCACCGAAGATCGCCGCCTCCGCGAAGAAGGAGAGCTGGCGGCAACGCTTGCTCACGTCACCCGCCAGGACGCCTGGGATCACCACTCGATCGACCGCCTCGTCGCCGGGTTCACGCGTCTCGATGAAATGATGCGCCGGCGAGTGGAGGCGTGCTCCCCGGAAGTGCGCTGCTGGGACCTGCGCAAGGCCGGATGAAGATCACTCCATCAGGGAGGGAGTGATGGCCAAGGCACGGGAAGCTGTTCCGTCGGCCGTCAGCGGTGCTGACCGCTGACGGCTGACGGCTGCTTCTCTTACATCCCCCCCTGCTGCGCCGTCGGCGGCAGGACGCCGTTCAACCGCAAGTACATCGCCTGCATGGCGTAGTGATCCGACCAGTCGTCGATGAGGCCGACGGCGGCCATGGCGCGGGTGGTGTTCGAGCCGTACCACGAGACCTGGTCACCGAGCTTCGCATCCGACAGGCCCGCCAGAGCCGCGTTGCAGAAGGTGAGTGAGGCCTCGAGCGCGGCCACCAGCTTCTCCTTGGAGTCGGATCCCGACACCTTCGTGCCACCCAGGGTCTTCCCGCTGATCGCTCCACACGTGATGCCATTGTCATCGGCGATATGTGCGATGATTTCTCCGAACGACATCTGGGCGGGCGTGGGCTTGAAGTTGTACTTGTCGGCCGGCATGGCCTGCGCGGCGGCAAGCAAGCTCTTGGCATGACCGCGTCCCATGTGCTGCACCGCGGTGGACAGAGGATTCCCCTGCGCGGCCAGGGGTGAGGCGACGACGACGGCAAGAACCAGGGTGCTGAGGGTACGCATCGGTGCTCCGGAGTGGGTGAATGGGGGAAGGAACGGCCGGGATGCCCGCAACACAACGGGGGTGTGGCGAACGGGGTTTCGGCGGGGACCAGTGGTCCGAAAATGGCGGTCAGCGGGAGAGAAGCAGGGGTCAGGGGTCAGGGGTCAGGGGTCGGGGGTCGGGGGTCAGGGGTCAGGGGTCAGGGGTCAGGGATGCGAGAGATATGCTCCCGCAATAGCATTGGGGGGCTTTTCCCTGACCTCTCACCCCTGACCCCTGGACCCTATGTCTTCGGTGCTCAAGACCATCCTTCTTTTGATCTGCTCCAACACTTTCATGACCTTCGCGTGGTACGCGCATCTCAAGAACCTGCACGACAAGCCTTGGATCGTCGCGGCGCTGGCGAGCTGGGGGATCGCCTTCTTCGAGTACCTGTTCCAGGTCCCGGGGAATCGCATCGGCTACACCACCCTGAGCCTCGGGCAGCTCAAGATGCTCCAGGAAGTCATCACGCTCAGCGTGTTCGTGCCCTTCGCCCTCCTTTATATGCGGCAGCCGCTCCGGCTCAATTTCCTTTGGGCGGGTCTGTGCATGTGCGGGGCCGTCTACTTCATGTTCAAGAAATAGCGCTACGCGCGGAACAAGTAGCTGAGCTTGACGAAAAATCCGTCCGCGGTCCGCGCCAGGCCCCGGAACTGAAAAGGCGTCGGCTCGGTGAGGCTCGAGCCGTACCCCACGTAGGCCACGGTTCCTGGGGTGGGGTGGTACGAGAACAGCCAGTCGAGCCGGAACGTGTTCACGGTGCTCGGTTGGGTTCGCGTGAAGGTCCCCGTCAAGGGGTCGCGAATCAGAATGGCACCGTTGGTCCGCGAGTCATCCCGCAGAGCATCCGTGTGATTCGAAGTGTATTGCCCGATCACCCGGATGAAGATCGGCCGTGCCAGCTGGTATTCCACCTTCAGACGCGGGATGCGGACCAGGGACACCGTACTCCCGTCGGACGCCCGGTTCACTTGCTGGTGATCGTAGAACAGCTCGGTCCGCAGACGGTCCGTCGGCCGCCAGATGAGATCCAGGTTCCCGACGAGGAGGTGGGCGCTCGCCCACTCGAAAAAGTTGTCGTCATTCCGCCCCACCAGGAGCGACGCCACGAGCGAGAACTTCTGGAAACTCGGCGTCTGAATGCTCCCGGCGAAATCCCGGTTGGGCAGATGCGGCGTGCCGGTGAACGGGATGGTATCCACGACCGATCCGCGGATGCGCTCAATGCGGTAGTCGGCATAGAGGAACGCCGGATAGCCGAAAGACTCGAACGACCAGGCAACGCCGAGCTGCCAACCGCCGCGGAGCGTCAGTCCCGTGGCGAAGTCGGCCTGCCGAGTATCGGGGGCCTGTCCGGCCGTGAAATTCCGGAATTCCTCCCATACGCCCGCGAGGTAGACGTTGGCGTTGAAGCTTTCGACCCGGGATCCCGGCGCCCCGATGATCGTGTAGCTCGGAACGGCAGTCGCGACGGCGTAATTGGTCCGGGCAATGAACCCGCTGGTGGACTCGAAGTGCTCGCCATACCCGCGGCTCGTCGCCGTGAGGCCGAAATGCCGCCCGGAGTGCGTAAGGGCGGCACGCCAGACAGGGCCCCAGCGTACGGGCGCCGCGGCCGAATCACGTGTCGCGCTGGCGCCGCCCTGCGCAGTGAGGTCCCACGCTCCCCCGAGGAGCACCCGGGTGTCGAAGGCGCCGACCCGGTTGAAACCAGCACCATCCGCTCGATCCGTGTAAACCAGTCCGACGCTGTTCTGTCCCCCGAGATCCTGCCGGGCGCGAAGCGCGTTCAGGAACGGATGATCCGTTCCGCCGGCCGATCCGTCCGTGCCGTCTATCCCGGAGAGCACCGCGATCGTGGTCGATCCCACCTTCCCCGTGAGCTTGGCCGCACCGTCAGGGTTCACGAGGCGGCGCGTGTAGATGAGCTGCAGCGGTGTTTGAAAGAGCTCGAGGCCATCCAGGAAGAACGGGCGCTTTTCAGGATAGTTCAGCGCGAAGCGCGGGTCGAGCTGAATCTGGGGAATGTCCGCCTCGACTTGCGAGAAATCCGGATGGATGGTGCCGTTGAACGTCAGGTTGGAGGTTACGCCCCATCGCGCCGTCGCTCCCAGCCGAGGGGTCCCGCCCAGGTAGGTCCACCCCGGGGACGCCGCAGCACCCGTCACGGTGCTGGTCACCTCGGGCGTCATGTCCAGCACGATGCCTCGACGCAGCCCGGTGAGGCCGGTGAGCGAGCCGCTCTGACCCAGGAACGAAGCCTGCGTCTGGAGCACGCGGGTCCAGGTCAGAGTGTGCCCGGTCGCCTGGACCACCCGGATCACGTTGATGCCCCAGTCCTGGGGGTCCGCCGTCTGATAACGGAGGGTTTTGAAGGGAATCTTGACTTCGACCTCGTATCCCCAGGCCGTGACGTGCCCCTTCGACTCGTAGACATAATCGGGGGTCAGGTCGAGCGTGTATGCGCCGGTGCTCGTCGGTGACAGGGTCTGCGCCACCTGGCGGGGAGCATCGACGATGACTCCGTCACCCTGCACACCGAGGGGGTTCACGCCGAACACCAGGGCCTGCTGCCGGTCGTGATAGGTATCGAGCAGAATCTGGACATAGTCGTCACCCGAGATCTTGTCTCGATCCGCGAGCGTGGCGCGAACCCTCGTAGAGTCCTGGTAGGCCCGGATGCCGAAATAGATCGCGGTGGGAGAATACCAGACGAGCACCGTAGTCGAGTCATCGGCCGGGCGGTTGTCGTTCGGGAGGTACTGGGAGAAGCCGCGGAGCATCACGGCCTCGCTCCATACCGGCTCGTCCAGCCGCCCATCGATGCTTACGCCGGCGTCGACCCGTCGAGGCACCGCGAGCGCCGGGGATGAATCGCCAGCTTGCGTCAGGGCCAGGAGCAGGGGAATCAGCACGACGGGAGTGTAGGACACCGGGCTCCCGCCCGACCAACAGCAGGGGACGACCCTGCCCTGCGGAGGGACCAACGGTCCGAGCCGGGGGACGACGGATGGATAGTTTAGGGGCCATGATCGGCACACATCGGCACTGGATCCGGACCTGGCTCGGCCTCTGGGGATGGGGGGGCGCCATCTATACGGTGCTGGGCCTCATGGGAGCTCTCCAGGACGAAGTGTCCGCCCTCCGCCACGGGATGGTGGTCACCTGGACCGAGGTACTCGCGTCCAACCTCGCCGGCCACTACGGCATCGCGTTCTTCGTTCCACCCCTCGTGCTTCTGGTGCGGCGCTTCCCCCTTGCCCGGACGCATTGGCAACGCAACCTGCCCCTCATCCTCGGTGCCACCATCGCCCTGTTCCTCGTCATGCGCTTCGGGGTCGAGGAGCTCGAGATCCTCGTGTTCACCACGAATCTGATTCGTCCCTCGAGTTTCGTGGGCGGGATGTACAACCTCTGGGTCATCGTCCTCGCGGCACAGGCGGTCGAATTCTATCGGGGAGAGCAGGAGCGGGAGCATCAGGCAGTGGAGCTGCGGGAACAGCTCACCCACGCCCAGCTCGAGGCGCTGCGGTCACAGCTCCACCCGCACTTCCTGTTCAACACCCTCAACGCCGCCGTCACCCTCATGCACTCGGACGTCCCGGGGGCCGACCGGATGCTCACGGAGCTGGCCGAACTCCTCCGCACGACGCTCGCGTATCCGGGCACGCAGGAGATCACACTCGGCGAAGAGCTGGCGCTCGTCGACCGCTACCTCTCGATCATGAGGGTCCGGTTCCGGGACCGGCTCACCGTCCAGATCGACGTCGCGCCGGAGGCGCAGGACGCGCTGGTCCCCGCCTTCATTCTTCAACCCCTTCTCGAGAACGCCCTCGAGCACGGCCTGGCCGTGAAGCCGGGACCGGGGCGACTCGAAGTCACGGCCAGGCATGAGGACCATCACTTGGCCATCACGGTGACCGACGATGGTCCCGGCCCGGCGCACAACGCGGCGGCAGGGGTCGGCTTGACCAATACCCGCGACCGCCTGACGCAGTTGTACGGCGCCGATCAATCGCTCACCCTGACCCCCGCCGGGCCCCGCGGTGGTGGACGAGTCCGCGTTGCCATCCCCTGGCGTGCACGACCGCCGTCGTGAGCCGGCGACGGGTGGTCATCGCCGACGACGAGCCGCTCGCCCGCGAGCGGGTGCGGCGGATGCTCGAAGCCGGCCAGGCTCACACGATCGTCGCCGAAGCGGGGGATGGACCGGCCGCCGTCGAAGCGATTCTCGAGCACCGACCCGAGATCGTCTTCCTCGACATCAAGATGCCGGGGCTGGACGGCCTCGAAGTCCTGGCCGCTCTCTCCGACGGCGCGCGCCCTCCAGCCGTGATCTTCGTGACCGCACACGACGCGCACGCCGTGAAGGCATTTGACGTCGGGGCCGTCGACTATCTCCTGAAACCCTTCGACGCCGAGCGGTTCGCCCAGGCGCTCGGCCGTGCGGAGGCCACACTCCTGGGAGGACGCGCCACGCTGGGAGCCGAAGTAAAGGCCCTGTTGCGGTCTCTGACCTCCCGAACCCCCTACCCCGAGCGCTTCCTGGTGCGCGCGCCGAAGCACCTGTATTTCGTCAAGGCGGCCGAGATCGAGTGGGCCGAGGGGGCGTCGAACTACGTCCGGTTGTACATCGGAGGCAGGGCCCACCTCATCCGGGAAACTCTCACGGGTCTCACCGCCAAACTGCCTCCCGAACGCTTCGTGCGAGTACACCGGTCTGTTATCGTCAATCTGGACCAGATCGCCCGGCTCGAACCGGCGGGGCACGGCGAGTACGAGATCACGCTCAAGAGCGGGAAGCGGGTCACATCGAGCCGGACGCACCACGCGGCGTTGCGGGCACTTCTCTAGTTCCGGGAGACCTCATGGAGGTATGGGCGGGCTGGGTAGCGACGACGCTGACGGTGTCCTCGTACTTCTTCAAGCGGCCGATCACGCTGCGGGTGATCCAGGCGACGAGCGCGTGCGTCTGGCTCGTGTACGGCTCGTTGATTCATTCCGGTCCGGTGCTTGTCACCAACGTGCTGGTCGTGGTGGCCGCCCTGGGGTCGATCTTCTTCATGATGAAGAGGCCCGGCAGCTCTCCCGCCTAGTCCGCCCGCAACGCGATCAGCGGATCCACGGCTGCGGCCCGTCGCGCGGGCAGCGCGCTCGCGGCCACGGCCACTCCCACCAGGAGCACGCCCGCGCCGAGGACGTAGAGCGGATTGTGCCCCAGTCCGTAAAGCTCCGCGGCGATCGCTTTGCCGCTCGCGAACGTGAGTGGGACGCCCACCAGCACCCCGATCGCCACCAGCGCGAGGGCCTGCCGGAACACGAGCCACACCACGTTCGGTGCCGCGGCCCCGAGGGCCATGCGCACGCCGATCTCCCGCGTGCGTTGGGTGACGCGGTACGACACGACGCCGTAGAGCCCGATGGCCGCCAGAATCAGCGCCACGACCCCGAACAGCGTCGCGACCTCGGCGGTCAGCGTTTCGCGAGTGAGGGACGCGTCGATGGAGGCCTCGATCGGCTCGGGACCGTAGGCCTGGGTCGCCGGTGCTTCGGTGAATACCGCGTTCCGGAGTGAAGTCGCCATGGCGCGGTCGTCCCCCACGGTGCGCACCGAGAGGGTGAGCACCGCCAGGCGACCCAGCATCGGAATCCGTTCGAATTGCGCGAGAGGAATGTAGGCCATTGGAGTCGCCGGGGCCCGCAAGTCGGCGTAGCGGGCGTCTCCCACCACCCCGACGATTTGCATGACCAGCGTGTCCGTACCCTGCACCGTGCGGACGGTCGCCCCCAGGGGATTCCGATCCCGCAAGTACTGATGGACGAACGCGTCGTTGACGATCGCCACCCCGGCGACACCGCGATCGGCATCGGTGAAGTCCCGCCCACCGCGCAGGCCGATGCCTATCGTGGTGAAGAACCCCGGACTCACCGGGTCGAACGTGCATCGCATGCTTTCGTCGGGCTTCGGGGTGTAGCCTTCGACCGCGATGTCGGGACGCCAGCTGCGCCCACCAAAAATCGGTGCCGCCTCCGACAGCGCCGCCGACCGTACACCCGGGATCCGCGCGGCGCGAGCCAGCAGCCCATCGGCAAATTGCGCCAGGCCACCGCTCTCGTACGGAGTGCCTCGGCTGTCCAGTTCTACGCTCAGCTGATGATCCGTGGAAAATCCCGCGTCCACGTTCCGCAGGCTGCGGAGCGTCGCGACCAGCATGCCGGCGCCATTGACCAGTACCAACGCCAGCGCGACTTGCGCGACGACGATGCTCCGGTCCAGCCAGCCGGTGCGCCGGCCCGTGAACGAGCGTCCGCCCTCGTTCAGGGGCCCAATCAGATTGGTCCGTGACGCGCGCCAGGCCGGTACGGCGCCGAACAGCACCACCGCAACGACCGCCACCGCGGCGGTGAAACCGAGCACTTCTCCGGTCAGGGCAAGTCCCCCGGCGCGGTCGACGACGGGCTCGGGAAGGCGATGCGCGATCAAGCGGAGCGCCCAATTTGCCAACAGGAGTCCGGCCCCGGCGCCGAGGCCAGCCAGGAGGGTGCTCTCCACGAGCATCTGGCCCGCCAGGCGGCGGCGGGAGGCGCCGAGGGAGAGGCGGACGGCCAACTCGCGTTCCCGCGCCGAAGCCCGCGCGAGCAGCAGTGTGCCGAGGTTCGCGCACGCGGCGAGCAGCACGACCCCGGCCGCGCCCAGCAATTCGACCAGCAAGGGGCCGAACAGGGCGCGGACGTCGAACTTCCATAGGGGAATGCCGTGCGTGATGGTCGTGAG
>DASUBP010000272.1:0-19212 GCA_035763205.1 Gemmatimonadales bacterium
ATGGGACTGGGGATCGACGATCCGTTCCCGGAAACCTCCGAGTCCGTGGCGCAGGTCTTGCTTGCGGTACACCGGAGCTACGCGGCGGCCGTGATGCCTGTCATCGCCCGGATCCACGCGCTGGCGCACATTACGGGCGGCGGGATTCCCGGCAATCTGATCCGCGTGCTCCCCGATGGCTGCGAGGCCCTGGTCGAGGCGGGAGCGTGGGAGTGGCCGCCGCTGTTCCGCGTACTGATGCGGGCGGGGAAGGTATCGCTCCCGGAAATGCGGGACGTGTTCAACCTCGGAATCGGCATGATCGCGGTCGCGGGGCGGGATGACGTGGAGCCGGTGGTCGCGGCGGCTGCCCGGGCCGGCATTCCGGCATGGGTGATCGGTGAAATTCGGCCCGGCAAGACGGGCGTGCAGTTCTCACAGCGGTAACCTCACTGGGAGGCTCGGGTATGCGTCGTATCGGTATCCTGCTGGGACTGGCGCTCGCGGCCGGCGCGCCGCTGGCGGCCCAATGCAACACGGACTGCCAACGGGCGGAGGACGCACTCAAGTCCTTCCATCCCGTGGCCGGGCTGATCGTCAGCGGTGGCAATCCGGTGCTCGGATCGGGTGGCACCCTCGGCGGGCTGGGCCACTTCTTCGTATCGGCCCGCGTGAATGCCGTGAAGGTGGCGCTCCCCTCCACCAGCTCCACCGATACGGCGGCAACCTCGGCGGTGGTTCCCGCGCCTGTCGTCGAAGCGGGCCTCGGTATCTGGAACGGGCTCGGTGGGGGATTGCTCTCCGTCGACGCCCTCGCGTCGGCGACGCTTCTGCCGACGACGCAGGTCTCGAACCTCAAGGTGGATTCCAGTGCGACCAAGGTCGGGTCCCTCGCGCTCGGCCTGGGCTACGGACTGCGCGTCGGCATCATCAGGGGATCCTTCTTCGTGCCGTCCGTTTCGGTGAGCGTCATGCGCCGCACGCTGCCGCGCCTGACCTACGGGACGCTCGGGGCCGTGCCCTCGACCGACAGCGCCTTTTCGTTCGACACCGATCTCAAGGCCACGAACTTCCGAGTCACGGCGGGCATGCACCTGCTGCTGCTCGACGTCGCGGCGGGCTTTGGGTACGACATCTATACGTCGAACGCGCACATCGCGTACTACAACTCTCCCATCACCGTCGCGCACGATACGCTGAACCTGAACAACAAGCGCGAAGTGATCTTCGTGAATGCCGGGATGAACCTCATGCTGGTCAAGGTGGTCGGCGAGCTGGGCTATCAGACCGGCAAGGACCAGACCTTGTCCACCAACTACCAGGGTCTCGACCCCAAGGCGGGGCATGTCTTCGGTGGAGTCGGCGTCCGTATCAGCTTCTGACGTCGCGGGCGATGCCGCCGCGATGACCCGCGCCCTCGACCTCGCGATGCGAGGTTGGGGGCGTGTGGCTCCCAACCCCATGGTGGGCGCGGTGGTGCTGCAGAACGGCAAGGCCGTCGCCGAGGGGTGGCACGCGGAGTTCGGGGGACCGCACGCCGAGGTGGCCGCGCTCAATGCCGCGGGCGGCCAGGCGCGCGGCAGTACGCTCGTCGTGAGCCTGGAACCGTGCCGCCACACCGGGAAGACTCCTCCCTGTGTCGACGCCATACTCGCGGCCGGGGTGCGGCGCGTGGTGGCCGCGATTCCCGATCCGGACCCCCAGGCGGGCGGCGGTCTCGAGAAACTGCGGCTCGCCGGTGTCGACGTCACGATGGGAATCGAAATCGAGCGGGCGGCGTCGCTGAACGCGGCCTTTCTCCACTCCCGCACCGATCACGAGCGGCCCTTCGTCGCGCTGAAGCTCGCGACCTCCGTCGACGGCCGCATTGCCGATCACGCCGGGCGATCGCAGTGGGTGTCCGGAGAGGAGGCGCGGGACTACGTGCACTGGCTGCGGGCCGGGCACGACGCGATCGCCGTCGGCGGCACCACGGCCCTGCGCGACAATCCCCGGCTGACGGTCCGCGGTGCCGTGACGCCGCGCCGGCCCCCCGTGCGCGTGGTGTTCGATCGGCGGGCGATGCTGAACCCCACGGTCACGCTGGTGCAGACGGCGCGCGAAATCCCGACGTGGGTGATGGCGTCCCCCGACGCGCCGGCCACCAACGCCTCGGTGCTCGATGCCAACGGTGTGCGGGTGTTCCGTCCCCTCGATGTGCAGGCCGGCCTCAGGGAGCTCCGGGCGGCCGGGATCCAGTCGGTGTTATGTGAAGGGGGAGGGGCGCTGGGAGCGAAGCTGCTCTCCCTGGGGCTCGTGGACCGGTTGTACTGGATTCAGGCCCCGTTGTGGCTCGGGGATGACGGCATTCCGGCCTTCCCCGGAGTCGCGAACGTCGATATAGACCAGGCCCCGCGGTGGATTCCCGTGGAGCGTAAGGCGTTGGGGGCGGATACGTTACTCGTCTTGGACCGCAGGCTATGTTTACCGGAATAGTCACCGCCGTTGGGCGGGTCAAGGCGAGCCGCCGGGAGCCGGGAGCCGGGAGCCGTCCCTCCGGAGTGGCGCTCACCATCGGCGCGCCGTACCGGGGCCTCAAGCGCGGAGAAAGCATCGCCGTCAACGGCGCGTGCCTCACGGTGGAGAAGGTGGTGAAGGGCGGGTTCACGGTGCACGCCATCGCCACGACGCTCGATCGGACGCTGATCGGGGAATATGCGGCGGGCCGGCAGGTGAACCTCGAGCGTGCGCTGAAGGCGAGTGATCGCCTGGGTGGCCACATCGTGCAGGGGCACGTTGACGGGGTGGGCCGGGTGATTGCCGTGGCCGACCGGGACGACGCCCGGCTGCTCGATCTGGAGGTGCCGGGCGACGTCCGCGAGGTCACGGTGCCGCACGGGTCGATTACGGTCGACGGCGTCAGCCTCACGGTGAACGAGCTGCCGCCGTCGGGGGTGGTACAGGTGTCGCTCATTCCGTTTACGCGGACCCATACCACGTTGGGCGCCGCGAGGGTGGGCGACCGGGTCCACGTGGAAGGGGACGTCCTCGGGAAGTACGTGAAAGCATTATGTCGCACGAACTCGTAGAACAGGCGATCGCGGACATCCGCGCGGGCAAGCTGGTCATCGTCGCGGATGACGAGGATCGGGAAAACGAAGGCGATCTGGTCGGGGCGGCCGCTCGGGTCTCCCCGGAAATGATCAATTACATGGCGACCCACGGGCGAGGTCTCATCTGCCTCACTCTGACGCCCGACCGCTGCCAGGCCCTCGGTCTGTCGCAGATGACCGAGCACAACACCGAGTCCCGCGAAACCGCGTTCACGGTGAGCGTGGACGCAGGCGCTCGTTTCGGCGTGACGACGGGCATCTCCGCGGCGGATCGCGCGGCGACGATTCGCGTCGCCATCGATCCGGCTTCGGAGCCGTCGGACCTGCGCCGTCCCGGTCACGTATTCCCTTTGCGCTCGCGCCCCGGCGGGGTGCTGCAGCGCGTGGGACAAACCGAGGCCTCGGTGGACCTGGCGCGGCTGGCGGGACTGTATCCCGCCGGGGTGATCTGCGAAATCCTGAACGCCGACGGCACGATGGCGCGGCGGCCCGAGCTCGACCGCTTTTCGGCCGAGCACAAGCTCACGTTCATCACGGTCGCTCAGCTGGTGCAGTACCGGCTGGCCAAGGAGCGCCTGGTGCACCGCGTGGCGAGCGCGCGCCTCCCCACCGCCGCGGGTGAGTTCAAGATCATCGGCTATCGGAATGACGTGGATGAAGCGGAGCACGTCGCCCTGGTGTACGGTGACGTCGGCGGGCAGCCCGCCGTCATGGTCCGCATGCACTCGAAGTGCCTGACGGGGGACGTGTTCGGCTCCCAGCGGTGTGATTGCGGCTGGCAGCTGGAGAGCGCCATGCACACCATCGCCCGTGAGGGCCGCGGCGTGATCGTCTACCTGGATCAGGAGGGCCGCGGCATCGGCCTCCTGAACAAGCTCAAGGCCTACGAGCTCCAGGACGCCGGGAACGACACCGTCGAGGCGAACGAGAAGCTCGGCTTCAAGCCCGACCTCAGGAACTACGGCATCGGCGCGCAGATCCTGCTCGACCTGGGGTTGTCGTCCATCCGCGTGCTCACCAACAATCCGAAGAAGCTGGTCGGGCTCGAAGGCTACGGTCTCGAGATCGTCGAGCGCCTGCCCATCGTGCCCCCGCCGTCCGACGAGAATCGCGCGTATCTGGACGTGAAGCGCGACAAGCTCGGACACCTGCTCACCCACTGACGTGACCGAATTCCGTGGCACTCCGCGCGCACCGGCCACGCGGCGCGTGGCGCTGGTCGTGAGCCGCTACCACGAGCTGATCACCGGCAAGCTGCTCGAGGGCGCTCGTGCCTGCTGCCGCGAGCACGGCGTGAAGGACGACCACGTCGACGTGCTCTGGACCCCGGGAGCATTCGAGCTCCCCGTGGTCGCCGAGGCGGCGGCGTCGAGCGGGAGATACGCCGCGATCGTCGCACTCGGCTGCGTGATCCGGGGCGAAACGCCGCACTTCGACTACGTCGCCGGCGAGGCGACCCGCGGGCTCGGGAACGTCGCCCTCGCCCACCAGGTGCCGGTGGGGTTCGGGGTCCTCACCGTCGACACCCAGGAGCAGGCGGAAGCCCGGGCCGGCGGGAGCGCGGGGAACAAGGGATTCGAAGCGGCCGAGGCGGCGCTCGCAACGGCAGACCTGCTGGCGCAACTCCCTCGTGCTGCGCGCTGAAACCAAGGCCCGGGCCCGCGCCCTGCAGATCCTTTATGCCTGGGATCTCTCGGGGAGGCCGTCCGTCGAGGCGGTGGTGGCGCGCCTGGGCGTGGCCTTCGGCCATGAGCCGGAAGGCTACGACCGGGGTGCCGATCTGGCGGCGCGTGCCGCCGCGGGCACGGAAGATTACGACCGCCGCATGGCCGACGCCGCGGAGCATTGGCGGCTCGAGCGGGTCGGCGCCGTCGAGAAGAACATCCTGCGGATCGCCATGGCGGAGCTGGACGAAGGCGTCACCCCGCCGAGAGTCGTGATCGACGAGGCCGTCCGGCTCGCGCACTGGTTCGCGGGCCCGAAGGCGCCGGGCTTCGTGAACGGCGTGCTGGACACCGTGGCCCGTGAGCAGGGCCTGCTGTGAGAATCCTGCTGGTCAATTGGAATGACCGGGAGAATCCGCAGGCGGGCGGGGCCGAGATTCACCTGCACGAGATTTTCGGACGGCTGGCGCGCGCCGGACACCAGATCGACCTCGTCGTGAGCGGGTGGGCGGGCGCGAGCGCGCAGGCGACGGTCGATGGGATGCGGGTGCATCGGGTGGGGGACCGGAACACCTTCGCCATGCTGGGACGCGGGGCGGTCCGCCGGCGGCTGGCGGCCAACACGTACGACATCGTGGTCGAAGACATCAACAAGCTTCCGCTCTTCCTCGCCTCGGCGACCCGGCTCCCGTTCTGTGTGATCGTCCCGCACCTCTTCGGCACCACCGTCTTCTCCGAGGCCAGCTGGCCGGTGGCCGCTTTGGTCTGGGCGGCTGAGCGTCCCATTCCGTGGGCGTACCGGCGTGCCGCGTTTCACGCGATCTCGGACAGCACCAAGGCGGACCTGGTCGCGCGTGGCGTGCCGGCCGAGCGGATTGAAGTCATCTATCCGGGAGTTGACGCGAACTGGTACCGGCCCGATTCGTCGGTTCGGCGCGCGGCGCGGCCCACGTTCCTGTACGTCGGTCGCCTCAAGCGTTATAAAGGAGTGGAGTACGCGTTGCGGGCGCTGGCGGCGGCGCGGGTCCAGGGCGGCGACCTGCGGCTCGATATCGCGGGCAAGGGGGACGACCGCCCCCGCCTCGAGCGCCTGGCCCGCGACCTGGGGTTGATGGAGACGGTGCGATTCCTCGGATTCGTGGATGACGAAACCAAGCGCCGGCTCCTTCGCGAATCGTGGGCTGTCGTCTTCCCGAGTCCGAAGGAAGGATGGGGCATCACCAACGTCGAGGCGGCGGCGTGTGGCACGCCGGCCCTCGCCTCCGACAGCCCCGGTTTGCGGGAATCCGTGCGGGACGGGGAGACCGGGTATCTGGTGCCGCATGGTGACGTGACCGCGCTCGCCGACCGGATGCTGGTCCTCGCGAACGATCCGCGCCGGGTCGAGACCCTGGGCGCCGCGGGGCGGCGTTTCGCCGAAGGCCTCACGTGGGACCGCGCGGCGGCAGAAACGGGGCGGCACCTGGAACGCATCCGTTCATCGCATGGTGGGGAGAATCGTTAGTGGCGAATCCCAAAGTTCGGGATCTCCTGGCGCGGAAGGCCGAGCCGCTGCAGCTCGAGGCCCTGACCGGGGAGCTCGGGTTCGACAGGGAGATTCCCGCGCCCGAAGCCTCGAGCCCGGGTTTGGTCCTCGCCGGCTATACCGCCCGCTTCGTCGGGAACCGCATCCATGTGCTCGGGGAAACGGAGATCAGCTACCTCTCGTCGCTCGAGCCGGATGCCCGGCGTGGGTGCCTCCAGAATCTCTTCAAGTTCGAGCTGCCGGTCGTCGTCATCACCAAAGGCCAGTCGCCCCCGGCGGAGCTGCTCGAGCTCGCCCAGGCGCGCGGCGTGGCCCTGGTGCGGACCCAGCTGAAGACGTCGGAATTCTACCGGCGCCTCAAGCCTTTTCTCGATGACGCGTTCGCTCCCACCACGACGACGCACGCCTCGCTCGCGGACGTCTTCGGCGTGGGCCTCCTGTTCATGGGGCGCTCGGGAATCGGCAAGAGCGAGTGCGTGCTCGACCTCGTCGAGCGCGGCCACCGTCTGGTGGCGGACGACGTCGTCCACGTCACCCGGCGAGGGAACGACGTGTTGATCGGACGCGGCCACGAGCTCTCCCGGCATTTCATGGAGATCCGGGGGGTGGGGCTGATCGACATCCAGGCGCTCTTCGGCATCCGGGCCGTCCGCCAGCAGAAACGCATCGAAGTGGTGGTGCAGCTCGAGGATTGGGACGCGAATCGGGAGTACGACCGGACCGGGCTGGACCGCCAGGAAACCACGCTGTTGGGCGTTTCTCTGCCCCTCGTGACGGTCCCCTTGAACCCCGGCAAGAATCTGACGGTTATTTGTGAGGTGGTGGCCATGAACCACCTCCTGCGATATGGCGGCGTAGACTCCGCCAAGGAGTTCAACGACCGGCTGATGCGCACCATGCGGCAGCGCCGGGACGTCGGCACGTATCTCGAGGAAGACGATGAGTAACTCGCTGCGGGGCGTCGTGGTCTCCCACGCCGGACTCGCGCAGTCGCTGGTGACGGCCGCCGAGACCATCTCGGGGGTCGCGGGCGCGCTCGTGCCGGTGACCAACGAAGGATGCGACGGCGGATCGCTGAAGGCGCGCATCGGCGAGGCCATCGGCGATGGCCCGGCCGTCGTCTTCGTGGACTTGCCGGGCGGCTCGTGTCTCGCGGGCGCGGTGCGGATCGCGCGGGACCAGGGCCGCGGCATCGCCGTGGTCACCGGCGTGAACCTCGCCATGCTCCTGGACTTCGTCTTCCATCGGGACCTGCCGCCGGCTGAGGCGGCGCAGCGAGCCGTCGACGCGGGGGGGCGCGCCATCCGGATACCGCCGGCGTGAGTCTCGCGGTGGTGCGGGTGGATGACCGGCTCATCCACGGGCAGGTGGTGGTGGGGTGGGGCCAGCCGCTGGGGCTGGGCTTCATCGCCCTGGTCGACGACAAGGTGCGGTCGAGCGGCTGGGAGCAGGACCTCTACCGCATGGGCGTGCCTCCCGGGATAGAGGCGATCTTTGCCTCGGTGGACGAAGCCGCCCGCCGGTACGAAGACTGGGTGAAGGATGCCCGGATCGGACTCGTCCTCACGGGGGACATCGACACCCTCATCGCCCTCAGCGACAAGGTTCCCAAACTCCGCCGCGTCACCCTCGGCGGCATCCATCACAAACCGGGGCGCTCCGAGCGCCTGCGGTACGTCTACCTCACCGCGGACGAGGTCGCCCAATTGCGCGAGCTCACGAAACGCGGGATCGAGGTCGTCGCGCAGGACGTCCCTACGGCGCGTGCCGTCCCCCTCGCGGAATTCGCCAAGTGATGCCGCACGGGTGGGAGCTCCTGGCCTTCGGGGCCGTCGTCGGGCTCGACCTGGTGTCCTTCCCGCAGATGATGCTGGCGCGACCGATCGTGGCGGGCGCGGGCGCGGGGCTGCTCCTGGGCGACGTCGGCGCGGGACTTCGCATGGGCGTGCTGTTCGAGCTCTTCCAGTACGACATTCTCCCCGTCGGCGCGACTCGCTATCCCGAGTATGGGCCCGCCACGGTGATCGCGGTGGGCGCCGCGCACGCCTTCGCGCTGCCGTTCGGGATCGGGCTCGCCACGGTCGTCGGCCTTTTCACCGCGATGATCGGCGGTATCTCGTTGCAGATCCTGCGACGTCTGAACACGCGCGCGGTGACCGCGGCGGCCCCGGCGCTGGAGCGTGGAGACGTCCGGGCGCTGTACCGGTTGCATGCCTCCGGCGCCGCACGGGACCTGGCGCGCGCGGTGCTCGTCACCGCCTTCGGCCTCGTGCTGGTCGCGATCACCAGGGAGTTCGTGGTGCCGGCGCTCTCGCACCGCGGCGAGCGCCTCCTCTCGGTGGCGGCCACCGGTGCCGGCCTCGCCGCGGGTGCCGCCGGCACCCTGCGCCTGGTCGGGCTCGGCACTCACCTCAAATGGCTCGCCGTGGGACTGGTGGGTGGGATCGTGCTCGCATGGCTGACGTGAAGGCTCTTCCCCGGTCGCGGCTCGCGATCTCATTCCTGCGCCTGTTCACCGTGCAGGCGTCGTGGAACTATGAGCGCCTCATCGGCGTCGGGACCGGCTTTGCGGCCGAGCCGCTCCTCCGGGGTCTGGACTCCGAGCGGTATCGCGCGGCGTTGGGCCGGGCGTCCCGGTACTTCAACTCCCATCCCTATCTGAGCGGTGCCGGGGCGGGAGCGTTGGCGCGTGCGGAAGTGGACGGGGTTCCGGCTGAGCAAGTCGAGCGTCTCCGCGGGGCTCTGGCGGGTCCGCTGGGATCGATCGGCGACCGCCTCGTCTGGGCGGGGTGGCTGCCGATGCTCTCGGCGTTGGCACTCACCGGGGTGACGTGGGGCCGCGGGCTCACGGCCGTCGCCTGGTTCCTGGTCGTGTATAACCTGGGGCACGTGGCTCTGCGCTGGTGGGCCCTGCGCGCTGGATGGAACTATGGTCCCCGCGTAGCGGCGGCGCTGCAAGAGCCGTGGATGCGCCGGGCGGGACAGTACCTCGGACCCGCGACGGCGCTGGCGCTCGGCCTCGCGCTGCCGATGGTGGCGCAATGGTCGGGGGACGCGTTCCGGGGATGGCCGCGCATCATGCTGGCGGTCGCCGCGGCGGTGGCCTTCGGGTTGTTGCGGTGGCGTCCCGATATCCTCAGCGGACTCAGACTGGGGCTCGTGCTCGTCGTGATCGCCCTGATCGCGGGGATGCTGTGGTGATCGAGCGCGAAGCCCTGATCGTCAACCCGCTCGGCGTGCACGCGCGCCCGGCGGCCGAGTTCGTGAAGACCGCGAACCGGTTCTCCGCCGCGGTCGAAATCCGGCGCGGGGAGATGTCCGTGAACGGCAAGAGCATCATGGGCGTGATGATGTTGGCCGCGGAACAGGGCGCGACCATCGTCATCAGCGCCAATGGCGACGACGCCGAAGCCGCCGTGGAGGCGCTCTGCGCCCTGGTGGCGGCCGGCTTCAATGAGATGGACCTTACGGAATGAGCGATCGCACACTGCGGGGCATCGGGGTGTCTCCCGGCATCGCCATCGGTCCGGCGGTATCGGTCCAGACGACGTTGCCGGAGGTGCCGCACCGCGTGGTGCTGCGCACGCAAGTCGAAAAAGAGGTCCGCCGCCTTCGCGCGGCGGTCCGCGACGTGCGCCGTCACCTGACGGAGCTTCGCAAACGCGCCGAGGTCGAGGCCGGCGCGGACGAAGCCCGGATCTTCGATGCCCAGATCCTGATGCTCGAGGACAAGGCGTTCATCGGGTCGGTCGAGGAGCTGATCCGGAAGAATCACCTCACCGCCGAGAAGGCGTACGAATACCAGGCGCTCGAAGTACGGGACCTGTGGGCGGCCTCGACCAACACCAGGCTCAAGGAACGTCTGGCCGACCTGAACGGCGTCACCATCCAGGTGGTTCGGCACCTCCTCCACAAGGGCGACCTTGTGGCGGGCGGCATTCGGGAGCCGTCGATCCTGGTGGCGCACGAGCTTGCACCGGGCGTCACGGTGCAATTCGGCCGGGATCGGGTGCTCGGTCTCGTGAGTGAGGAGGGCACGAGGACGTCGCACGCCGCGATTCTCGCGCACTCGATGAGCATGCCTGCGGTGATGGGACTCGCCGGCGCACTCGAGCGCATCAAGACCGGGACCATGCTGATCGTGGACGGCACCCGGGGCGTGGTCATACTCGACCCGAGCAAGGAAGAAATAGCCGCGGCGCGCGCGATGGACACCCGTCGCAAGCAGATCGCCCGCCAGGCGGAAGAGGGCGCGAACCTGCCCGCGGTCACGACCGACGGGATTCACATCAACGTCCGCGGAAACGTCGATCTGCCCGAGGAGATCAAGGCCGCCAAGGAACATGGCGCCGAAGGGGTGGGACTCCTGCGCACGGAATTCCTGATCACCGGACACACCAAACTTCCTACGGAGGACGAGCAGGCGAAGTATTTCCGGAAGGTGGGGGACGCGTTCCCGGGCTATCCGATCGTGATCCGGACCTACGATCTGGGAGGCGACAAATTCCCGGCGCCGTTCCGCGCGCCGCCGGAGGCCAACCCGTTCCTGGGATGGCGGGCGATCCGGGTCTGCCTCGATCAGCCCGAGATGTTCCGCGTGCAGCTGCGGGCCGCGCTCCGCGCCGCGGCCCACGTTCCCATTCACCTCATGATTCCGCTCGTCACCCGGCTGTCGGAGGTGGAAACGACGCGGCAGATGGTGGCGGAAGAGGGCCAGCTGCTCAAACGGGCGGGCATCCAGGCCGCGGAAACCGTTCCGGTGGGCGTGATGGTCGAAACGCCCGCGGCCGCGGTGATGGCGGACCGCCTCGCCGAGATATCCGATTTCCTGTCCGTGGGGACGAACGACCTGACGCAGTACACGTTGGCGGTGGATCGGAGCAATGCGCGTCTCGCGAATCGCTTCACGCCTCACGACCCGAGCGTCCTGCGCCTGCTGAAGCTGGTGGCCGAAGCGGCACGGGCCGCGGGCAAGCCCGCGAGCGTGTGTGGCGAGATGGCGTCGGAGCCGATCTCCGCGTTCCTGCTGCTCGGGTTGGGCTACGAGACGCTGTCGGTGGCTCCTCCGGCGTTACCGCTCATCCGCTGGCTGGTTCGACAGGTGAGTCGCGAGCAGGCGATGTCGGCCGCGGCGGCGGCCCTGGCCGCCCGGTCCGCGGACCTGGCGCTCGACATCTTGCGTTACGCATTGGCGGAAGCCGTGGACATGAAACTCCTGGATCCCGACGCGCGGTTGCCCGGAGGGCGCACCTCGGCTAGCTTGCCCAGCTAAAGGGAGACGCACCTACATGTTAGACGCTCGCCACGTGTTCACGTCCGAGTCCGTCACCGAAGGCCATCCGGACAAGATCGCGGACCAGATCTCGGACGCGATTCTCGACGCTATTCTGACCAATGACTCCGCGGCCCGGGTCGCCTGCGAAACGCTGGTGACGACGGGGATGGCGGTGGTGGCCGGCGAAATCACGACGACGACGTACGTCCACATCCCCGACATCGTCCGGGGCACGATCAAGGCGATCGGGTACACGGACGCAAGCTACGGCTTCGACGCCGAGACCTGCGCGGTGCTGACGACCATCGACCGTCAGTCGGCGGACATCGCCATGGGGGTCGACATCGGCGGGGCGGGCGACCAAGGCATGATGTTCGGGTATGCCACGAACGAGACGGCGTCGCTGATGCCGTTGCCCATCGTCCTGGCGCACCGGATGGCGGAGCGGCTGGCGGCGGTCCGGAAAGACGGCACGCTCCCGTATCTCCGGCCCGACGGGAAGACCCAGGTCAGCGTGGTGTATGAGGGCTCGCGCCCGGTCGGCATCAGCAAGGTCGTCGTCTCGACGCAGCATTCGGACCGGATCAAGGCGAACGAGCTCCGCGAGGCCGTCATCAAGACGGTGGTGACGCCCGTGCTGACCGACGCCGGCTTCAAGGTCGCCGACGCCGACATCCTGGTAAATCCTACGGGCCGCTTCGTGGTTGGGGGCCCGCAGGGCGACGCCGGTCTCACCGGCCGCAAGATCATCGTCGACACCTACGGCGGCATGGCCCGCCACGGCGGCGGCGCGTTCAGCGGGAAGGACCCGTCCAAGGTGGACCGGTCCGCCGCCTACGCGATGCGGTGGGTGGCCAAGAACCTCGTGCAGGCGGGCCTCGCCGCTCGCTGCGAGGCGCAGGTGGCGTACGCGATCGGCGTCGCGGATCCGGTGTCGGTCATGATCGACACCTTCGGTACCGGGCAGGTGCCCGAAGCAGCCTTGGAAGAGGCCGTGCGGGAAGTCTTTGATCTCACGCCGGCCGGGATCATCAAGGCGCTCGAGCTTCGCAAGCCCATCTACAAGCCCACCGCGGCCTACGGCCACTTCGGCCGTGAACCCGGTGCCAACGGTCTCTTCTCCTGGGAACGGACCAACCGCGTGGAGGAGCTGCGCCTGGCGGTGCAGCGCTCCAGGCACTACCGCTCGAACAAGGTTACGGCATGACGCCTTCCACCACCGCTGTGTCCGAGACGTCCGACATCAAGAACCCGGCGCTCGCCGACGAAGGACGCCGCCGGGCCGAGTGGGCCGAGCGCTCGATGCCGGTACTGCGGCAGGTGCGGGAGCGTTTTGCCCGCGAGAAGCCGCTGGCGGGGCGGAAGTTGTCCGCCTGCCTCCACGTCACCAGCGAGACCGCCAATCTGATGGTGACGCTCAAGGCGGGTGGCGCCGATGTCGCGCTCTGCGCGTCGAACCCGCTCTCGACGCAGGACGACATCGCCGCGCACCTCGTGACGCACCACGGCATCAAGGTCTTCGCCATCAAGGGCGAGGACCACGAGACCTACTACGAGCACCTCCGGGCGGCTTTGGCCCACCAGGCGGATGTCACGATGGACGACGGCGCCGATCTGGTCGGCGCGCTGCACATGATCGCGCTCAATCGCCTCGACGACCTCGCGCCGCCGGTGCGGCGCTGGGTCGAGAAGATGTCGGCGGCCGAGCGCGGGGCGCTGGTCAAGCGGGTGATCGGATCCACTGAGGAAACCACCACCGGCGTCATCCGCCTCAAGGCGATGGCCAAGGATGGGGTGCTCCAGTTCCCGGTGATCGCCGTAAACGACTCGGACACGAAGCACCTGTTCGACAACCGGTACGGCACCGGGCAGTCGACGCTGGACGGGATTCTCCGTGCCACCAATCTGCTGATCGCCGGGAGCACCGTGGTGGTGGCGGGGTACGGATGGTGCGGCCGCGGGTTCGCGATGCGGGCACGCGGGGCAGGGGCCATGGTCATCGTCACGGAAATCGACCCGCTGAAAGCCCTCGAAGCGCAGATGGACGGGTTCCAGGTGGCGCCGATGGCGGAGGCGGCGAAAGTCGGTGACATCTTCGTCACGCTGACGGGCAACGTGCACGTCATCCGGCTCGAGCACATGAAGGCGATGAAAGACGGTGCGGTCATCGCGAACTCGGGACATTTCAACGTCGAAATCGACCTCGACGCGCTGAAGGGGGCGGCGACAGGCCCCGATCACGTGCGCGATCTGGTCGAGGGTTGGACGCTCGGCGGCAAGAAGATCTTCGTGCTGGCAGACGGCCGGCTGGTGAACCTCGCGGCGGCGGAAGGTCACCCCGCGAGCGTGATGGATATGTCCTTCGCGAACCAGGCCCTGGCGGCGGAGTACGTCGTCAAGGAGTTCAAGCAGCTGGGGAAGGACGTCCATCGCATCCCCCGCGACCTGGACCAGGACATCGCCCGCCTCAAGCTCGCCGGCATGGGTGTCCGGATCGACACGCTCACGGCGGAGCAGCAGAAGTATCTTGCCTCGTGGGATATGGGGACTTGAGCCAACCCAAATGAAAGAAGTCCGCGTCGCCAATCTGGGTCTCGACCGGACCAACAACACCCCCGTGGTGATTCTGCGGGAGTCGGACGGCGAGCGGGTGCTTCCGATCTGGATCGGGCCGGCCGAGGCGAGCGCGATCGCGATGGAGCTGGCGGGTGTGAAGTCATCACGTCCCCTGACACACGACCTCCTGAAGCAGGTGATCGTCGGCCTGGGCGCCGAGCTGCGGAAAATCATCATCACCGCGGTGAAAGACAGTACCTACTACGCCGAGCTGCACCTGTATCGAGGCGACCAGGTGATCCAGATCGATGCCCGGCCTTCCGACTCGATCGCCCTCGCCCTTCGGCTGCAGGCACCGATCCTTACGGCCGACGAGCTGCTCCAGCACACCGTGATCGAAACGACCGACACCATCGGCGAAAGCACGGGCCCCTCAGGGGAACGGACCAGTGGTCCCCTCGACGCCGACGCCCTCAAGACCTACCTCCAGAACCTCGATCCTGAAGATTTCGGGAAGTTCACGCCGTAACGGCGTCCTCCTGGGCCTGTGGGTCCTGGGAGCTGGAGCCGCAGCGAGCGGACAGTCGGTCACCCTGGCCGGTGCGGTCACGCTCGGCTACGCGCATCCGCGCCCCCTCACCGGTGCGACCGTCATCCTGCACCGGGTGACGATGCTGGTGCAGGGCCCCGTCGACTCGGCCCGCCTGGACGCCCGGGGCCAATATCGGCTCCGCATCCCCGTGGTGGACTCGACCGCCAACTATCTCATCAGCGTGTTGCACGACGGGGTCGGCTATTTCTCCGAACCCATCCGTCCGCTGCATTCCGCGCCGGGGCCGAGGCTGAACGTCGACACGTTGAGGGTCTACGACACGTCGGTCGGTGGACCGCCGCTGACCGTGACCAAGCGGCTCATCTCGGTGGCAGCGGCGAAGGGGGACGGGTCACGGGAAGTCCTGGAGATTACCGTCCTGTCGAATCCCGGGGAAAAGACCCGGATCGCGCCAGACACCCTGCACCCCGTGTGGACGGGGTTGCTGCCCTCCGGCGCACTGCAATTCTCGGTGGGTCAGGGAGATTTCTCCGCCGACGCCGTGGCTCGGCACGGCGATACCGTCGCCCTGTACGGCGCGGTCCAGCCGGGCGGCGGACGCCAGTTGGCGTTCAGCTATCTCATCCCTCGCGGTTCGTCACCGTTCCTGGTGCCCGTCGACCATTCTCTCGACGACATGATGGTGCTGCTCGAAGACACCACGGCGCGCGTGACCGGTCCGGGACTGCGTGCCCTCGGCGTCCGCCTGCTCGAGAGCCGCCATTTCGCCCAGTACCAGATCGATCACGTGAAGGCCGGCGCACTCGTCGCGATCGACTTTCCGCATGGCGCGTTCCGCATCGAGTCTCTGGTGCCGTTCATCGCCGTGCTCGCGGGCCTGGTGCTCGGGGGCGGATTCTGGCTGGCCGTGCGACGGCCGCGTCCGGCTCCCTGACCGATCACTCGCTTGCTCTTTCAGCCGCACTCCGCTAGCATAGCCTCGTAGTCACAAAACGCGAACGCGGGATCTACGGAAGCCGGTGCAAGTCCGGCGCGGCCCCGCCACTGTAACGGGCAGCAGATGTCGGCTCACGCCACTGGGAAACCGGGAAGGCCAGCCGAAACGCCCGAAGCCAGGAGACCTCCCCGTTCGCGCCACCTGCAATTCCCTCGCGGGAGGGATGGTGGCGCTGCGCACTGAGGCGCAGACGCTCGCCCATCTCTGGTCCGCCGGGGATGGGTTTTTGATTCATGCGCCGGGCGGCACTGTACATCGGACTGCTCCTGCTGTCGGCGTGTGGGCGAGGACGCCCTCAGGCCCCGGGCGCGCTGTCGGTCACCGATGACGCCGGCCGCACGGTTTCCCTCGCCGCCTCCGCCCGCCGGGTGGTCTCCCTCGCTCCTTCCTCCACCGAGCTGCTCTTCGCCGTCGGGGCCGGTCCCCAGGTCGTGGGTCGGACCACCTGGTGCCGCTATCCGGCGGCGGCCCTGGCCGTCCCGGTCGTGGGGGACGGGCTCGATCCGAACCTCGAGGCGGTCGCCGCCACGCATCCCGATCTCGTGGTCCTCTACCGGTCTCCTTCCAACGGGACGGCCATCACCCAGTTGGATCAGCTCGGCATCAAGTCCGTCGTGCTCCGGCAGGATCTGTTGGTCGATGTCGCGCGGGATGCCCGGCTTCTGGGGACGCTGACCGGGCACCAAGTCGCCGGCGACTCGATCGCCCGCCTGCTCGACTCGCTGAGCGCGCTGCCAGCCGCGGCCGCCCGCGCACGCGTCGCGATCGTGGTATGGGACAACCCTCCCATCGTGATCGGGGGCGGCTCCTTCCTGGACGAGCTGGGCAGGCTCGCCGGTGCGCAGAACGTGTTCCACGACTTGCCGCAGGCGTCCGCCACGGTGTCCCTCGAGAGCATCGCCTCGCGCAATCCGGATTTCATCGCCGTCGTCGACGACTCGAGCGCATCCAATACCCCGTCGTTCGCCAGGCGTCCGGAGTGGCGGGCGGTCCCGGCGGTGCGCGCCGGGCACATCATCCACCTGCCGGGCACGCTCTTCGGACGCCCCAGTCCCCGTGCTGCCGAGGCCGTTGCGGCATACGCGCGACTCCTGAACGGGACCAAGTGAAGAACGCCGGGTTGGTCGCGCTCTCGCTCATCGCGTTGGCTCTGGCGGTGATCCTGGGGCCGACGAGCGTCCCACTCCGTGACCTGATTCATTCGCCCATCGTCCGGGATCTCCGGGTACCGCGTGCACTCTTGGGATTCCTCGTGGGCGGTGCCCTTGGCGTCTCAGGTGCCGGCCTGCAGGCGCTGGTTCGCAACCCGCTGGCCGACCCTTTCCTGATGGGACTGTCCGGCGGGGCGGGACTCGGCGCCGTGGGCGCCATCGCCCTGCATCTCTCCGGACCCTGGGCCCTCCCGCTCGCGGCCTTCCTTGGCGCTCTGGCGGCGATGGCGCTGGTGTACCGCCTGGGGCTCGTCGCGGGCGCGACTCTCGATCCCCGTATCCTGCTCCTGGCCGGCGTCGTGGTCGGATCATTCGCGGCGGCGATCTCCACCGCGATCGTGTCGCTCTCGGAAGCCGAACAGCTGCGGAACGCGATGCTGTGGTTGTGGGGGGGCCTGTCGGGTGCGTCATGGACCACGGTACTGGTGATGCTGATCTACCTCCCGGTGCCGCTCGTCATTCTCGTCGCCGCGGCCCGGCCCCTGGACCTGATGGCCCTGGGTGATGAGCCCGCCGCCTATCTCGGTGCGGACGTGGCGCGCGTGCGCCGCCGCGTCTACCTCGCGGCGTCCCTGCTCACGGCGGCAGCCGTCGCGGTTTCCGGTGTCATCGGGTTCGTAGGCCTGATCGTGCCGCACATCGGACGCCTGATCTGGGGTCACCGGCATCGTGCCCTCATCCCGGTGTCGTTCCTGGGTGGCGGGATCCTCCTCATGCTGTCGGACACCCTCGCGCGGACCGTGGTGGCCCCACGGGAGCTGCCGGTGGGGATCGTGACGGCGTTGATCGGCGTGCCCGCGTTCGCGGTGTTGCTGCGCCGTTGGGTGGGCGCGCGGGCATGATCCTCGCCCTCGAGCACGTACACGCCCGGTACCCGGGAACCGCGCGCGACGCCCTCGCCGACGTTTCGCTCGGCGTCTCGCCGGGGGAGCTGGTGGCGGTGCTGGGACCCAACGGATCCGGCAAGACCACCCTGGTGCGGGTGGCCCTCGGCACCCTCGCGCCCTCTGCCGGCTCGGTGGTCGTGTCCGGCAGGAGGGCGGGGGAGTGGGATCGACGGGCGCTGGCCCGGGTGGCCGCCGTCGTGACGCAGCGGGAGGAGATGACCTTTCCCCAGCGTGCCCGCGAGTCCGTCATGCTGGGCCGTTATCCGCACCTCCCGCCGTTCGCCGCCCCGCGAAGCGCCGACCACCAGGCCGTCCGGGACGCGCTCGAGGCGTGCGACGCGCTTGGACTCGCGGACCGGTGGCTCGAGACCCTCTCGGGCGGCGAGCAGCAGCGGGTGCGCCTAGCGCGTGCCCTCGCCCAAGAGCCCCAGCTCCTGGTGCTCGACGAACCGACGGCCTCCCTCGATGTGAAGCACGAGATGGAGCTCTTCGAGCGGGTACGTGCGCTGGTCGACCGCCGCAAACTCGCCGCGGTGGTCATCACCCATCACGTCAACCTCGCGGCTCGCTTCGCCGACCGCGTCCTCCTGCTCTCGCGGGGAGCGTCCGCCGGGTCGGGGTCCGCACGTGAGGTCCTGACTCGAGAAACCGTCGAGCGCGTATTCGAGTGGCCCATCGCGATCCAGGCTTTTGACGACCGTCCGCAGATGATTCCTCTACGTCGCGAACTTCCCACGGACCGGAGTTAGGAATGCGTGTCGTTGTTCTGATGGCTTCGGCAATCGTCGTCCGTTCGGTCTCCGCCCAAACCCCGGGCGACACCTTCAAGCTGGCGCCGGTCGTCGTCACGGCCACCGGAGTTCCCACCCGCGCCGACCAGTTGCCCGTGTCGGTGACGGTGTTGAAGGGGTCCGATCTTGCGGCCCGGGGGATTCGTACGGTCTCGCAGGCCCTTCGGCTGGTGCCTGGCGCGGCGGTCGTGGAGACCAGCTCCTTCGGATCCCAAACCTCGCTTTTCCTCCGCGGTGGTGAGAGCGACTACGCCAAGGTTCTGGTCGACGGGGTGCCGCAAGGCCAGCCTGGCGTGGGATTCGACTACGCGAATCTGACGACCGACGACATCGACCGCATCGAGGTGGTGAGTGGACCGGTGAGCGTGCTGTACGGATCGGATGCCGTCACCGGCGTCGTGCAGATATTCACGAAGACCGGGCAGGGAGGGACGCAGGGAACGGTGTCGGCACATGCCGGCACGTATGGGAGTGCCGACTACGCTCTGTCAGCCGGGGGTGGGAACGAGCGGGCGAGCTGGTCGCTTTCCGGGTCCCGGTTCACGTCGGACGGATCGCTCCCGGTGAACAATCATTACCGGAATGGCGCAGTGAACGGCCGGCTGGTCGTCCGGCCCGGGGATAGCACGGAGGCAGCCCTGTCGGTCCGATATGACGACGGTCTGTACTTCTTTCCGACGAC
>DASUBP010000273.1:0-4291 GCA_035763205.1 Gemmatimonadales bacterium
CGTGAGCGGTTTCTCTCTCCCTCGCGAATCGATCCACACGCGACTCCTCCTGACCCAAGGGGGCGAACGGGCTGGGTCCGTGTTCGTGATGGCGCGGGCCCCGTCCCGCGAAGGGCCGGAAACGCCGCTCGAGATGCTGAACCGTCCCGAAGGGTTCTTCCCCTTCCTGCCCGACGATCGGAAGGAAGTGCTCCTCGTGTCGCGGGCCCAGACCATCGCCCTCACCATCCCGGCCGCGGGCGGGAAGCCCGCGCCCGGATCGATCGAGATCGGACTCGAGGTCGCGCTGGTCGACGGCACCGTCTGGAACGGCGTCGCGGAGGTCGTGCTGCCGCAATCGATGTCCCGGCCCATCGACTACCTCAATGCCGGCGGAGGTTCGTTCTTCGCCGTGACCACCAACCACGCCACCCATCTGGTGAACCGCGCGCACGTACTGTACGCGCGCCCCACGGACTGACGACATGGCCCGTCTCGATCCCTTCATCGATCTCCTTCTGAAGAACGGCGGCGAGCAGCTGGTGCTGGTGCCCGACGAAGCGGTGGGGATGGAGAAACAGGGCCGGCAATCCAAGCTCTCGAAGCAGGTGATCACCGAAAAGCAGCTGTACGCCCTGCTCACCGAGATGGCACCCAGTGAGGCGGCCGACCGGATCGGCAAAGGCGCCGGGGCGACGTTCGAGTACGCCGGTGGAGCCGGCCTCGTCATCGTCCGTGTCACTCCGAAAAACGGCAAACTGCACGCCCAGATCACTCCGGGCGTCGATGCCGGAAGCGGCATGGCGGATTCGCCCGCCGAAGAGCCCGCTGCCCCGCCGGCCGCCGAGTCGCCATCGGGTGGCCGGAAGCCGCGGTTGTCGGTCGTCGTGGCCCCACCGCCGATGGAAGCCTCGACGAACGCCCCCGGGGCACTGCCCGCCGAGTTCGCCGATTCGCGCCTCGAGGGCGCCCAGCGGCAGCTGGGAGAGCTGCTGCACGCGCTGGTGCACTCCAAGTCGTCCGACCTCCACCTGCGCGTGGATGAGCCGCCGATCTTCCGCACCCACGGCGAGATCGTGCGGCACGGGGAAGACCCCCTGTCCGGCGAGCAGCTCGATCTCCTCCTGCTGTCGATCATGCCCGAGCGGAATCGGGTCGAATGGCGGGAGTCGGGTGATACGGACTTCGCGTATGAGATCGCCGGGCTCGCGCGCTTCCGCGTGAACGCCGCCCGCGACCGCAAGGGATCGGTCGGCGTGTTCCGCGTGATTCCGGCGAACGTCGTCACCGTCGAAGACATGGGCATCACGCCCGAGGTGCAGAAGCTCTGCTATCTCACCAAGGGCCTGGTGCTGGTCACGGGGCCCACGGGTTCAGGCAAGTCGACCACGCTCTGCTCGCTCATCGACCTCATCAATCGGGAGCGCTCCGATCACATCATCACGATCGAAGACCCGATCGAGTTCGTCCACGAAAACAAGAAGTGCCTGATCACCCAGCGGCAGGTGCACGTCCACACCGAAAGCTTCAAGTCGGCGCTCCGGGCGGCGCTCCGTGAGGATCCGGACATCGTCCTGGTCGGCGAAATGCGCGACCTCGAGACCATCGCCATCGCGCTCGAAACGGCGGAGACGGGGCACCTGGTGTTCGGCACCTTGCACACCACCACGGCGCCGTCGACGGTGGACCGCATCATCGATCAATTCCCTGCGGACCGGCAGGCGCAGATCCGCATCATGCTCTCGGAGTCGCTCAAGGGCGTGATCGCGCAGACGCTCTGCAAGAAGGTGGGCGGCGGGCGGGTGGCGGCGCGGGAGATTCTGCTCACCACGCCGGCGATTTCGAACCTGATCCGCGAAGGCAAGACGTTCCAGATCCCGTCCATCATCCAGACCAGCAAGAAGCTGGGGATGATCACCCTGAACGACGCGCTCCTCGACCTGGTGGAAAAGAAGCAGGTGGAGCCGGACGAAGCCTACATGAAAGCCGTCGAGAAGGCCGGCTTCGCGGCACAGCTCAAGGCGAAGGGCTTCAAGCTCACCGTGCCCGCGGAGGGGTGAGAGCAGCCCACCCCTCCCGCGGCCTCACTCGGCCTGAATCGCCACCAACGGATCAACGCGGGACGCCCGCCAGGCCGGAATCACCGAAGCCACCAGACCCGCCCCCACCAGCACGGCGGAGGCCCCGAGCCACGTGAGGGGGTCGAGCGGGCTCACCCCGTACAGCATGAACACCATCAGCCGCGTGACCCCCACACTCGCGGCGAGCCCCAGCGCCACGCCGAGCCCCACCAGTTTCAGGCCGTCCCGCGTCACCAGGCCGACGATCGAGGCCGTGGAGCTGCCGAGCGCGGCGCGGATGCCCAGCTCGCGGTTCCGCTGGATGACGGCATAGCTCAAGACGGCATAGAGACCCGCGACGGCGAGCGCGACGGCGACGGCCGCAAACGTCCCCAGCAAGCTGAAATAGAAGCGCGGCCGTCCCAGACTCCGGAGGATCACCTCGGACATCGGATTGACGTCCGCGATCGCGGCGCTCGGATCGACGCTGTGCACCGCCGCCCGGATCCCGGCGACCACCGCCGTCGGCGTGGTGCCCCGCACCCGGATCACGAGCGGGAAGTTGGTGGTCATCGTGGAGCTCTGGAGATAGGTCGAGTACATCTCGGGCTGGGGATCTGACACCGGGCCGAAATTCCGGATGTTCGAGACCACACCCACGATGGTCGCGAACGTCGTATCCCCCGTGTAGAAGCGCTTCCCGACGGCATCCCCCCCGTGAAAGTCCCGCTTCACCAGCGCCTGGTTGACCACCACCACCGACGGCGAGCCCGGCCGGTCGTCGTCGGTCGGCAGGAGCAGTCGTCCGGCGAGCAACCGCTGGCCCGTGACCGCGAAGAAGTCCGGGGATACGTCGCGCTGTTCGACGAGCGGCATGCTGTTGGGGTTGTCCGGCGGCATGCCTTCGTAGCGGATGTTCGAGTTGTTCCCCCAATTCTGGTAGGGCATCATGTTGATGGACGCGGCGGCTTCGACTCCCGGCACGTTGCGAATGGCGGTCAACGCCGGTTCGAGCATCCCCCGCACGGGATTGGTCGTGTTGTACGCCCGGGCCGAGGTCGTCACCGACATGGTGAGAATGCGCGAGGCATCGAAGCCCGGATCCTTGTCGAGCAATCCCACGAAGGCCTTCAGCACCAGACCGGCGCCGAGGAGCAGCACCAGGGAGAGGCACATCTCGAACACCACCAGTCCCCGCAGGGCCCGGTGGTGCTCCCGTCCCCCACCCGATCCCCTCCCGGCGCGCAACGCGTCCTGCGGGTCGACGCGGGAGCCGCGCCAGGCCGGTACCGCGCCGCAGGCCAGGGCGACGATGAACGCGAGTGCCACGGAGAATCCCAGGACCCGAAGGTCGACGTGCAACCCGGAGAGTTGGGGCAAACGCGCGGCCGCGAGGGCGCCGATGGTCCGGACGCCGAGCACGGCCAGGCCAACCCCTCCGACCAACCCGACGGTCGCGATAACCCCCGCCTCGATCAGCGCGGGCCGCATCGTCTCCCAGCGGGTGGCGCCGATGGCCGCACGGATGGCCGTCTCCCGGCGGCGCTGCACGCCCCGGGCCAGCAGGAGGGCGGCGACGTTGATTACCGCGATGAGCAGGACCATGCAGACGGCGCCGAACATGAGCAGCAGCGGTGTCTTGATCGAAGCCAGGCTTTCGGTACGGAGTGGTGCGACGCGGACGGCATCCCCGTTGAGGTAGGGATAGGTCGTTACGAGGTTCTGAAAGAGCCCCCGCATCTCGGCATCGGCGGTGGCCACGGTGGCTCCCGGCGCCAGTCGGCCGACGACCTTGAGGTAATTCATTTGCCGGGTCGTGAGCTGCCTCGGCTCGAAGCGCATGGGCGCCCAGACGTCGGCCGACATGAATTGCCCGCCAATCGGAATCTGGAAGTCGTGGGGCAGGACGCCGACGACCGTCTGCGGAACCCCATCGATGATGACGGACCGGTTGACCACCGACGGATCGCCGCCCAGGTGGTCCCGCCAGAGCCGGTCGGAAATCATGACCACCGCCGGCGCCCCGGGGCGGTCGTCGTCAGGTCCCAAGACCCGGCCGACCTGCGCCGTCACCCCCAGCATGGGGAAGAGGTGGCCGGTGGCGTACAGCTCCGGCGCCTGGACCGCGTCTCCCGGCAAGCCGACGAGCGCCGTGCCCCAGGAAAGCGCGGACAGGTCCTGGATCTGCGTGGACGTGCGGGCGAGGTCGAGGTAATTGGGAGCGGAGTGCGGCCAGGTACCCAAGGGTCCCG
>DASUBP010000274.1:0-11883 GCA_035763205.1 Gemmatimonadales bacterium
CCCGGCGACCCCACCGGTATGGTGAAGGGATGGCGGCTCCGGCTGCCGGCCGCCATGCGGCCTGCGCCGCGCTCGCCTCCGCCCTGCTCTCTCACCCCAAGGTCACTGGATCGGTCGTCGTCAGCTTCACCGTCCAGGGTCTGCAGGCCGGAGACCCCGGCCTGAGCGCCGTCATCGCTCTCAAGGGCCCGTTCGCGGATACCCTGACCGCGACATTACCGGTGAAGTACCGCGACACCATGGCGGAAACGGTGATGATGGCCGACGTCCAGGCGCTCGAACAGCGGCTGGCGCAGTGGATGGGAGGCGCCAAGTGAAGACCATCCTCGTGGTCACGCTGGTGTGCGCCGCATCGACGGCGCACGCGCAGTCCACGGTGGCGGAAGCGGATTCCGTCCTGGCGCGACTGATCCCCACGTACGGCGTCTCGGGAAGCGAAGCCCCGGTGCGCGAGGCCGTGAAGTCCCTGCTCCCCGGCTGGGCGAAACCGGAGACCGACACCGCCGGCAACTTGTGGCTGCACGTGGGATCTGGCGGCTCGCCCGTCGTCTACGTCGCGCATATGGACGAGATCGGCTTCCAGGTCACGGCCATCAACGCCGATGGCTCACTGGAGCTCGACCGAACCGGCGGCTTTTTCGAATCGCTCTTCGAGGGCATGCCGGCGCTGGTCCACACGCCGCGCGGGGACATTCCCGGCGTCATTCCGCCCCGCGATTCCCTCCCCCGCGACCCCCGTGAGCTGCGGCACCAGCCTCCGCTGGTCCGCGTGGAGGGGGACCCCAACCACTCGACGCTTCGCGTGGACGTCGGCACCACCACCCGCGCCGCCACCGAAGCGCTCGGCGTCACCGTCGGCAGCACCGTCACGATGCCGAAGAGCTACCAGACGCTCGCCGGCACGCGCGCCACGGGCCGGTCATTCGATGATCGGGTCGGTGATGCGGCGCTGATCCTCGCGGTGCGCCACCTCGACCGGGCACAGCTCAAGCATGAAGTCATCTTCCTCTGGAGCACTCGTGAAGAGACGGGACTGTTCGGTGCCAGAGCCGCCGCGCGTTCGCTCGGTACCGCGCCGGCACGGGTCTATGCCATCGATACGTTCGTCTCGTCGGATGCTCCTCTCGACCCCAAGAACTTCGCCGACCAGCCTCTGGGCCAGGGCCCGGTCGTGCGGGCACTCGACAACAGCTCGGTCACCCCGCCGGCCCTCGTCGACTCGGTCCTCGCGATCGCGTCCGCGCGCCACATCCCGATCCAGGTCGGCACCACCAACGGCGGCAACGACGGCTCGACCTTCGTGCCGTTCGGCGTGCCGGACGTCGCCATGGGGTGGCCGCTGCGATATTCGCACTCCCCTGCCGAAGTGATCGACTTGAAGGACGTCGCCGCTTTGGCGAACATCGTGCAGGCCACCGCGGAGGCGTGGTGAGAGCGTTGATCTCGGTTTCAGACAAGCGGGGCATCGCGGACTTCGCGAAGGAGCTCGTGCGGCTCGGCTGGGAGATCGTTTCCACCGGCGGGACCGCGGAGGCGCTGCGGAAGGAAGGCGTGAAGGTGATCTCGATCGACGAGGTCACCGGCTTCCCGGAAATGATGGATGGACGGGTGAAGACTCTCCATCCGAAAGTCCACGGCGGCCTGCTCGCCCGGCGCGACAATCCTGGGCACCTCGCGGCGATGAAGCAGCACGGCATCACGGCGATCGACCTCGTGGCCGTGAATCTCTACCCCTTCCGCGAAACCGTCGCCAAGCCGAGCACGACCTTCGAGCACGCCATCGAGAACATCGACATCGGCGGCCCCTCGATGCTCCGCTCGGCGGCCAAGAACCACGACGCGGTGATCGTCGTGGTGGATCCTGCCGACTACACCGGGATCATCGCCGCCCTCAAGGCCGGCGGCGTGCCCGCGGACGAGCGGCGCCGCCTGGCCACCAAGGTCTACGCCCATACGTCGGCCTACGACGCGGCGATCACGAACTATCTCGCGACCCGCGCCGGTGAGCCCTTTCCACCCTCCGTGGCGCTGGTGCTCGAGCGGCAGCAGTCATTGCGGTATGGGGAGAATCCGCATCAGCCGGCGGCCCTCTACGTGACGGACGAGGCGCGCGGGATGCGGGACATGGTTCAGCTCCATGGCAAGGAGCTGTCGTTCAATAATCTCCTGGACGTCGACGCGGCGGTCAGCTCGGTCCTGCCGTGGGACTCCGAGCATCCCGCCTGCGCCATCATCAAGCACACCACTCCCTGCGGGCTGGCGCTCGGCGGGTCCGCCGCGGAGGCTTATCAGCGCGCGCTGGCCACCGACCGCCAATCAGCATTCGGCTCCGTGATCGCGTACAACGTCACGGTGGACCGGGCCGCCGCCGAGGCGATGCGGGACCTGTTCGTGGAGGTGGTGGTGGCGCCGGCGGTGGCGGATGACGCCCTGGCGGTGTTCCGGGAGAAAAAGAACATCCGCGTGATTACCTTGCCCCGGCCCGACGCCTCGCCTACCTGGGACTACAAGCGCGTGCGGGGCGGATTCCTGGTCCAGGAACGCTTCCGGCCCGGCGCGCCCGACGCCGAGAAGGCGTGGACGGTGCCGACCAAGCGCAAGCCGACCGACGCGGAGTGGCGGGATTTACGCTTCGCCTGGGCGGCCGTCGGTGTAGTAAAATCCAACGCGATTCTCCTGGCCCGGGGCGAGGCCGCCATCGGCATCGGCGCGGGCCAGATGTCGCGTGTGGACAGCTCGTTCCTGGCGGTCCACAAAGCCCGGCAACAAGGGCATGATCCGAAAGGGAGCGTCCTCGCGAGCGACGCGTTCTTCCCCTTCCGGGACGGCATGGACGAGGCGGCCGCCGCCGGCGTGCGGGCGGTCATCCAGCCCGGCGGATCGGTGCGGGATCCTGAAGTCATCGGGGCCGCGGACGAGCACGGCATCGCGATGGTGCTGACCGGTACCCGGCAGTTCCGACACTAAGCGGAGACTCTGAGCCTATGAACGACCGCGACGCCAGGCCCCCCTACGGCATTGGCGCCCTCACAGCCCTCGTGGTGTTCGGGCTGTATCTGCTGACGCTGGCGCCCACGGTGCAGTACTGGGACGCCCCCGAGTACATGGCGGCCGCGCACGGCTTCGGGATTCCGCACCCCCCGGGGAACCCGCTCTTCGTACTCCTCGCGCACGTGTGGGGATTGCTCCCCCTCGCCGCCGACTACGGCAAGCGGATCAACCTCTTCGCCGCATTCACCAGTGCCTGCTCCGCGGGGCTCTGGTTCATGATCACCGAGCGGTGGCTCCAGCCCATCGTGCCCGTCCGCGTCGTGCGGTGCATCGCCGCCTTTACCGGCACCATCGCCGGCGCCGCGGCCTTCACCGTGTGGAACCAGTCCGTCGTGAACGAGAAGGTCTACACGGTCTCCCTCCTCACGATCACGCTGGTGCTCTGGCTGGCGATCCGCTGGTCCGATCAGGGTCCCGGCGCGCGTCGCGACAATTTCATCGTGCTGATCGTTTATCTCCTGATCCTGACGACCGCGAACCACCAGATGGGCCTGCTGGCGGGTCCCGCGGTGCTCGCGCTGGTGCTGATGGTCGACTGGCGGGTGATGTTCAGCCCTCGCGTGCTCGTCGCCTCCGCGGTGGCGGTGCTCGTCGCCTTGACCGTGTACCTGATCCTGCCCCTGCGGGCCATGCACCACCCCTACATGAATGAAGGGGACCCCCAGACCTGGCAGGCGCTCTCCGACGTGCTCGGCCGCGCGCAGTACGGCAAGCCATCGGTGACCGACCGGCAGGCGACGTTTGTCGCGCAAATCGGCATGTGGCTCCAGTACTTCACGTGGCAGTGGGGCCGCGACCTGACCGACCGCGCGCAGGGCCTGTTCGCGATCGGCTTCGGCGTGCTCGGTCTCCTCGGCGCCGTGCGCCACTGGATGGCGGAACGGCGGCAGGCGATCGCGATGATCACCCTCATGTTCACGGTGACCATCGCTCTCATCTTCTATCTCAACTTCAAGTACGGGTACTCCGAGTTCCCGGGCCAGCAGCTGATCCGTGAGGTGCGCGAGCGGGATTACTTCTTCATCGTGTCGTACTCGGCCTGGGGCGTGTGGGTCGCGATGGGTCTGGCGACTCTCATGGAGTGGTTCCAGGAGGGCCTGCAAGCCCGTGTGCCCGCCGCCCCGCAGCGGTGGCTGCTCGTGTCACCGGTGGCGGCGCTCGCGCTCATTCCTCTGTGGACCAATCACCTGAGCGCGCCCCGCAGCGGTGAGACGATGGCCCGGGACTTCGCTCACGATCTCTTGAACTCGCTCGAACCGTACGCGGTGATCATCACCGGCGGCGACAACGACACGTTCCCGCTCTGGTACGCGCAGGAAGTCGATCACGTCCGCCCGGACGTCACGGTCATCGTGACCTCCCTCGGCAACATCAACTGGTACCTCGAGCAGGCCCAGAACCGGCCACTGCCGACCTACGACGCGGCGGCGGGTCCGGCATTCCTCCGCAACCGGACGTGGACCAAGCCGGGCCCCTGGTTCACCAAGCTCTACACGACGCCCAGCGACACGTTGCCGGAAGTGGAAAGCGTCCCGCAGCCCGTGAGCGGAAAGCTGGGACCGCTCGCCATCACCCTCGATCCGCGGTCACTCCCCAATCCGGGCTATTTGACCCGCATCGATCTCGCGGTCTACGAAATGATCAAGGAAGACCTCGGCAAGAGGCCGATCTATTTCTCCACCACGACCGCCGACTACGGAGACCGGCTGGGACTGTCGCCCTATCTGGTGACCGAGGGCATGGTCCGTCACCTGATGACGACGCCGGTGGTGGCGAACGACAGCATCAAAATGAGCCCGGTGCAGGGCCGCTTGACCAACATTCCCCTCACCGTCACGCTGGCCTTCGACGTCTATCATGGCACCAGTGCCGCCCGGTACCGTCCCAAGGGCTGGGTGGACGGAGCATCCCAGAACATCCTGGTCCCGTACATCATCACCTACGACACCGTCGCCGAGGCCCTTGCGAAGACCGATCAGAAACGGGCCCAGCAGGCGTACGACACGGCGGTCGCCATCCTCCGGAATACGCGGTACCAGTTCCAGCTGGCACCGCCGACACCCTAGGGGATGATTAGCTTACAAGCCTCTTCAACCTGACCGGCAATGGACGAGACGACCGCGACGGCCACGACCACGACTGACGCGCAGCGCCCGCCGTACCTGATGGCCCTGGGTGTGGTCGTCGGTACGCTGGTGCTCTACATCCTGACGCTCGCCCCCACGACGCAGTTCTGGGACACGTCGGAATACATCGCCGCCGCGAAGGTGCTGGGCATTCCCCACCCGCCCGGCAATCCCCTCTTCACCATGATGGCGCACGTCTGGGGCTTCTTCCCGCTGATGGCGGGATATGCGGCGCGCATCAACCTCTTCGCGGCGACGACGAGCGCGGTGGCGGCGGGGTGCTGGTTCCTGATCGGCGAGCGCTGGCTCCGGGACATCGTCCCGCTGCAGCTGCCCCGGCGCCTCTGCGCCCTCGCGGGCGCGATCGTGGCGGCGACCGCGTTCACCGTGTGGAACCAGTCGGTGGTGAACGAGAAGGTCTACACGCTTTCGCTCCTCTCGATCGCGCTGATTCTCTGGCTGATCGTCCGCTGGGATGACCAACCCGCGGGCGAGGCGCACGATCACCACCTGCTCGCGATCGTGTACCTGCTCGCGCTGACCTCCACCAACCACATGATGGGTGTGCTCGTGGGCCCGGTGGTGGTGGTGCTCCTGTTCCCCCCCCTCATGACCAACCGCGCGCCCACCGATGCCGGCCGCAACGCCGAATGGGGGCAGTGGTTCGCCTTCTCGGCGGTGTTCACGGTGATCGTCTGCACCGGGCTCGAGAGCATGGGGATGGTCATCGCGGGGCTCGCGATCTTCGCCCTCGCCTTCGTCTTCACGCTCTATACCAAGAACTGGCGCTTTGCCCTGGTCGCGTTGGCCGTCACGGCCATCGGCCTGTCCGTCTACGTGTTCCTGCCCATTCGCGCCGCGCACTTCCCTCCCATCAACGAGGGGGAACCGACCACGTGGCCGGCGCTGAGGGATGTCCTGACCCGCGCGCAGTACGGCAAACCGGCGGTCACCGAGCGGCAGGCGAGCTTCGGCGCCCAGCTCGGCATGTGGGTGCAGTACTTCACCTGGCAGTGGGGACATGACCTGCGGCAGAGCTACGAGGCCGCCCTCGCCGTGGTGTTCGGCGTCCTGGGCGTCCTGGGCGCGATCCGCCATTGGTACGCCAATCGCCGGCACGCGATCGCGATGACGGTCCTCATGCTCACGCTGACCATCCTCCTGATCTCGTACCTCAACTTCAAGTACGGATTCTCGTGGGACGCTGCGAAACCCACGTGCGGTCCCGTGCCGACCGGGGACTGCATCCCCCGCGAGGTTCGCGAGCGGGACTACTTCTTCATCTGTTCGTTCGCGCTCTGGGGCATCTGGGTGGGCATGGGACTCGCCACCGTCATGGAGTGGCTGCAGGACGGGCTCAAGGTGCGGGAGCCGAGCGAGGCCCGCCGCTGGGCGTTCGCGAGTCCGGTTCTGCTGATCGCGGTGGTGCCCCTCTTCGCCAACCGCCTGACCGCTTCCCGGCACGGCGAGACCCTCGCGCGTGACTTCGCGGTGGATCTCCTGCAGTCGGTCGAGCCGTACGGCGTGCTCGTGACGGCCGGTGACAACGACACCTTCCCCTTGTGGTACGCCCAGGAGGTCGAGCACGTCCGTCAGGATGTGACCGTGCTCAACCTGTCGCTCGGCAACACCGACTGGTACCTGCGGCAGATGCAGCGGCGGCCGTTGGCCGACTTCGACACCACCAACGCCCTGCCGATCTACAAGGGACACACGTGGATCAAGCCGTCGGGCCCGCCGATCGCCGCGACGCCGGAGCAGGTCGACGCCATTCCGCCCGTGTATCCGGTGCAGCAGCGGTCCATGCTGCACTTCGGAACCATTCCCATCATCGTGGATCCCCAGTACCTCGGGAAGGACTACCTGGAGCGCGCGGACATCGTCACGCTCATGGTGATCCGCGATCAGATGGGCAAGCGGCCGATCTACTTCTCGCGGACGACCGGTTATTACCCTGACCAGTTCGGCCTGTCCGCCTACCTCGAGGGTCAGGGCTTTGCGCGGAAGCTCATGCCGGCGCCGATCGTGGCGAGCGACAGCGTGGTGCTGACGCAGGACATGGGGTACGTGAACCTCCCCCGCTCCACGGCCCTGCTCACGGAGCTCTATCACCACGCGACCACGACGCGGCCGCGGCCGCGCGGCTGGGTGGACCGCCCGTCGGAGGGGATTCTTTATACGTACGGCGTGATGGATCAGAGCCTCGCGAACGTCCTGCAGAAGAAGAACCCGGCGCTCGCGGCCAGACTCTCGGCCATGGCGGACTCGGTATTCCGGAATACCTCGATCGGGAGCAGCCCCACCGCGCTCCGTTGACGGGAGGGGGCTCTGCCCCCTAGGATGACGATTCGGGAGGGCTAGACCTAATTGGTAAGGCGGCGGTCTTGAAAACCGCTGGGCGCAAGCCCTTACAGGTTCGAGTCCTGTGCCCTCCGTGAAACGGAGATTAGCAGCATGGCAAAATTGGTTTACGGACTGAACCAGTCCCTCGACGGCTACGTCGACCACACGAAGCTGGGGCCGCCTCCACCCGCGGCCTTCCGGCACTTCATCGAGCTGGTGCGTGGCGCGGCGGGGCTCATCTACGGTCGCCGCACGTACGAAATCATGCGCTACTGGGACGAAGATCTCCCCGAGTGGGACGCGGGGGACCACGAATTCGCGGCGGCCTTCCGGAGCCAGCCGAAGTGGGTCGTGTCGCGTTCCCTCAAGACGGCCGGCCCCAACGCCACGATTGTCGCGGATGACTTCGCGAAGGTGATCCGCAAGCTGAAGACCGAGCGGTCCGGCGAGATTCTCGTCGGCGGACCGGTCCTGGCGCACAGCCTGACCGAGGCCGGGCTCATCGATGAGTATCGCCTCTATCTTCACCCCGTCGTGCTGGGCGGTGGCGCGCCATTCTTCGCCGGCCCCCGGCCGCCCCTGCACCTGGTGGCCAGCGATCGAATCGCCGGTGACTTGATCCGGTTGACGTACGTGCCTGCCTAGACGCCTCTGCTCGACGCTTCTGCTCGACGTTTCTCCTCGACGCTTCTCCTTGACGCTTCTCCTCGACGCCTTTGAGTAGTTGGTGACCCTGATCACCCCCGCGCAGGTCTCTCATCGGCTTAACGCAGGAACGGTTCTCCCGTCTGTCGGGTACACGGACTCGACTCCTACTTCCGGAGCCCTGACGATGAGAAAGCTCATGCAGTCGTGTTTCCTCGCAGTTGCAGCAGCATTGCTCGCCGGAGCGCTGGCGTGTGTGCCGCCTCCGCCCCCGGGAGCCGTGGTCGTCGAACGGCGGCCACCGCCCGAACGGGTCGAGATCATCGGCGTAGCGCCGGCACCAGGGTACATCTGGATCGCCGGTCACTGGCAGTGGAGTGGTGGTGACTTCATGTGGGTCGGCGGCCGCTGGGCCCCGATTGAGCGCGGCTACCGAACGTGGGAGCCCGGTCACTGGCGCCATCATGGCCACGAGTGGTATTGGGTCGAAGGCCACTGGCGGTAGCGCGTCACCCACGCAACACCAAGTGACAGGAATCACAGAGAGGGGGGTCGGGGAATACCGGAACGCGCGCGCGAGCCTCGGGTACCCGTTGTCGGAGATTATCCAACTTCGACAGGAGCGATGATGTCGTCCAAACGAACGACACTTTGGGCATTCGCGGTCATGTGTGCGATCGGTCTTCTTCCGGCCGTTCTGCCCGCACAAGCCACTGGTACCACCACGTTCAACGCGCCCTACCGGGCATTCTCGAACTCGGAGTTCGGCGTTCTCGTGAGCTTCCCCGATGGCGGCGGCACCGCTTTCGAAGGCGCCTACCGCGTATCCTCCGGCAAGTTCGACATCGGCTTCAAAGGCGGACTCTTCTCCCCCGGTGGCGGCGGCAGTACCGCCCTGCTCATCGGCGTCGAGGGCCGCGAGCGCGTGCTCTCGCACAATGAAGACTTCCCGCTGGATGGCGCGCTGATCGTAGGTGCGGGCGCGAGCCTGGTTTCCGGCGGATCAGCCCTCATCGTCCCCGTCGGCCTCTCCCTCGGCCGCCGGATCGACCTGCAGGACTCGCCGGTCAGCATCGTGCCGTACGTCCAGCCGACGGCGTTCTTCATCGCGGACGGCGGTGGCCACGTCGACTTCGACCTCGGACTGGGAGCCGACTTCCGGCTCACCAGGCGCTTTGATGCGCGGCTCTCCGCCGGCATCGGGGACATCCAGGGGATTTCGATCGGTGCGATCTGGGTCCACTAGTCGTCATCCTGAGCGCCGCGCGCGGCCGCGCGCGGCGCTCAGGAAGCCACGGGACTAGAAAGCCTTCCCGAGGTTCGTCGTCACTCCCAGGAATAGCGCGTTCGGTGAGCTCCGCGTCGTGCCCCACTGCCCCCCGGCATCCATCACGGCCCAAGGCGCAACCCGCACCGTCAGGGCCCCGAGCAGTCCGGCGAGGCGTGGTCCGGCGGCACCGGGCGTGAAGTCGAAGCACTCCGCCATCACGCCGATGGTACTCCCACCCCACGATCCGCTCGCGGAGAAGAACCATTGCGTGGCGCCGGCACCGAGGCCCGTGGGGCCGGCGTTGAGATCGACGTGCACCGCTGCGGGAAGATCGACGCTGTAGACGGCGGTAAGTGAGCCGAGGGCCCGGCCCGCGCCGAGTCCCTTGGCGACGCTCCCCGTGGGGGCGGTGGCCGCCGGGATGAGCGCGAGCGCCGACTTCTCCGACAAGTCGGTCCGGAACTTCAGTGAGAGCCCCAGGTCGCCCACGCCGCCACCGCTGGGTGTGCGAGCGTAGAGGGGGCCAAAGAATTCAGCCTGAAGCGAGGGTGTGATGCCCAACTTCAATGCCATGCTCCAGACGGTCCCCTCGGCGAGGGACGAAATCCCCGTGGCACTGACCCCCTGCTCGATCTCCACGTAACCGGGGGCAACTCCATATGCGTGAGTGGCGTAGGTCGGACGCTCCGGATTCGCCACACGTGGCGATTGAGCGGCGATCGTGACTACGGGGACGCCGGCCAGCGTGACCGCGATCACATGTCGAAGCATGGTTCGAAAGAGTAACGGGCCCGGGCCTCTAGCGGGAGCGGAAACGGGGCCCCACTTTTTGCCTCCATGGAGAGCAAGCACGCAGCACCGACCGAGCGTCGCCGCCGTCCGTTCGATCGCCGGGCCCTGTTTCCACGCCGCAAGAGCGCCGAGCGCCGGGTCGGAGACCGGCGGTCCGCGAAATCGGTGGCGACGAATGGGGAACGGCGGGTGGCCAGTAGCCGGCGGGGCGAGGAGCGGCGGGTCGGGAAAGAGCGGCGAAGCTGGGCGGAGCGACGGCACGCGCACTGACGCGCGCGGGTATTACTGCCGGGTCATCTGCCAGGTGATCTGCATGGAGTAGTGCCGCGACGTCGACGAGTCCACAAAGTCGCAGATCCCCGTCCCCGCATTCACCGCATCATGCGCAGCCGACAATTGGCCGGTGTAGCTGCAGAGATCACTCGCCGTGAACTGCAGCCGGACGTTGGTCACCGAGCCGTCGGTGACGGGCCCATGTCCGGTGTTGAAGAACTTGGTCCCCTGATTCTGGCAGATTCCCGACTGTACGTAGTTCCCCGAGAACTTCGGCCCATCCTGATTGAACGTGTAGACACCCGTATCGGCACAGGTGATCTGGAACAGATTGTCGGCCAGGGTTTCGGTGTACTGCCAGGAACCGGCGATGGCCGCGGGCGCCGGCGGTTCGTCGACGTTCTTGCAGGAGAGGACGGCTGCGACGGCTATCCCCCCGACCCCGGCACGGAGCAACCACCTGACGGCCTGAGACATTCCACTATGCTACGGCTCTTGATGCCGGCGTCAAGTTTGGGTAGGTTGGCAATTGTATGAGTCGGACAATCTTCTTACTCGCCGTCATAGCCGTTTCCGGCCTCTCCTGCAGTGATCCATTCAGTATCCCGACGACCCTGGTGATCATCAACGACAACTACCAGTTCGTGCCCGACACCGTGACGATCACACACGGGACGACCATCGAGTGGAAGAACGAGAGCTCCCAGTATCACCTGATCCAGGCGGACAGCGTCGCCCCCTCTGGGTTGCAGGAAATGGAGTTCGCGCCGGTGGGCGGCGTAACTCGTGAATATCCCCAGACGCAGTGGACCCTCACGATGGGCGGTCCCGGCGTCTATCCCTACCACTGCGTACTTCATACGCAGATGCACGGAGTCCTGATCGTTCGCTGAAGTACTGGTCCCCTGCGTCTTGTGTCTCCCCACACCCCCGGCTAAACTGCTCCCCTCGTTGATGAAGTCTGTCGGGAGGGGTGGCCGAGTGGCTGAAGGCGGCGGTTTGCTAAACCGTTATAGGGCCTAATAGCCCTATCGGGGGTTCGAATCCCCCCTCCTCCGTGAACTGCAGGGATCAGGGACCAGGTGCCAGGGATCAGGCACGGCGACCCTGACCCCCGACCCCTGACCCCTGACCTCCTTGACTACTCGCGTCCGCTTCGCCCCATCGCCGACCGGATACCTTCACGTCGGCGGCGCCCGTACCGCCCTCTTCAATTGGCTCTACGCCCGCCATGTCGGCGGACAGTTCCTGCTGCGCATCGAAGACACCGACAAGCAGCGCTCCACCGACGAGCACACCCAGGTCATCCTCGACGGCCTCACCTGGCTCGGCCTCGACTGGGACGAGAAGCCCATCTTCCAGGGCGCGCGCATCAAGCGGCAC
>DASUBP010000275.1:0-4034 GCA_035763205.1 Gemmatimonadales bacterium
GCCGCGGCGCCTCTACTATCTCGGCACTCAGCGGACGACCATCGCCCTGAAAAGCGAAAGGGGAGGCCGCCTGCTCCTGATCGGCGGCCCCCCGTTTCCGGAACCCATCCTGATGTGGTGGAACTTCGTCGCCCGTACGCCGGACGAGATCGCGGCCGCTCGGGCGGACTGGGAATCACACCGGCGCTTCGGAGACGTCACCGCCTACCGCGGCCCCCGGCTCGAAGCCCCCACCCTGTCCCGCTTCGCGCGTGCGAACCCGGTCAGCTGAACCCGCGGCTACGGCTGAGCCCAGTTGACCACGGCGCCGCCGGCCAGGATGGTGTGCGCCATCCCCTCCGTAACCACCAATCCGCTGTTTATGTCGATGGTCAGGACGTTCCCATCACCGGCGTTCGAGTCGGTCACCCGCAAATAGGTGCCCGATCCTCCAGCACCCGTGATGTCCGTGTTGAACGTCATGTTGTTAAAGAGGAAAAACGTCCCTGGACTCGCAGTGTTGCCCGGACTGGTGATATCGATCAAGGGCGTCGCCGAGTTCACGTTGTAGTTCTCGAACGTCACCGAGTCGAGGGCGATCAGGTTGTTCCCGCCGAGTGCCGCGTCGTAGGCGATCGCCACATTGTCGAACGTCACGCCCGTAACGTTCAGGCTGGCATAGTGAACCACCTGTCCGCCCCCATGCACGATCTTCGGCACCCCGGCCACGTAGGCGTACCCGCCCATGAGATAGACGTCCGAGGCGATGTGCAGCGCACCCTGGGGATTGTCGACCGCAAACCCCTGGAAGTGAGAGGCGCCGGCGCCGCCCGGGTGACCGAACGAGATGGTCTGCGTCCCGCCACCCACGAACACGTCGATGTGAGATCCTGAGGGAGCGTACGCCTGCGGGTCTCCGCTCCCCTCCGTGAAGTTGTTGAAGAACAACGACAAGCCGGCGGTCATGAGCCCGGATTCGTTACCGCCCTCGAAGAACGCGTTCCCGAAGACGTACAGGCTGTCTGCAGCATTGGTCATCTGCAGCAGGGCGCTCTGGGTGATCGACAGATCGCCCCCGGTGGAGAACGCGTGGCCGTTCAGCACGAGCTTGCCGGTGAACTGGATGAACGTGTTCGCCGGAACCGAGAAGTCGCCGCTCAGCGTGGTGGTCCCCGCCTGAACCGCAAACTGGGTCCCGACCGTCACCCCCGATCCCACCGATACATTGGCGCCATTGCAGTACAGGAATGGGAAAGTCACGCCGGTGGGAACCGTCTGACCGTTCCCGGTAAAAATCGTCGCCGTCACCGCGTAGGTCCCGCCGGCATTGAAGGTCGTATTGACCCACAGCTCCCCGACCCTGAGGAGGCTCGCCGGGAAGGTGGTCAGGCCGCCATTCAAGGCCATGCCCCCGCCCACGTACGTGGTGTCCGTGCTCGTGACCACTGCGCTGGTATCGAGTCGGGCGTTGCCGTTGACGCCGGTCAGCTGGTCGAAGACCACGCCCACTTTGTTCCGGAATTCCACGGACCCGAACTGGTTCGAGTGCGTCGTGTCGAAGACCGCCACACTCTGCGTCGCGGACCCGTTGAAGACGGTCAGGTGAGAGGGGCCGGCATCAAACCCACTGTGCACCGTCACCGCGAAGTTCCCGGCGAGCACGAACGTGCCCGCGGTCAAGTGCCCCGTCTCCACTCCGCCGGCGAAGGCGGCCGTCCCCTGCACCACCAGCGAATCCGCGGCGTTGGTCATGGTGATCACGCCGGTCCCCGCGGTGCCGAAGGCGCCGGTCGTCGTCAACGTGTGGCCGCCCAGCGTAAGGCCGCCGGTCACCTGCAGCGTCGACGCCAGCACGTTGCCGGTCACGGCGTAAGTCCCAATCACCGTCGTGGCCAGGATCGGGATCGACCCGGCGAGTGTCTTTCCGGTTCCGTTCAGCGAGAGGGCACTCGAGACGCTCGGGTCCGTGAACGTGCCGGCCTGTGTGAACGATCCGTTCACCAGGAGCGACGCGGTATCCATCGTGACGATCGCGCCGGACTGGATCGACAGACCGGCCACCGAGTAAGCGGTTGCGCGAATCACCGCCGAATTGGCCGTGCCCGGCGGTACGATGACACTGTCGGTGGCGGTCGGAACTCCCGCCGGATTCCAGTTCCCCGCAGTGCCCCAGTCGCTCGATACCGCGCCCGTCCATGTCTTGGGGGGCGCCGCACTCCCCGTGGCGCCGAACGTGACCGACAACGCGCCGGCGGTCGCCGAGAAACTCTGCGCCGCTGTCGACGGGCCGAGGGTGACACCGGTGGAGGCGCGACCGAGCGAGTCGGTCACCACCTGGGCACTGTCCACCGCACCGCCCGAGAGTGCCGCAAACGTCACGGTGACGCCCGGCACTCCGAGGTTGTCGGAACCGTTCACCTGCACCACCAGCGGCAGCGGCAGCGGTTGGCTCGCGACGCCGGTCTGGCCGTCGCCGGAGACTTTCACCATGGCGGCCGGCTTCGGGACGATCCGCACGGTGGTCGAGTCGCTCAGGCCAGGAGGGGTTGGGGATATGGCGCGAACGGTCACCGTCCCCCGCGTGATGGACGCGACCAGGCGCCCGGCAGGATCGACCGCGACGCTGCCGGAATTCGTTCCCCAGCCGACGTAGAGCGAATCGGGGGTCGCCGTGTCGAGCACCGTGAGGCGCAGCTGCAAGGGATCGCCCGAGGTGAGGACGGTATCACGCGGGCCGATGGTCATGCTCGTGGCGCCCTTGCCCGGTCCCACGTATCCCACCGGAAGCGGGACCGGCGCCGGCGTCACGCCTCCCGTCACCACGACCGATTGCGATCCACTGAACAGGATCTCGGTACCGCGCTCGTAGTCCAGGAAGACGTCGAACGTGTCGGTCGGCTGGGTCAGGGAGAAGCTGATGCTGAGTTGAAGAGACGTCCCGGAGGTGAACGGGTAGGTCTTGTCGACGACGACTTCCGCCGTCGAGTGGCGCACCACCTGGGCCCGGACCTGGTCGACCGCCAGCGCGTTCCCCGGAGGGGTGGCGCCAGTCACGAAGCGCGGCGCGAGCTCGATGCGCGCTGGAATTCTGGGCGCGTCGAGGTCACGAGTGCAGGTCACCACGGCGAGGCCGAGCAGGACTGCCGCAGCCGCACGTCTTTGGGGCGCGAATGATGGCATATGAGCGGCAGGGATAGTGCAGACGGAGAGCGACCCCGTCAAATTAAGGGTGGCACCCGTGGAACCCTTCTTCAGGAGGCGTCGTGCGCATCGCCGTACTTTCGCTCGCGTTCCTGTCTGCGACAGCCATGTCGTTGTCGTCGCAGACCCGTCCCGCCCCCAGTGTGGATCCCACGGTGACGGCCCAGGGTCCCCGCCCTCTGCCCGGCCCGGTCTACGAAACGCCGGGATTCACCCGGGCCGTGGCGAACGGCACTCGGACCCGCACCGGTGCTCCGGGACCGAAGTACTGGGTCCAGCATCCTCGCTACCAGATCGCCGCGACGCTCGACCCCATCCAAAATCGGGTGACCGGGCGGGAAACGGTCGTATACGTGAACCATGCTCCGGATGCGCTCGATCGGATCGCGGTACATCTGCGCCAGAACGTGTTCGCGCCCGGCGTCCCGCGGCGCCAGCCGGTACCCATCACCGGCGGGGTGACCCTCAGCCGGGTCGCCCTCGACGGCCGCGCTCTGGTCCTCGAACCCCGGCCCGCGGCGGTGCCGATCACGGCGCCCCCGGAGCAGCCTCCTCAGCCCGGGCAGTACGTCGTCGACGGGACCGTGATGTGGATCCCCCTGGGCACGCCGCTCAAGTCGGGAGACTCACTCCGGCTCGAGGTGAACTGGAGTTACTCGCCCGCTCCGGCGCCGGCCGATGGACGCGAGGGGCATGACGGACACGTCTACTTTCAGGGCTACTGGTATCCGGAAATCGCCGTGTACGACGACGTCGACGGCTGGGTGGCGGATCCGTACCTCCTGGAAGCCGAGCTGTACATGGACCACGCCGACTACGACGTACGGCTGACGGTACCGCGGGGCTGGGTGGTC
>DASUBP010000276.1:0-14477 GCA_035763205.1 Gemmatimonadales bacterium
GTGCTCGCCGTCACGAAGGGGTTCGGGCCCGACGCCGTAAAGGCGGCGCTTGATGCGGGATTGACCGGCGTAGGTGAGAATCGGGTACAGGAAGCGCTGGAGAAGATGGAGCACCCGGAGTGCCGCGGTGCGGAGTGGCACTTGATCGGCCACCTCCAGCGCAACAAGGCGAAGTTCGTGCCGGGGAAGTTCGTCTCGGTGCAGTCGGTGGACTCGGTGGAGCTGGCCGAGGAGCTGGATCGCCGGGCCTCGGCACAAAAGGTGAGGCTGAGCGTACTGGTGCAGGTGAACGTGGCGGGTGAGTCGCAGAAGAGTGGATGCGAGCCGGCGGAGGTCCCGGGGCTGGTCCGGCGGCTGACGCAGCTCGAGAGCCTGACGGTGGACGGGCTGATGGCGATGGCACCGCTCACCGACGACGAAGCGATCCAACGTCGGGCCTTCCGGGGACTCCGGGAGATCCGCGATCGACTGAAGGAGGACGGCACATGGCTGCAGACCCTCTCAATGGGGATGTCCGGCGACTTCGGTACGGCAGTGCAAGAGGGAGCAACGCTGATCCGCTTGGGTACCGCCCTCTTCGGAGCGAGGACGACGTGACCGGTTCGCCCGAAGCTCCCGAAGCCGCCTTCGCGCTCACGCCGCTCGACATCCGGCGCCAGGAGTTCCGGCGCACGCTGCGCGGATACGATCCCGCAGGCGTGGAGGAATTCCGCATGCGGGTGGCCGACGAGCTCGAGAAAGTGATTCGGGAGCGCTCGGTGCTCGAAGAGCGGGTGTCCGCGCTCACCGAACAGCTCCGCGTGTTCCGGGAACGCGAGAACGCGATGAACGAGGCCCTCGTCGCCGCCCAGCAGCTCCGGGCCGAGACCCGGGAGACGGCGGCGCGCGAGGCGCAGGTGATCAACCGCGAGGCGCAGGCGGAGGCGCGGACGATCACGGACGACGCCCGCAAGGCCGAGGCGGACATCCGCGAGCGGGTGGCCGAGGTGCAGCGGCAATTCCAGGGATACCTGGCGGGGTTCCGGGCGCTCCTCGAGCGTCAGGCCGCCGAGCTGCGGGCGCTGGAACGGCAGGACGGGTGAGGGAACCGCTGAACCCGCTTCGCACCTGATGCCGTACCCGCAGCTGCCCACCGACCTCACCGCGGACGCGCTGGAGAAACAGCTCCTCGCGACCTGGAAGCACGAGCGCCTCTTTCCCCGGGTCCAGGAAATTGCGCGCTACGGGCCGCCTTTTGTGTTCTTCGAAGGGCCGCCCACGGCCAACGGCCGCCCCGGGATTCACCACGTCTTCGCGCGCACCATCAAGGATCTGATCTGCCGCTTCCAGTCGATGCAGGGGAAGAGCGTCACCCGCATCGCCGGGTGGGACACGCACGGCCTGCCGGTGGAGATCGAAGTCGAAAAGCAGCTGCAGATCTCGGGCAAAAAGCAGATCGAAGCGTACGGCGTGGAGGCCTTCAACAAGCTCTGCCGGGATTCGGTCTTCACCTACAAGACCGACTGGGAGTCGCTCTCCGACCGGGTGGGATACTGGCTCGACTACGAGCATCCCTACGTCACGTACTCCAACGACTACATCGAGACCGTCTGGTGGCTGCTCCGGCGTCTCTATGACAAGGCGCTGCTCTATCGCGGGTACAAGGTGCTCCCGTATTGCCCGCGCTGCGGCACGGCGCTGTCGTCGCACGAGCTGGCACAGGGGTACGAGAGCGTCCAGACCAACTCGGTCTTCGTCTCGTTCCCCCTCGAGAAGGAACCGAATCGCCAGCTGGTGATCTGGACCACGACCCCGTGGACGCTGCTCGCCAACGTCGCGGTCGCCGTGCACCCCGATCTCGAATACGGCGAGTACGAATTGGACGGGGTCCGGTACATCGCGTCCTCCGCGCTCGCGCCGTCGATCCACGTGGGCGGCAAGCCGCTCACGTCGGGCACCCGGGTGAAGGGATTCCTGGGGCGCGATCTCATCGGACTCCGGTATACGCGCCCGCTCGAGGTGGTGCCCCTGCCGCAGGAAGGACAGCGTGGCGTCGTGGTGGCCGGCGGGTTCGTGTCGGCGGAGGAGGGATCGGGGCTGGTCCACATGGCGCCGGCCTTCGGTGCCGACGACTACGCGGTCTCGCAACAGTACGGTCTCGCCTTCGTGAATCCGGTCGCCCTCGACGGGACGTTCACCGGGACGCGGTGGCCCGAGATCGAGGGCAAGCTCGTCACCGACAAGGAAACCAACCGGCTGGTGATCGAGCGGCTGAAGAAGGACGGCCGGTGGCTGGACACCAAGCCCATCACCCACACCTATCCCTTCTGCTGGCGGTGCGACTCGGCCCTCATCTACTACGCCAAGAGCTCGTGGTTCATCCGGACCACGGCGTTCAAGGCGCGGATGATCGAGCTCAACGCGCAGGTGGACTGGCATCCGGCCGAGGTGGGGAGCGGCCGCTTCGGCGGCTGGCTGGAGAACAACGTCGACTGGGCGCTCTCCCGCGACCGGTATTGGGGCACGCCGCTCAACGTCTGGGAGTGCGACCGTACCCCCGAGCACCGGGACGTCATCGGCGGGTACGGGGATCTCGCGGCGCGGTGGGGGAGGGACCTGCCCGAAGACTTCGACCCGCACAAGCCGTACATCGACGGGTACACGTGGACCTGCGCGACCTGCGGCGGGACCATGCGCCGGGTGCCCGAGGTGATCGACGCCTGGTTCGACTCGGGCTCCATGCCGTACGCGCAGTGGCACTATCCTTTCGAGCACGCCGCGGATTTCCAGGCGCACTTCCCGGCGGATTACATCTGCGAAGGCGTGGACCAGACGCGCGGGTGGTTCTACTCGCTCCTCGCGATCGCGGCGGGCACGTTCGACGCGCCGGCGTTCAAGCACGTCATCGTGAACGAGCTGGTGCTGGATGCGCAGGGCCAGAAGATGTCGAAGAGCCGCGGGAACGTCGTGAACCCATGGTCCGCCATCGAGCAGTACGGCGCCGACGCCATCCGCCTCTATCTGCTCGGACAGAGCCAGGTCTGGTTGCCGAAGCGGTTCGACGCGAAGCAGATCCCCGAGCTCGCGGGCGGCTTCCTCAATACGCTGCGCTCGACGTACGACTTCTTCGCGCGCTACGCCGAGGACTGGACGCCGCCGGCGGAAGGCAAGGAAGTGCCGTTCGAGGAGCGGCCTCTGGTGGATCGCTGGCTGTTGGCGCGACTCGACGAGGTTGTGGCGGCGGTCCGGCAGGCGTGGGGCGGGTACGACGTGACGGCGGGTGTGCGCGCCATCATGGATTTCGTCACAGAAGATCTGTCCCGCTGGTACGTCCGCCGGAATCGGCCCCGCTTCTGGGCGCCCGACCGCGCCACCGACCCGCTGGCCCTCGAGGCGATTCACGAAGCCCTGACCGGCGCGGCGCGGCTGCTCGCGCCCGCGGCACCCTTCTTGTCGGATTGGCTCCACCGGGCCCTGACTGGAACCTCCGTCCACCTGGCGCCGTTCCCGGGGGATCGCGGGCGCCGGGATCAGGGGCTGATGGACGCGATGGCGGCGGTACGGCGGCTGGCGTCCCTGGCCCACGCCGGACGGCAGGAGAAGGGCCTGAACGTCCGCCAGCCCCTGGCACGCCTCCAGGTGGCGGTACCGGCCTCGGTGAAGGGCCCGGCCTTGGCAGACCTGTTAGATATCTTGGCCTCTGAAGTCAACGTGAAACAGGTGGAAGTGGTCGAATCGGATCACGATCTCGTGAGCTTGAAGGGGAAGGGCAACTTCCGGAGCCTTGGGCCTCGGTACGGCAAGGACACGCCCAAAGTGGTCGAGGCAATCGCGGCGTTGGGGAGCGAACAGCTGCAGGCGCTCGAGCGTAGGGAAACGGTGCGCGTGGGGGAGTGGGACGTCACCCCCGAAGACGTCACGATCACCCGGGAAGTCACGAGCGACTGGGTCGTGCAATCCGCCGGACCGTACGTGGTGGCGCTCGATCCGCATCTCACGTCCGACCTGGAACAGGAAGGGTCGGCGCGGGAGGTGGTGAACCGGGTGCAGCGACTCCGCAAGGATGCGGGGTATGAGTACACGACGAGGATCGAGCTGGGAATTTCGGGCGATGCCGGTTTGGTGGCCGCCTGTGAAGCGTATCGGGATTTCATCGCCGGAGAAACGCTGGCGAAGAAGCTGGTGTTCGGTCCGCTGACGGAAGCGGACCAGCGCAGAGACGTCGACATCGACGGACGCACGGTGACCCTCGCCGTGCGACGCCACGAGGGAAGAAAGGGCACGCGATAACATGCCGACGAAGGCCAGCACGAAGAGCAGCAAGAACGGATTGAACAAGAAGCAGCTCGCGCATCTCGAGAAGCGGTTGCTCGAGGAGCGCGCCCGGGTCATGAAGGAGCTCGGGCACTACGACGAGTCCTTCAACTCGAGCCTGCAGAGCGCCAACGGCGATCTGTCGAGCTACTCCTTCCACATGGCCGATCAGGGCACCGATGCGATGGAGCGAGAGAAGGCCTTCCTCTTCGCGTCGCAGGAGGGGCGGTATCTCTGGCACGTGAACGAGGCCCTGCGGCGGCTCTACCGCACGCCCGAGAAGTTCGGCCGGTGCGAGCAGTGCGGTGAAGAGATCGGCTTCGACCGGCTCGACGCGCTGCCTCACGCGCGCCTGTGCATCAAGTGCAAGGCGAAGGAAGAAGATGGCAAGCGACGCTGATCGCCGGCTCTTCTGGTTCACCGCGGTTGGGGTGGTCGCCGCCGACCTGACCACCAAGCTGATCGCGGCCAGCGCGCTGGCGACGCGTCCGCGTCCGGTGGTGGGGGACTTCGCCGTCCTGCGGCTGGTCTACAACGAAGGCGCCGCGTTCGGAATCTCCCTCGGTCCCGCCTCCCGCTGGATCTTCCTCGTCCTGGCGCTGATTGCGCTGGTGGTCCTGGGCGCGATGGTGCGGGCGACCAAGCCCGGGGACAAGCTCCGTCTGCTGGCACTCGCCCTGGTCTGTGGCGGCGCGGCGGGCAACCTGCTCGACCGGATCCGGTCGGCGCAGGGAGTCGTGGACTTCATCGAGGTCGGCATCGGCTCCCACCGTTTCCCGACCTTCAACGTCGCGGACTCGGCCATCACCATCGGAGCGATCGCGCTGGCGGTCTCGCTCTGGCTGGAAGGCCGGCACGTGACGCACACCGCTCCGGTGCCGCAACCTCCCCCTGACACCGCGAAGGAGGCTGGAGCCGCCACGCCGTGACCGGCGTGACGGTATCCTTCTCCATCGTCGTCGCGGTGACGGAGCGGCTGGACCGCTTCCTCGCCGATCAGCTCTCCCTCTCGCGAACCCAGGCGGCCCGGCTCGTCGCCGACAAGCGCGTGGCCGCCGCTGGAAAAACCCTGCGCGCGTCGGCGCTCCTCGAACGCGGCACCGAAGTCACCGTCGCATTTCCCCCCGAAGCGCAGGTCCGCACCTACGCCCCCGCGCACGCCGATCTCTCGTTCGTCTACGAAGACGACGATCTCGCGGTACTGGACAAGCCCGCGGGGCTGGTCGTGCACCCCGGGCCCGGCCATTGGGACGACACGCTTGTGAACGTGCTCGCAGGCCGCGGGATGGATCTGTCCGAGGGGAGCGGCGAGGGCCGTCCGGGGATCGTGCACCGGCTGGATCGCGACACGTCGGGGCTGTTGCTGCTCGCCAAGACCGATCTCGCGCACCGGCGGCTCGCCGGTGCCATCGAACGCCGCGAGGTCCGGCGGGTCTATGCGACGGTCACCTGGGGACACCTGGCGAAGAGCCCGCTCGACATCGAAGCGCCCATCGGCCGGAATCCCAAGGACCGAAAGCGGATGACGGTGGCGGCAGGGGGCCGGCACGCCGTGACCCACGCGAGGGTGATCGCCAGGTTCGAGTTGACGGAGCTCCTGCGCGTGCGGCTGGGCACGGGGCGCACCCACCAGATCCGGGTCCACCTGGGTCACGTCGGGCATCCGGTGGTGGGGGATCGCGACTACTCGTTCGGGGGCGCCCGTCGCGTGACGCCCTCCCTCCGGCGGGCCGCCGAGGCGCTCGACGATCTGGCGCCGCGGCAGTTGCTCCATGCCGCGCTCCTTTCGTTCAAGCACCCGGTGTCGGGCGCCCCGGTGGAAGTCCGGTCGGAGTGGCCCGAGGATTTGCGCGCCGCACTCGCCGAAACGAGTGGCGACGCGAATTTGCTTGCTCAACGCAACCCCTTGCAGTATCTTGGTTTCTTCGATTCTGATGATTGATTCAGCGGTCGTTCGGCTGCTCGTTTTCCGGGTAGGGACGCTCTCCTGCGCGGCCGAAGTCGAGACCGTACGGGAGATTCTGCCGCGTCTCACCGTGACGCGGATCCCCGGTGCACCCCCCGAAGTCGCGGGAATGGTGAACGTCCGGGGCGCCTTGGTGACGGTGGTGGACGGGTGGCGGGCGCTGGGCCAGGCCGCCCCCGAACCGGGGAGCGGCACCACCGTGCTCCTCGAAGTCGAAGGCGGGCGCCGGCTGATGGGGCTCGCAGTCGACGAAGTGCTGGACCTCTTGGCCGTGTCGGGGGAGGCGCTGGAGCAGCGGCAGTCCCTTCCGGGTCTCGACCCGACCATCGTCCGCGCGGTCGGCCGCCGCGGCACCCAGGCGTTCGTCGTCCTCGATACCGACCGGCTGCTCGGTCCCATTCTGTCTTCCTAGGGAGGTCGTGTGAGTCACACGGTTCTCGTCTGCGACGACGCCATCTTCATGCGGACGATGATCAGCGACATTCTCGCGCAGGCGGGGTTCGAGGTCGTGGGTGAGGCCGAGACCGGCGCTCAGGCGGTGGAGAAATACAAGCAGCTGAAGCCCGACCTGGTCACCATGGACATCGTGATGCCGGACATGGGCGGCATCGACGCGGTCCGGGAGATCGTGAAGGGCGATCCCGACGCGAAGATCCTGATGTGCAGCGCGATGGGGCAGCAGGCCCTGGTGGTGGAGGCGATTCAGGCCGGCGCCAAGGATTTCGTCGTCAAACCTTTCCAGCCCTCCCGGGTGCTCGAGGCCGTCCAGCGGGTCCTCGGGTAAGCAATGGATCTGTCGCAGTACGCCGAGCTGTTCGCGGCTGAAGCCCGCGAGCACTTGAGCGCATGCAACCAATTGCTGTTGCAGTGGGAGCGCGCGCCGGGCGCTGCGGAACCCGTCACCGGCCTCTTCCGTGCCGTCCACACCATCAAGGGGATGGCCGCCACGATGGGGTACAGCGTGGTGGCGGACTTGGCGCATCGGATGGAGAACCTCCTCGACGCGTTGCGCCGGGGAGCGGTCCCTCCCGGCGACGAGGTGCTCCAGCTCCTGTTCCGGTCGACCGACGCACTGGAGCGCGCGGTGGGCCTCGCGGTCGCCGGCAAGGACCGCGAAGCCGATACGCGCGGACTCGGCGGGGAGCTCGACCGGGCGGCGGCGAAGGCCGGCGCGCCCGCGGCCGGGTCGGCGGCTCGGCCCTCGGGCCCGGAAGAACCGCCGGCCGCGGGACGTCCGTCAGTGCCGGTGCTGGCGATTCCCGAGCTGGCATCGCCGGCGGCGGGACGGCTGGTGCAGGTGATGCTGCGGTCCGACGCGCAGCTCAAGGCGGGGCGGGCGCTGCTCGTACTGAAGCGGGTCGAAGCGCTGGGCCGGGTGAGCGGGGTTACCCCTCCCCAGGCCGCGTTCGAGTCCGACGATTTCGACGGACGTTTTGCGTTTCGCCTGGACGGGGACGCGGCGCCGGACGTGATCGAGAAGGCGGCGCGCACGGCGGGAGACGTCGAGCGCGTGGTGGTGGGCGAACGGGAGGCGGAAGCGCCGCAGCTGGACGCCGCCGCCGGTCCGGGTGATGGAGGCCGCGCCCGGCACATCCGGGTCGACCTCCGGCGCCTCGACGTGCTGATGGACCTCATCGGCGAGCTTACGACGGCGCGCGGCCGGCTCAATCAGCTGGCCGGGGACCGCCGCGACGGGCCGCTCGACGACGTGGCACTGCAGATCTCGCGGCTCTCCTCGGATCTGCAGAACGAGATCGTCCAGGCCCGCATGACGCCGGTGTGGCAGGTGTTCGACCGGTTTCCGCGGCTGGTCCGGGATATCGCGCGGCAGCTCGAGCGCCACGTGTCGTTCCGGGTGGAAGGGAAGGAGATCGAGCTCGATCGCGCGATCCTCGACGAGCTCGGCGATCCGCTCCTCCACCTCCTGCGGAACGCCGTGGACCACGGCATCGAGCCGTCGGCGGAGCGGCGGAAGGCGGGAAAGAAGGAAGAAGGCGAAGTGGTGCTCGCGGCGGTGCGGGAACGCGCCAGCGTGGCGATCACCATCTCGGATGACGGACGCGGCATCGACCGGAGGAAGATTCTCCAGAAGGCGAAGGCCGAAGGCTCGGTCGACGCCCACGTCGATGCGCTGACCGACGATCAGCTGCTCCGCGTCATTGCCCGGCCGGGATTCTCGACCGCCGCGGCCGTGACGAACCTGTCGGGGCGCGGCGTCGGCATCGACGTGGTGATGAGCCGGATCCGGGCACTCGGGGGCACGGTCGAGATCCACACCGAGGTCGGGAAGGGCACCACCTTCGTCCTGCGGATGCCGGTGACGCTGGCGATCGTGCGTGCGTTGATCGCCGCGGTGGGGAACGAGCGCTACGCGCTGCCCCTCACGTACGTGTCCGAGACGGTGGAGTTCGGCGCCGTCCCGACGACGACGGTGGAGGGACGCGAAGCGATGGTGCTGCGGGACCGGGTGGTCCCGCTCGTGCACTTACGCGGCCTGTTGGGTGTGGAGGGCGACGCGCCGCCCGCGCGGCGGCCGGTGATCGTGCTGGAGATGGGGGAACGACGCACCGGCGTCGTGGTGGACGGCATGCTGGGCCAGCAGGAAATCGTGGTGAAGGGATTCGAGGCGCCGCGGGGCACGCTGCCGGTGTTCAGCGGAGCGACCATCATGGGTGACGGGGTTCCGGCGTTGATTCTGGACGCCGGCGGACTGCTGTAGGCGGGGGAAAGTCATGGACGACGTCCGCGATTTGAAGACGCTGCAGATCGACGCGCTCCGCGAGGTGGCCAATATCGGGGCCGGCCACGCCGCGACGGCGCTCTCGCAGCTCACCAACCGCCGCATCATGATCTCGGTGCCGCAGATCAACATCACGCGGCTCGAAGACGTCCCCAACCTGCTGGGCAATCCGCAGGACGTCGTCGCCGCGGTCCTGATGCACATGCTCGGCGATCTGACCGGCCGCACCCTGCTCCTGTTTCCGGAGCAGACGGCACGCCGGCTCTGCGACATGCTGCTGCGCCGTCCGGAGAAGACCACCACCGCCTTCGATCAGCTGGAGCAGTCGGCCTTGAAGGAAGCGGGGAACATCCTTTCGGGCGCCTACATGAACGCCCTCTCCGACTTCATGGGGATGCTCCTCCTGCCGTCGGTGCCGTCGCTGGTGGTGGACCTCTCGGCCGCCGTCCTGACCACCACGTATCTGAACTTCGGTCATGACCGCGATTTCGTCTTCTGTGTGGAAACGGAGTTCCGCTTCGACGCCGAGGACGGCCTGCGGGGGCACTTCCTGCTCCTCCCCGACCTGGCGTCGCTCAAGGCGATCTTCGACGCCATCCGCGTGACCTGACCCGTGGCGGCAGCGGCGCTCTCCGACAAGGACCTCGCCGTCCTGCGGTCGTTTGCCCGCCGGATCGACCCTTCGGACGCCGGGGCGCATAACAACCTCGGCGTTTTGTATTACCAGAAGGGCCTCGTCTCGGAGGCGATCGCCGAGTTCACGCGCGCCCTCGAGCTCGACGCCAAGATGCAGGTGGCCCAGCGCAACCTGGAAATCGCCTACCACAACAGCGGGTATTACGACCAGCTGGTGGCCCAGTTGCGGGAGCGGCTCCGCGCCGCGCCCGATGAGCGGGACGCGCGCTGGGAGCTGGGGCGCGCGTATCACATCCTCGGTGTGTATGACGCCGCCGTGGGGGAATTCGAGCAGCTCCTCGCCCATCATCCGAAAGACACCGCGGCCATGCTGCAGCTGGGGCAGGCCGAAAAGAGCCGCGGCCGGTTCGAGGCCGCGACCGAGTGGCTCCTCAAGGCGCAGGAGCTCGAGCCCACGTCTTCGGTGGTCCAGTTCTACCTCGGCGAGGTCTACTACAACCGCGGCCTGAACGACGCGGCGCTTACGGCACTGCAGCGCGCCGTGGAGCTGAACCCCGACAACGCGAACGCCCACTACCTCATGGCGTTCGTGCTGGGCGACATGGGGCGGCACCAGGACGCGCGAACGGCGTCGAAGCGCGCCATCGAGCTGAACCCGCCGCTCGCGCGCGCGCAGGCCAATCTCTCGCTCGAGCGGTACAACGCCGAGCGGAAGAGCCAGCAGCTGCGCCTCCGCGATCTCCCCGAGACCGAAATCGTCGAAGGCGCCGAGCTCGCGCACTACAACCTGGGGCTCGCGTTCCGGCAGAAGGGCTACTACGCCGAGGCGCTGCGGGAGTACCGGCTCGCGCTCGACCGCGGCGAAGACCGGCGCATGACCCTGCAGGCGATGGCGGAGGTGCATCTCCTCCGGCGCGATCTCGCGGCCGCGCTCGAGCTGTACGACACGCTGTTGCAGGAGATCCCGCAATCGCCGAAGCTGTGGAACGAGCGGGGCGTGGTCCTGCACCAGGCGGGACGAATCGACGACGCGCTCGTCGCGTACCGGCAGGCCATCGAAGTGGACGGGCGCTACGCGCTCGCCTGGAACAACACCGGGGTGGTGCTCGGCCACAAGGGCGCCACCGACGAGGCCATCGAATCGTTCCGGCAGGCGCTCCGGGCGCAGAGCGATTTCCCCGTGGCGCGGCTCAACCTCGCGCTCCTGCTCTTTCACCTGCGCCGGTTCCAGCTGTCGCTCGAAGCCTACCGCGCCGTCCTCGGTGAACAGCCCAAGTCGGCGCCGGCGTGGAACGGCGTGGGGCTCGTGCTCCTCGAGCTCAAGCGGTACCCGGACGCCCGCAACGCGTTTGCCCGGGCCGTGGAGGCCGACGCGGACCACGCCGGGGCACACTACAACCTCTCGTTCGCCCTCTCCAACCTCGGGGATTTCGACGGAGCGCTCCGCGCCACCAAGCGCGCCCTGGAGCTGGATCCGTACTACGTGTCGCAGAAATTCCAGCTCACCATCGACCTGCAGTTCGAGAAGACGACCATCGGGGTCGCGCCGGAGATCTCCGCGGACGTCTCGACCGAGACGCTCGGGACCGACTTCTCCTTCGACCAGCGCATCCTCGACAACATCTTCCAGGATCTGGCGCCGCCGGTGCCGGCCACCGCTCCCGCCGTGCCGGGCAAGCCGAAGGACGACGCGTTGGCCCTGGCCCGCGACTATGTAAGCAAGGGCCTGCACGATCTCGCGACGGGCGAAGCGATTCGCGCCGTGTCACGCGGTGCCGACCAGGCCGAGGCCTCCGTGCTGATCGGCGGGAGCTACGCGAAGCGCGGGCTGCACGGGGAAGCCCTGGAGCGGTTCCGCGAAGCGCGGGCCCTGGATGCGGAACGGGTGGATGCCCGGGCGGGGGAGGTGCAGGCGCTCGTGGCGATGGGGCGCATGCAGGACGCCGCGCCCCTGGCCGAAGCGTGGCTCACCCGCGCGCCCGGTGACGTGGACGCGCTCGTGGCCGTCGCCAAGGCACGCGCCGGGGCCGGCGATGCGGCCGGCGCGCTGACCGCCCTGCAGGAGGCGCAGCAGCGCGCCCCGGGCCGTGCCGATCTCCACAAGCTCCAGGGCGAAGTGCTGATCAAGGTGGGGGATCGGGCCGGAGCCCTGGCCGCGTTCCGGACCGCGCTCGAGCTGGACCGCGGGTACGTCCAGGTCTGGCTCGATCTGGGACTTCTGCATGAAGAGAAGGAAGAATGGAGTGAGGCCCAGCGCGCCTACGAGAACGCGCTCGAGGTGCTGCCGACCTTCCACGAAGCCAACCTGGCCCTGGCCGAGCTGCTGAGAAAGAGCGGGCGGGTGCGGTTGGCGATCGCGAAGCTGGCGGATCTGCTCGAACAGGATCCGTACGATCTCGACGCGCTCATCCTGCTCGGGCGCGCGCTCCTCGACGACAAGCGGCTCGATGCGTCCGCGGAAGCGTTCCGGCGGGTTCTCAAGTTCGACCCCGATCACGTCGGCGCGCTGTTCCACCTGGGCGTGACGCTCGCGCGCCGGCACCGGTATCCGGAGGCCGTCCGCGCGTGGGACAAGGTGATCAAGCTCGATGCCGGCGGCACCTACGCGTCCCGGGCCAAGATGCACGCCCGCACCGCCGCCGACCTCCAGACCATCTTCGCATCGGACGCGGCCTAGAACCCATGCCCATCGAAGGCCCGCTGAAGGAACTGGGGATCCACGACGTCTTCCAGCTGCTCGACCTGAGCCGGAAGACGGGGGCGCTGCGCGTCACCTCCGAGCTGCGCCACAATTCCGGAACCGTGTACTTCGAGAACGGCGCGATCATCTTCGCCCAAATCCAGAGCAACCCGCACCCGCTCGGTGCCCTCCTGATCCGGACCGGCAAGATCACGGAGGCCGACCTGGAGCGGTCACGCGACCGCCAGCGGAAAGGCGACACGCGGCGGGTCGGCGAGATCCTGGTCGAAATGGGCGCCATCACGAACCGCGAGCTGCAACGGCAGGTGCGCTTCCAGGTCGAGGAAGTGGTGTTCGAGGTCATGAGCTGGCAGGAGGGCTACTTCTCCTTCAGCGAAGGGCAGGATGGCAAGTTCCCGGCCGAGGCGTCCGTGCGCATTCCCACGGAAGCGCTGCTGATGGAGGGCGCCCGCCGGATCGACGAGTGGTCGCGCATCGAAAAGCGGGTGCCGCACGTCGGAGTCGTCCCGAGCTTTGCCTCGGCCACCGAGGGCCAGCCCGGCGACCTCGATCTCCTGCCTCCCGAATGGGAAGTCCTCGCCCTGATCGACGGCGAGCGGGACATCCGCGGAGTCGCCTCCGAGCTCGGGCGCTCCGAGTTCGATGTCGCCAAGACGCTGTTCGGTCTCGAAAGCGCGGGCGTCATCACGTTCGGGGAGAAGAACCTCGCGCCCGGCGCCCGGCGTACCTCGGCGGTCACCGAGCTCGTGGCGCAGGCCGAAGGCGCGTTGAAGGACCGGGATCTCGAGAAGGCGAAGGCGGCGGCGGAGCAAGCCGTCGCGCTGCATGCCCACGACCCGGGCGTGCACCTGCTGCTCGGGCAGGTGCACTTGGCCGCGGGCCGCGCGAGCGACGCGGTCGAAGAGCTGCGCCGTACCGTCCGGCTCGATCCGCTGCTCGCGCCGGCGCATCGCATGCTCGGGTTTGCCCTCGTCGGCGTCGGACGCTTCGCCGACGGCGTCGAAGAGTGGGACCGCTGGGAGCGGCTCGCGGCGCAGTCGGAGCCGGAGATGGCCTTCCTCGAGGAGGTCCGCCGGGCGCGCTCGGCGGCGCAGATCCTGGGTGGCCTCGGCGCGGGAGGCGGCCGTGGCTGACGACATCAAGCTGCTCTCCGCCCAGCTCGCGCAGGACCCGCACAGCCTGGTGTTCCTCCGGCTCGGCGAGCTCCTGCGGCAGAAGCGCCAGTTCGACCTCGCGCAGCGCGTGGCGACGAACGGACTCGAGCGTCACCCGCATCTGGCGGACGCGCACGACCTGCTCGCGCGCATCATGGCGGACCGGCACGACTACGAGCATGCGTTCGACGAGTGGGACATGACCCTGCGCATCGCACCGGGTCACACGGGGGCGCTGAAGGGGCTCGCGTTCCTCTACTTCAAGGTCGGCGACCTGGCGCAGGCGGAGTCCCACTTGCGCGAAGCGAAGAAGGTTGACCCCGACGATCCCGCGGTCGATCAAGCCCTGGCCATGGTGCGGGGCGGCGCCGCGGCGCCGGGAGGAACGGCTCCGGCGGTCCCCGTCTCGACCGAAGTGGCGGAGCCGATTCCGGAAGAGCGCGTCTTCGCCGGCCTCGAGGGTGCGCAGGAGGGCTTGCTGCTCCTGGATGCCGCGGGCCAGGTCCTCGGGGGCGCGCTCAAGAGCGCCGATGGCACGGACACGACCCAAGTCGTCGCGGCCTATCTCGCCGGCGTGTCGCAGGAGGCGAGCCGCACGGCCAAGCTGCTGGGACTCGGAGGCTGGATCGGACTGTCGGCGGAGGGGCCACAGGGCAACGTGCACCTCACCCCGCCGACCAACGACGCACTGCTGCTGGTCGTGCGTGACCGCAGTGTCCCCATGGGAAGATTGGCCGTGATCGCGCAGCGGGCGTCACTGCTCGCGCGCCGGTGGCTGGAGCGGCAGGTATGAGCGCCAACGGGTACGAGGCCGCGCTGCGCGGCATTACCAGTGTCCGCGGGGTTCGGGGTGCGATGGTGGTCGCCGGGGCCGACGGCCTGGTGGTGGCGGAGAGCCTGATGGAGGGCATCAAGGGCGCCGCGGTGGCCGCGCTGGCGGCGAGTCTGGCCACCCGGCTGGGACGCGCCATGGAAGCGGGAGGTGTG
>DASUBP010000277.1:0-14842 GCA_035763205.1 Gemmatimonadales bacterium
CCGGCGAGTGCGCCAAGGAGCGTCACGAGGGGGTGGATATGGGCGTATTTCCTGTAGACCATTGGCTGGATGATGTATCCGACATTGCCGACGACGACGAGTCCCCAGAGAGCCATCAGGACGGCGTCGCCGCCGCGATGATCGAGCGTCAGCGCGACGGCACCGGGTGCCCAGACCAAGCCACTGCCGACCACGGGTAACACCGCCAACACGGTCGCGACCACTCCCCAGAAGGTCGCATTCGAGAGCCCCGCCACCCAGAAGGCCCCTCCCACCATCACGCCCTGCAGCGCCGCCGTGGCCCCGGTGCCGATGACCGTCGAGATGGTCACGTTGCGGAAACGGTCGCGCAACCGGTCCGTGTTGGGCACAGAGAAGGGGATGTACGGCTGAACGGCCTTCCAGGTCTCTCCGGGTTGCAGGAAGGCGTAGTACAAGCCGAAGAGCGCGATGAGGAGGTTGATGGCGAGCCGGGCGGCCGTGCCGACCAGTGAGAATGCCCTCGATCCGATCCACCCCGCGACGTCCTGCGTCATGCTCGCGAGCTGAGGGCCCAGGTCCGTGTCGCCGATCTTCAAGTGGGCCAGGGCGGCGAGGAGTGGATTCGAAGCCCCACCTGCCACGACTTGCTGCGCCTGGCCGACGACCAGCGAGACGAAGGACACCCCGGGGACGACCACCAGGAACAGCGCGAGCAGCACGACGATCACCGCGGCGGGGGTCGGCCGGACGTGACGGGCCAGCCGGTCATGAACCGGCTGGAGGATGACGTAGAGAACGGGGATGCCGATGAGGCCGGTGGCGAACGGGGTCAGGGCAATCGCCAACCCGACTCCGAGGAGGAGGATGAGGATGGCGGCGCGAGTGTGATTCGAGTCAATCGACGCCACGGGCCCCCCGGGCCTGAAGGGCGGCGAGGCGGTCGCGAGCCGCGCCGAGGCGCGGGGCGAACATCGGGTCGGACTGTCCCCAGGCGCGAACCACGGCTGCATAGTGCGCCGCTGCGCTGTCGGGTTGTCGGGCTGCGTCGAAGGCCCGCGCCGCCAGCTCGTGCAGCTCCGTGCGAGTGGCGTAGTACGCCGATCCGTCGACGGCCTCCGCCAGCCCCGCCGATGCGACGGACGCGGCCTCTCGAGCTTGCCCGCGGTCCAGGAGCACCCGCGCCAGTTCCAGGTTGGTTCTGGTATAGCCGATGCTCAGTGAGAACACTGCCGCGTGCAGGGCCACCGACGCCGAATCCGTATCGCCGCGCGCGAGCCAGACCAGCCCTCGGAGATGGGACGGGAGATGGCGATCCCGGCCGTAGAGACTCCGCCGGGCCATCCCCTCGATGGTGTCGGCGTAGGCTTTGACGCGGGTGGTGTCTCCCGCCGCGGCCCATGCTTCTGCCGCGTGCGCCAGGTTCCACGATTCGCGGCGGGCGTCAACGCCCGACGCCTGCGCCCGTGGGACGGTGCGGGGCGCCGCGATGGAGTCGAAGAGGGCTCCTGCCTCGTCGGTACGTCCGAGCTCGAAGAGCACCTGCGCTTCGGGGATGGCGCCGAGTCCCGACGGGTCTTCATTCTCACGCCGGTAGGCACGGGCGTAGCGCAACGCTTCCTGGAGCCTCCCCTGATTCCGCAGGCTGATGATGAGCAGCCACCGGGCCTGCTCCCGTCCGGCATTCGTGCCGTACGAGATGCCGTCCCGAAGCATCCGGTCGGCCGCCGCGAAATGGCTGGCCCGGATCTCAAAGTCGGCGGCACTCAGAGGATCGTCGACGTGGCCGGGCGTCAGCTCTGCGGACCGCCGCGCCGAGGCCTTTGCGTTGTTGGTGTGTCCCTCGGCCGCCTGGATGACGGCGAGGGACCCCCAGGCCGCGAAGGACTGCGGGGCCGAGTGGACCTCAACCCAGGCTTCGCGTTCCGCCGAGGGGAGGGAGTCGAGAAACTGGAGCGCGGCTACGATTCCGTCCTGGGCGTCGCGGGACTCAGGGACCATAGCCCGCTCGGTCCGGAACTCGCCCAGGGCGCCGGCGAAATCGCCCGCCCAGAGTTGCGACGCTCCGAGGAGGTGGTGCGCGAGCGGGTCGGTCGGATACCGTCGGGCGAAGGAGTCCGCGATGGCGAGGGCCGCGGGTGCGTCCCGGCGAAAAGCCGCGGCCGTCTCGATCACCAGTCGGTCATGTTCCGACGCCTGCGGGATCATCGCTTCGGCGCGCGTGAACCACGCCCGGGAGGCCTGCTCGTCGATCTGGTCGGCGGTGACCCCGGCATAGTAGGCGGCCAGCGGAAAGCGCGGAGATGCCTCCAGGGCGGCCTCGAACCAGCCCAGGGCGGCGCGACGGTCCCCCTGGGCTTGAAGGGTGGTCAGGCCGCGGCGGTAGAGCGAGTCCGCCAGGGTGGATCGGGCCAGCGCCCGCTGGGGCACGAGCCAGGCACCGACGACGATGGCGACGAAGGCCGCGGCGGCTGCCAACCCCGGCAGGCGCCATCGTAGACCGGCCCGACGGGCTGGAGCGGCGACGGGGGGCATGGCTTCGGGTCGACCCAGGCGTTCCGTCAGGTGCTCGGCCCGGGTCCGCAGCGCGTTCCGTCGTTCATCCATCCAGTGATCCCACTCCGGCGCGGCGTCCCGAATGAAGAACCCCGGCAGGAGGTCGCCACGATAGAGCGCGAGGGTGTGGGCCGTGGCGTCACCATCCTCGAACTCCACGGCATCGCACCGGAGCGCCGGGCCGGCCGCAACGTCTTCGGAACCCCGGGTTCGAATCACATCGTCGCCCAGGCTCTTTCGCAGGAAGTGCAGTGCCTGGCGGAGCGCGTGACGGGCCCGGGCTTGATCGAGCTCGGGCCAGAAGAGCGCCAGGAGCGAGTCACGGCGATGCCAGCCGCGGGGAAGAGCGAGGGCGAGGTAGACGAGAATGGCGAACCGTTTGGACTGGGTCGCCACGGTGTCGAGGGGGTTCCCGCGACCATCAGTGAGCTCGACGGCTCCAAGAGTCCGCAGATGGATCATCGGTCCTGCTCCTCGTTCGCCAGGGCGGTGACGGCTCGGTGACGGCGGGTGAACACCATGTCGGGAGATAGCCTACCGCGCTCTTTGAGGCGCGGCAACTCACCCACCCGCTCCGGGAACCCGCCATGCACCCAATCGCCCTGATCTTGTCTTTTCTTGCCCTCGGGTCCGGTCCCACACGGCACGCGGCGCCCAAGCCCATGACCCGCACGTACTACATCGCCGCGGACACGGTTCGCTGGGACTACGTGCCCGGCGGCATCAATCAGCTTTCGGGGAAGGCGTATCAGGACACGGCATTCTTCCCGGACAGCGCTCCCCGAGCGGTGTCGACGCAATACCTCAAGATCCTGTACCGGGAGTACACGGACAGCACATTCCGGACGCTCAAACCCCGGTCACCGGAGTGGCGGCATCTGGGGTTCCTGGGGCCGCTGATTCGCGGAGTGGTGGGCGATACCATCCGGGTGGTGTTTCGGAACAACGCGCCGGGCCGCTTCTCGATGCACCCGCACGGCGTCTTCTATACCAAGAGCTCGGAAGGCGCGCCGTATGTCGACGGCACCTCGGGCGCCGACACGGCCGATGACGGCGTCCCGCAGGGTGGTACGCATGTGTATGTGTGGCCGGTGCCCGCGCGCGCGGGTCCGGGTCCGAACGACGGTTCGTCCGTGCTCTGGATGTATCACTCGCACACGGACGAGGTGCGCGACATCAACTCAGGGCTGATCGGGCCCATGATCATCACGGCCCGGGACCGCGCCCGCGCGGACGGCACGCCGATGGACGTCGATCGCGAGATCGTCACCGCATTCGCCCAGGTGGAGGAGAACTCCAGCTGGTTCGCGGAGCGGAACCTCCCTGCCTTTGCGCACCGGGCCATTCCCCGGAACGTGCCGGGCCAATTCGATGCCTATCCGTACTTCGTCGAGTTCACGATCAACGGATACACGCATGGGTCTTTGCCCCTGGACGACCTGACCCTCAAGAAAGGGCAGCGGGTGCGCTGGTATGTGTTCGGATCGACGAACGATTTCGATTTCCACGCCCCGCACTGGCACGGGAACACCGTCCTGCTGAACGGCATGCGTACGGACGTGCTACAGATCTCGATGATGCAGATGGTGGTGGCCGACATGGTTCCCGACAACGTGGGGACGTGGTTGTTCCATTGTCACGTGAGCTTCCATTTCACGGACGGCATGGGGGTCCGGTACCGCGTGATTGAATAGGCGGAATGGGCACCGGGCGGGCCTGCTTGCATCTATGGCGCTTTCCCCAATCTTGTTAGGGTCCCGTCCGGAGCCTGGTCACTGAGATCCTGGGAACAAGTCGCCGCCCGTGTCCTTCGGGCGGTCGGTCTGGAGAGCATCCAGCGCAAGCTGCTGGTGTTCGGCATCGTCGCGACCCTGGTGCCGTCGTTCGGCATCGCGTACTCCTCGTACGTCCAGAACAAGCGCGTGGTGCGGGACAAGATCGCGCAGGAGCTCGCGACGCTCGCGGGCCCCGGCGCCCGCGAGGTCGAGATCTGGCTCAAGTCGCACCTGCTGGACCTCCGGGTGTTCGCCGGCTCGGAAATCCTGTCGGGCGCGCGCGGCGGAACGGAGAAGCGGCGCACCGACTACCTCGAGTCGGTCCGCGCGCACTTCGCGGACTACGAGGCGCTCGCCGCGCTGGACCCCCAGGGCCACGCCATCGCCATATCGTCGCGGGGCGCAAAGTCCATCCCGCTGCCCGATGATTGGGGGTCGATGCTCCGGAATAGCGGGGCCGTGATCGGCGAACCGTTCCGGACCGCTTCGGGCCACATCCAGCTCGTCCTCGCGGTCCCGATCCAGACGCCCACGGGCCGGGCGAACAACAGCCTGGCGGCCATCGTCGACCTGAAGGCCCTGACGGACAACTTGTCCCGATTCGTGCCGAGGGACTCCGGCCGGTTTTACGTGACGACCGGCACCGGCCTCCTGGTCGCCGGAAAGGGACCTTTGGCGGATTCGGCTCTCAAGGCACAGCTCCCAGCCGCGACCATCCAGAACTTGACGGCCCGTCCGGGCCAGGCGCTCGAGTATACGGGGTTCGGACGGAAGGGCGTCCTGGGTACGATGGAGCCCATCGATCGGCTGCATTGGGCCGCGATCGCCGAGGTGCCTGCGACGGCGGCGTTCCGCCAGATCGAGCACCTGCGCAACGTCACGACTTTCGTCGTGGCCGTCATTTTCGTCAGCGTCGGCCTGATGGCGTACGCGCTGGGATTGCTCATCGTGCACCCGCTCGACCGCCTGTCGGAAGGCGCGGCGACCGTGGCGCGGGGGAACCTGACCGTCGATCTGCCGGTGGTGGGTGGCGGTGAGGTCGGCAGACTCACGGAAGTCTTCAATCATATGGTGGGGCGGATCCGCGAGGGCCGTGACGCGCTCCAGAAATTGTCGGTGACGGACGGGCTGACCGGGCTCTACAACCGGCGGCGCCTGATGGAAACGCTGGACGTCGAGGCGGAGCGGTCGGAGCGGGGCGCGGGTCCGTTCTCGGTGCTGATGGTGGATGTCGATCACTTCAAGAAGTACAACGACACCCACGGGCATCAGGCGGGAGACGCGGTGCTCACCCGGGTGGCCGGAATCCTGAAGGAGATTACCCGTCAGATCGACTGCGCGGCGCGCTATGGTGGGGAAGAGTTCCTGGTGCTCCTCCCGCAAACCGCGATGGATGGCGCCGCGGAGGTCGCGGAACGTCTGCGTTCGCAATTGAAGGCATCCGGCGCGAATGGCGGGGGGGATGCGGTGACGGTCAGCGTTGGCGTCGCGGAATTCCCCAAGAACGGCGATACGACGCAGTCGGTGATCGCCGCGGCGGACGCCGCACTGTACCGGGCGAAAGCGGATGGCCGGGACCGGGTGGTCCGTTCGGCGGTGTCGGCGAAGCCGACGAGGACGTCGGGGGCTAGCGCGCGCCGGCGGCGCGACGGCTGATCAGGGTCCGGTGGATCCAGCCCGTGCGGTCCCCTGAATCGGTGATCCGAACCCACTCATCCACGTAGGAAAACGCGGTGACGTCGGCGCCCGATTCCAGGGTGTAGGCGACTTTGAACGTCGTGCCCGGGCCCGAGCGGATGTTCGCGTGACCTGTGGTATGCAGGGACAGCGGGATGGCGAAGGGGATCTCGCCCGCACGAAGGGTCGAGCGATCGACACTCGACAGGCGGGTCTGGCCCTCAGACGCGAAGTTCTTGGCCTGATTCGAGAGGTACACCACGCCGCCGTAGTTCCCCTTGTCGAACTCCGTCGACGCCTGGCGCAGCATCTGATTCGCGGAAGCCAGCTCCGGCAGGGGCGCCGTGCCCGCGTTGGTCTTCAAGGTCTGCACCGCCACCTGGGCCTCCGCCAGATTGGAGGCCGCCTCAGCACGGGTCGCGAGGGTCGACACCTTGGCCATCGCCCGCACGACTTCGGCGCGGGCGTCATCGAGCTGCTGCTGCAACGCCTCGACTTCGGCGTCGCGTTCCATGTTCTGCAGCTCGAGCTGCGCGATCCGGCGATCCTGCTCGGGATCACGGGCGGGCGCCTGGTGACCGGTGTCGGCGGCAATCTTGGGGTCGGGCTGGGTCGCTGGTTTCTGACACGCGGCCACTCCCAAAAACACCAGTCCGATTCCAGCATTCCGTAGCGTCATAGTGGCAAAAATATCACCCTCATTCACGGTCGCCGGGAGTACCAAATGCCTGCTCAGGGAACGCCCAAGAACGCCGGGCCGATCCACGTGACGTGGCTGGGTCATGCCACGTTCCTGGTCACCAGCGCGGGCGGGACGAGCTTCCTCATCGACCCATTCATCAAGGGGAATCCGGCGACACCCGATTCACTTAAGGATTTGACCCGGTACCGTCCTGCCGCGGTCATCGTGACGCACGCCCATAGTGACCACGCGGGCGACGTCGTGGCCATCGCGCAGGCGAGCGGAGCGCCCGTCATCGGGGAGGACGACTTCGTCAACTCGCTCGGGCTGGCGGAGACGCAGGTGAAGGGGGGCAACGTGGGCGGATCGTTCGTGGTCGGAGATGTGACCGTCCATCTCGTGCCCGCCATGCACTCGAGCGCCCCGGCGGGTCGCCCGCTTGGCGTGGTGCTGACGTTCGCGGACGGCCGCTCGCTCTACCACACCGGCGACACCTGGATCTTCGGGGACATGGCGCTCATCGAGGAAATCCATCACCCCAGCATCATCCTGCTCAACGTCGGCGGCGGGCCCTACACACAGGATCCGGCCACTGCCGCGCTGGCGATCAAGAAGTACTTTCACCCGACGGTGATCGTGCCCATGCACCACCGGACCTTCCCGGGACTCGCGACGGAGGACGACGTGAAGAAGGCGTTCGCCGGCGACTCGCGACTCCATCTCCTGACGGTTGGACAACAGGCGACCTTCTGAACGGACCGCGTCTCACCCCATCCGCGTTCGTGCTGATTCTGGCGAATGCGGTTCCCATCCTCGGGGTGGTGTTTCTCCACTGGACCGTGTTTTCGGTGATACTGCTGTATTGGACCGAGAACGTGATCATCGGGGGATTCAACGTACTGCGAATGCTGACCGCCGACCCCGGGGATGGCGTTGTATGGGTGGGCAAGGCGTTCCTCATCCCGTTCTTCTGCATTCACTTCGGGATGTTCACCTTCATTCACGGCCAGCTCGTCCTCGCCTTTTTCGGTGGCGAAGCCTTTCGACGGAGCTCGTTCCACGTCGCCGGGTTGATCCAGGCAGTCGGGCAGGCGGGAATCGGGTATGGTGTCTTGTTCCTGGTGCTGTCGCATACCTTTTCCTTCATCCACGACTGGCTGGTGAGTGGTGAATACCGGCGCGCATCCATTCGCCTGCTGATGGGGCAACCATATTCCAGAATCCTCGTCTTGCATTTCACGATTCTGTTCGGCGGATTCCTGGTGCAACTCGCCGGAGCCCCGGTTCTCGCCGTCGTGCTTCTGGTGACCTTGAAGACGGCTATCGACCTGCGAGCGCATCAGACCGAACGGCAGAAGCTGGCCCTGGCCCCTGTGGCCGAGAGGAGTGAACGCGGTGCATCGAGCGGCTGAGAGCCGATACGACGGCATGCCCTACCAGCGATGCGGGCGCAGCGGGCTGAAGCTGCCCGCCATCGCGCTCGGGCTCTGGCACAACTTCGGCCGTGTGGATCAGTTCGAGAACGCGCGGGGAATGCTGCTTCACGCGTTCGATCGCGGCATCACGCACTTCGATCTCGCGAACAACTACGGACCACCCCCGGGGTCCGCCGAGGAGACGTTCGGCAAGGTGCTGCGGGAGGACCTCGCGCCATACCGGGATGAGATGATCATCTCCACCAAGGCAGGATACCGGATGTGGCCCGGACCGTACGGCGAGTGGGGATCACGGAAGTACCTGCTCTCGAGTCTCGACCAGAGCCTGAAGCGGATGGGCATCGCGTACGTCGACATCTTCTATCATCATCGGCCCGATCCCGATACGCCTCTCGAAGAGACGATGGGCGCACTGGCGCAGGCGGTGCGGAGTGGAAGGGCCCTCTACGCCGGGATCTCGTCGTACACGCCCGAGCAAACCCGACGAGCCGCGGCCCTGCTCCGGGATCTCGGCGTTCCGTGCCTGATTCACCAGCCCAAGTACAGCATGCTGGTCCGCGGTCCGGAGAACGGACTCTTTCAGGCCCTCAAGGAGGAGGGAATCGGGTGCATTCCGTTTTCTCCGTTGGCGCAGGGGCTGCTCACGGACCGCTATCTCAAGGGGATTCCCGAGGACTCCCGGGCGGCCAAGGCGACCGGATTCCTCCGGCGTGAGGAAGTCACCGACCAGCGGATCGAACAGGCGAGAAAGTTGAACGACGTCGCCAAGGCGCGCGGTCAGACGTTGGCGCAGCTCGCCCTGGCCTGGGTCCTGCGCCAGCCCGTGGTCACCTCGGCACTCATCGGGGCGAGCCGGATCGCGCAGATCGACGACGCGATCGGCGCCCTCGGCAAGCGAGCCTTCAGCGCCGAAGAGTTGGCTGCGATCGACAGGATTCTGGGCTAGCTGCGGCCAGGGTGGCGGGCAGGAGCACGAGCGTAATGTCAGGAAATGCGCACACAGCAGGAATGCGCGGAGTGGCGGGGAACGGCTGACCACCTGGGAGCGTATGCAGTATGATACGCGACCAGTCCGGAGGCCACATGATCCTGCCGCTCTTGCTCCTCCTTCAGAACCCAGCCAGTCCGGCGACGGACCGGCCGATTCGCATCTGGATGGACGCCGCCGGGCCCGTGTCCCGGGGGCGGAGCGTCCGGCTGTACATCCAGGCGGGCTCGGCGGGCAACCTGGTGGTGCTCCACTCGCGGACGGACGGCAAGATCGAGGTGCTGTTCCCGGCGCGGCCCACCGATGACCCACACGTTTCGCCTGGCATGTGGGAAGTGCGGGGAAAGGGTGATGGACCGATCTGGACCGTGAACGAGCCCGACGGCAGCGGGATGATCCTCGCGGCGCTGAGTCCCGACCCGGTGTGGTTCGATGAGTTCTCGCACGAGGTCTCGTGGAATCCCGACGCCCTCAGGCCGTCGTGGGACGGGGCGGATCCGGCGGGTGGGATGGAGGACATCGTCCAGCGGATGCTGGGAGACGGCGGATTTACGTACGACGTCTTGAATTACACCGTGGCCCCCGAAGCCATCGCGCAGGGGCCCGGCATGTATCAAAGCCCGCAGAGCGTCCAGAACCCCGACGACACCTTTCCGACCATCGACAACACGCTTCCCGAAGCGACGAAGGTGTGCGACGGATCCAACCCGTACGTGTATTGCTCCTATCTCAACGAACCGCTCTTCGGCGGCCACCATCATCGCCGACTGGCGCAGGCGAACCCCGCGCCTGCGTTGCCGACTCCGGCCAACCCCCAAGGCGTCGCCTCGATGGTGTTGCCGCTTCACTCGGCGCCGGCTCCGGCCTCAGGGGGCCCGGTCGTCCCACGACGCAGAATGGTGCCTGATGTCACGGTCAGGAGCCGGGCACCGGGTCCGCCGGCTCCCACTCCCGGATCGAGTGCGGTGCGGACCCTGGCGTCGCGTCCGGTGACGGGTGCGGAGTTGGGGCGGCTGGGGGGAGCGTCGCCCGCGGCCCGGTCCAACCTGATCCTCCCGTACGTCCATCCGCCGCGTCCGGAACGGCAGGGGCCCGAGGGGGCGACGGCGACCATTGCGCCCGCCGCCATGGCCCCGCCAGTCGAGCGTGCGGCGCCGGCCACGGTCGCCGCCAGCATGCCGATCCGCTCGCGTGGTACGATGCTGATGTCGAGGGCGGTAAGCCCGAGTGCCGGAGCGGGTGTGACTCGGAGTGCGCCGCCGAGGACGACGGCGCCCGGCGTGGCTGCTCGTCCCACGGCCGGCTCGACGGCGCCCCGCACCGGCGGCACGGTCGGCGGCTGGATGGTAATGCCGCGGCGGCGCTAGACCGTCAGTCGACCTGAAGCCGGTACCCGACGCCGATCTCGGTGGTGAGATGCCGGGGACGGGCAGGGTCTTTCTCGAGCTTGTGCCGAAGTTGTGTCATGTGCACCCGCAGGCTCGCGGTCTGGTCTCCGGCGTGAACACCCCAAACCTCCCGAACCAGTTGCCGGTGAGTCAGCACCCGCCCTGGGTGCCGCACGAGCGTGACCAGGATGCGAAACTCGGTGGGCGTGACATGCACGACTTCCTTCCCGCGCCGGACTTCCCGCTTCTCGAGGTCGACGCGCACTTCGCCGAACTGGCCGAACACGTCCCCGCCGTTTGCGGGGCGTACCGCGCGTCGCAGGGCGACCCGAAGACGCGCGAGCAGCTCTTCAACGCCGAAGGGCTTGGTGAGATAGTCATCGGCGCCGGCGTCCAGGGCCGAGACCTTGTCCCCTTCTTGTCCCCGCGCCGACAGGATGATGATGGGGGTCTGGGAGGCGGCGCGGATGGTTCGTGCGACGTCGATGCCGTCGCCGTCGGGGAGACCGAGGTCCAGGAGGATGACATCGGGGTGGTGGCCGGCGTGCAAGGTCAGGGCCTCGCGCGCGGTGGATGCTTCTACGGGCCGGTACCGGTGCTGTACCAGCGCGGTCTGAAGAAACTTCTGCATGCGTGGATCGTCTTCCACCACGAGCACGACGGGGAGGGGCTCCGCCATGCCCGAAGCTACTCGATGACCGGTGGAGCGGGAATGTCCGGTCCCGAAAGCGGAAGGGTGAACTGAAAGATGGCGCCGCCACCAGGGCGATTTTCCACCCAAATGCGGCCTCCGTGCGCGGTGACAATGCCGCGGCAAATCGTGAGTCCGAGTCCAACCCCGCCACCCGCCGGCGCGCCCGCGGAACGGTAGAACTTTTCAAACACCCGCTCGGCATCGCCCGGAGCGATGCCCGGTCCCCGGTCGGCCACGGCCACCCGGACGACATGTCCATCCGATGTCGCGCTGATATCGATCGGAGATCCAGGAGGCGTGTACTTCACCGCGTTCTCGATCAGGTTGAGAAACACCTGCTCGAGCAGCACCGGATCCCCCGGTACCAGGGGCAGGTCCCCCACCTTCACCTCGCGGCCCTTCAGCCGGTCCCCCAGCCGGATCAGCGCCACTCCCAGGGGCTCCTCCAGGGGCTGCCACTCCCGCTGAATGCGGAGGGCTCCGCTTTCGACGCGAATCATGTCCAGCAGGTTTCCGATCAAGCGGTTCATGCGCTGCGATTCTTCCAGGATCGAGCCAAGGAGCTCCCGTCGCGCCGCGGGCGCGAGGGGCGCGTGCTCGTCCAGCAGGCTGCCGGCCGCACCCGTGATGGCGGCGAGAGGCGTTCGCAGATCGTGCGACAAGGACGACAGCAGGGACGTCCGCAGGCGCTCGGCTTCCACCTCCAGTTGCTCCCGCTGGGCCCGCTCGGCCAGGAGCTCGCGCTCGAGCGCCAGCGCGGCCTGGCCCGCGAACGCCTCGAGCAGGCGGATGACCATCACGTCGTCGAGGCCGGCGGCGTCCGAGGGACTGACACCCAGCGCGCCGATCCCGCCGCTGGCGGCGACGAGGGGGAGGTAGAGGGCGTGCGCGGCCGGGAGCGTGTCCGTGGACCGGCCCGCCGGGCGGCCGCGATCGAAGACCCACTGGGCCACACTCCTTTCTTTTTCGTCGAGAGGAACACGCGGCGGCACCGCCAGCCGTCCGGCCCCATCGGGTAGCAGCACATAGACCTCTGCCGCAAAGCTCGCCCGCACATGGTGGCCGACGATACGCAGGACCTCCTCGCGTCCCCGGGCTCCAGCCAGCTCGCGGCTCATCGCGTAGAGCGCCCCTGTTCGCCGCTCGCGATCGCGAGCCGCCTCGGCCTGGTCCCGAATCCTCAGGGTCAACCCCGAGATCACGACCGAAATGGCGAGCATGACGCCGAAGGTCAGCAGATAACGCAGATCAGTGACCGCGAACGTGAAGTAGGGAGGGACGAAGAAGAAGTCGAAGCAGGCGATGGACAGGATGGCGGCGAAGAGGCTCGGACCGCGGCCGTAGCGGGAAGCGACCAGCCCCGCGCCGAGCAGGTATACCATCGCCACGTCGGTGACGGAGAGATCGCGGAAGACCACGGCGCCGAGCGCCGTCCCCAGCGCCACGACCAGCGTCGCCCAGCCGTACTCGGCGGCCGGAGAGCGGTGGACCGCCGGGCGTTGCCTGCCGGCGCGGGGCAAGACCTCGTCACCGGAGATTACATGAACCTCGAGATCTCCGGAGCCGCGTACCAGTGCGTCGAGAGTGGATCCGAACAGCTTGTCGCGCCAGCGGGAGTGCGTGGGCTTGCCGATCACGACCTTCGCGACATTCTGCTCCCGGGCGTACGCGAGGATCTCGGTGGCCACGTCGTGCCCGGAGAGGGTGGCAGTCTGGGCGCCCAGCTCCTGGGCCAGGTGGAGGTTCTGAGCCAGGGCCGCGCGGTCGGAGTCGGAGATCGCCTGTCCGGGCACCTCCACGGAGACCACCAGCCAGTCGCATTGGAGACTCGAGGCCATGCGCTTGCCGGCGCGGATCAATCGGGCCCCGGCGGGGTTGGGTCCGATGCAGACGAGGAGACGGTCGGCGGCGGGCCAGATCTCCTGAATCCCATGTTCCTCGCGGTAGCCCCGCATCTGGGCGTCGACGCGCTGGGCAGTCCGGCGCAGGGCCAGCTCCCGCAAAGCGATGAGATTGCCCTTGCGGAAGAACTCCTCGAGCGCCCGGGCCGCCTGTTCGGGCACGTACACCTTGCCTTCTCTCAGCCGGGTGAGCAGGTCCTCCGCCGAGAGGTCGGCGAGCTCGACATCATCGGCCTCATCCAGGATGGAGTCGGGCACCGTCTCCCGTACCTGCACGCCCGTGATCTGGGCGACGACGTCATTCAGGCTTTCGAGGTGCTGAACGTTGAGGGTCGTGTACACATTGATGCCGGCGGCGAGGAGCTCCTCGACGTCCTGGAACCGGCGGGTGTGACGTGATCCGGGGGCGTTGGTGTGGGCCAGCTCGTCAACGAGGATCAGGCCGGGGTGGCGGGCCAAGGCGCCGTCGAGATCGAACTCTTCGAGGCGGACGCCGCGGTACTCGGAGGCCCGGCGGGCGAGGACGTCCAGTCCTCCAAGGAGCGCCGCGGTCTCGCGACGCCCATGAGTCTCGACGAGTCCCACCACGACGTCCACGCCCTCGCGCTTCTTCGCGCGGGCCTCTTCGAGCATCGCGTAGGTTTTCCCCACGCCGGGGGACGCCCCGAAGAAGATCTTGAGCCGGCCGCGACCCACGCGGCGCTCTTCCGCGCGCGCCCGCGCGAGCAGCGACTCGGGGTCGGGGCGGCCGTCGGTCATGGGCTGTAAGCTAGAGCTTGATCAGGACGGCCACATTGAGCCTGGTTTCCGACTTGCGGAGGTCGGGCTGAAAGCCGGCCACCGTCGAGCCCGGGGCCCCTTGGTTGCCCCCCACCGGCGTGACGCCCCCCGCGCCGGAGAAGTAGGGCACCGTGGCAGCGCGATGGTCGAGCTCCATGCGGAAGGTCGCGAACTGATCGGGCATGTAGTCGAAGGTCGCGGACACGTCCCAGGCGCCGAACTGATCCCCGGGGTTCTCGCTGAAGTACGGAGTGCCGGAAAACGCCGTAGCGCCGTTGATCGGAGGCATCAGCACGAGGTAGCGGCCGGGGTTGGTCATGGCTCCGCCACCCAGGGTCACGGCGTACAAGTCATGCGCGAACCAGAGCCGGTTGTACAACATGCAACCGGCGAAATTCTGCGCCGGGCCACCAGCGCCGCGCCCCTCACAGCGTACGCCACCGCCGCTCTCGCAGCCCAGGTCGACCGTCAGCGAGAACGCCGCTTTGTCGACCGACGCTCCGGGAACGTCCCGGTATTTGATCTGCAGGCTGTTATCCGAGTGGACCCGCCAACGCTTCGGGATGCCCAGCCAGTCGTGCCCGTAGTATTCGTTGGACAGGACTGACAGGGTGGCGTTGGGACGCCAGAGCACTTGCCAGCCGAGCCCGGGGGCGGAATTGAACATGCCGTATGACTGCCACCCGTTCACGATCCAGGGCTCGATCTTGAGCTTGTCGGAGGGGAAGATCTGGATGCGGATCCCGTTGAAGAACCAGGGCGTATTCGACGAGACGTACGACGGCTGGTAGGCCCAGTTGTCGTAGTTGTGGTAACTGAAGAGTCCCACGTACGACATGAAGATGCCCGCCTCGACGTTCACGCCGTTCCAGTGGTCGATGTGAAAACCGCCGTAGGCTTCCGAGATGTACCGGTAGGCGTCCGCCAGATTCCATTGCCCCCGTGCGGGCGAGGCGTCGTTGCGGGGCGTCATGGTCGAGTACATG
>DASUBP010000278.1:0-8487 GCA_035763205.1 Gemmatimonadales bacterium
TCGGACCGTCAACGATGGGACGAACTCGAGCTCGCTGCGGAGCTCCCGCTTCCCGATGCTGCAGGTCGCCGGCCCGGTGGTGGGCCACCTCGTGGTCGGGGGAGGCTTCTCGACCTACCTGTATCGCTCCTATTCGGTCCGGGTGCCGGGCAGCGTCGTGATCCGCGGGGTGCCGGAGAGCTACGTGGACGAGTTGGGGAGTGACGGTGCGGTGACCGATCTCCGGCTGGCGGCGGCCTGGCAGTTCAGTCCGCGGCTGTCGGTCGGCGGCGGCCTCCACATTCTCACGGGCTCGAGCAGCCTCACGGCGACGCGGTTGTTCACGGACTCCGCTGTCTACAAGAACGCGTCGCAAGCCGATCAGGAGAGTTACGACGGGTTCGGCGTCTCGCTCAGCGTCCTCGCCGCGCCGGCGTCCGGGGTGCGGGTCACGGCGTTCCTGCAGTCGTACAACCACCTGCGGGCCGTGGTCAACGGCTTCCAGAACGCACAGAACGAGCTCCCGACCACCCTCGGGGGCGCGGTGCAGTGGTCCGTGACCCCGGAAGTGAAGCTCGCCGGCAGCATCACCCACGCGAACTGGTCGGTGGCGAGTGCCACGGGGACGGCGTTCAATACCACCAACTGGGCGGTGGGCGGAGAACTCGGCCGGGCCGTCCCGTTCCGCATCGGCGTTCGAGGGGGTCAGATGCCGTTCGGGCCGGGTCCCTCGGCACCAACCCAGTTCGGCATTTCCGCCGGGACGGGGTTCACCTTCTCGCAGGGCAGGGGCATTCTGGACTTCGGGATCGAGCACCTGCGCCGGACGGGGGGCGGACTCACCGAGAATGGCTGGAATCTGCTGGCCGGCCTGACCGTCCGCCCCTGAGGGCGTTTCTTCCTCTATCTTTACCCGCTGTGAAAACGCGCGGCGTCTACATCGAGACCTACGGGTGCCAGATGAACGTGTCGGATTCCGAGCTCATGCTCGGGCTGCTGACCCGGGAAGGCTTCGCCGTAGTCGATTCTCCGTCGGATGCCGATGTGCTCCTGGTCAACACCTGCGCGGTGCGCGATCACGCCGAACAGCGCGTGCTGTCGCGCATGGGTGAGCTCAAAGCCTTCAAGCGGCCCGGCGGCGTACTGGGAGTCGTGGGCTGCATGGCCCAGCGCCTGGGACCGCGACTGCTCGAGCGGGTGCCGCAGGTGGATCTGGTCGTCGGCCCCGACGGCTATCGAAACCTCCCGGAGCTGATCGCCCGTGCCGCGGCGGGCACCCGCGCGGCCGATGTCGAGTTCCGTGGGTGGGAGCACTACGAGGACGTACCGGCGCAGCGCGCGGATGCCGTTTCGGCGTACGTGACCGTGCAACGTGGCTGCGATTATCGATGCACGTTCTGCATCGTTCCGATGACGCGTGGACCGGAGCGCAGCCGTAAGTTGGCCGACGTGGTGGACGAGGTTCGCCGGCTGGCGGCGGGCGGCACCACCGAGGTCACGCTCCTTGGACAGACGGTCAACAGCTACTCGGATGGCACGGCGGACTTCGCCGATCTTCTGCGCGCCGTGGGCGCCGTGGACGGAATTCGCCGCGTCCGGTTCACGTCGCCGTACCCGACGGACTTCACCCACCGCGTGCTCGCGGCGATGGCCGAGACGCCCGCCGTCTGTGAACACGTGCATTTGCCGGTGCAGAGCGGGTCGAACGCCCTGCTCAAGCGGATGCTCCGTCGCTACACCCGGGAGCGGTACCTCGAAGTGGTCGAGGCGCTGCGTCGCGCCGTGCCGGGCCTCGGCCTCACGACTGACATCATCGTCGGGTTCCCGGGGGAGACTGAGGCCGACTTCCGCGACACTCTCGATCTGGTGGAGACGGTCGGCTTCGACGACGCGTATACGTTCAAGTATTCGCCCCGCGAGGGTACGCCGGCCGTCAAGATCAAGGACGCCGTGCCCGACGACGTCGCGGGAGAGCGGTTGGAGCGGCTGGTGGCGGTGGTGCGGCGTCTCGCGCGCACCAGGAACGTCGGGCTCGTCGGCACCGTGCACGAGGTGCTGGTCGAAGGATTCGCGAAGCGCGGCGGGCTGCTGCAGACCCGCACTCGCGGGAACAAGGTCGTGCTCGTCGAGGGTCCCGAGTCGTGGATCGGGACCTACACCAGGGTGCGTCTCACCGGGACCACTGGCTCGACGTTCACCGGATGGCCGGTGGAACGGGAGTTGTCCGTCGTGGGGTAACGAACGTGATGTGGGAAATGGCGCAGCGGGAATACGACCTGTTGCGCCCTCAGCTCCCCCAGTTCTGCGGGTGCGACACCTGCCGCGGGGACGTGCTGGTGTTCGCCCTCAACCGGCTGGATCCCCACTACGTGTCGACCCGGCAGGGCGAGGTGCTCACGGGTCTCTCCCTCTCGACCGATCAGGCGCGGGCGAAGACCGACGTCGTCCTGATGGAGGGCTTCCGCAAGGTCGCGATCGCTCCCCGTTGCGGCGCGACCCCGGTGCAATTGCCCTAGCCTGCCGCTAAGGGGCCCCGGTGCGGGCGCCCATAGTTCTCTTCGCGTTGGCATTCGGGGCCGGCCTCACCGCCGGCCTCGTTCCGTTTCTCGATCCCCGCAGCATCCCCGTCACGCTCGTGGCGGCGGCAGTCGTGGGTGTCACGGCGTCGCGGTGGTACGCGCGGGCGCCGCGGCTGGCGTTGGTGGTGGTGGTGACGGCGGCGGGAGTGCTCTGGGGTGCCGGAGCACAGCGCGAGCAACTGTGGACCTGTGTCGGTCAGTGGACCGGTACCAAGGCCACGCACGCGTTGGTCGTGCGGCTCCTCGACCCTGTCTCACCGGGCGGGGAAGTAGTGGGCGCTGATCCGCTCGAGGCGGGGTGCGAGGGCGAGGTCCCGCTACGGTGGCCCGCGGACAGCGTCGCCCAAGGTGGGACGACGTGGCTGATTGCGGGGCGGTGGCTCAGTGAGGGAGATGGGGCGCGGGGCGTCCTCAGAGTGCGGTTTGCCCGCGTCCTCGACGCGACCCCTCGTGGCCGCGGCGGACTCCGCGACGCGGTGTCGAGACGAATACACACCCTCTTCGGGAGCCGGGCGCCGCTCGTCGATGCGCTGGTGATTGCCCGGCGAAACGCGCTCGACCCGGAGGTGCGCGAGCGCTTCGCGCAGGCGGGTCTCGCCCACCTCCTGTGCGTAGCGGGATTGCACGTAGGCTTTTTGGCGGGGTGGCTGGCCGTTCTGCTGCGGCGTTTGCCGCTCTCGCCGACGGCCCGGTACCTCGCGGGCGCGGTGGTCGTGCTGGGCTACGTCTGGCTCCTGGGGTTCCCGCCGCCGGCCACCCGAGCCGGCGTCGGCCTCGCGGTGGCCGGCTACGCGCGTTTGCGACAGGAGCTGGTCCCGCCGGTGGCCGTGCTCGCGCTGACGGCGCTGATCCTCCTGCTCTTCGATCCGTTCTCGGCGCACTCGGTCGGTGCGTGGCTTTCATTCGCGGCGGTCGGCGCGGTCTTCTGGGCCATCCGGGCGACCGCCGGAGCGCCCTGGTATGTCCGATTGGTGGCACCGGGAATCGCCGCCACCCTCATGACGGCCCCCATTACCGCCCTTGCCTTCGGTACCGTGGCCCCGATCGGGGTCCTGGTGAACCTCCTCGCCATCCCGCTCGCCGGTGTTGCGATCCCCGGTGCGATGCTCGCGGTGATCGTGACCCTTCTGTTGCCGCCCATCGGGGCCATGCTGGCGCGCGGGGCCGGGCTGGGGCTCGCGTTGCTCGATGCGTTGGCGGGTGCGGGAGACCGGGTGCCGTTCGGGCACCTCGTCATGGTCGCCGGACCGGCGGCTGCGTTGACCTGGCTGGTCGTGCTGGTGGTCGCGTGGTGGTTGTGGCGGGCACCCCGCCGGCGTTGGGTCATCGGGGCCCGCGTGGCGCTCGTGGCGGCCATCGTCGCGTGGACCGGGGCCTTTCGGGCGCAATCACTCGACGATTGTCGGTGCCTCGCCATATCTTTCCTGGACGTGGGGCAGGGTGACGCCGCGGCGCTCCGGACGCCGCGGGGGCAGTGGGTCGTCATCGATGGCGGCCCGCGCGCGCCGGGGAACGACGCGGGGCGGCGGGTCGTGGTGCCGTACTTGCGGCGGCATGGCGCGCACGCGCTCGCGCTGATGATCTCCACCCACTCGGACGCGGATCACCTGGGCGGACTGCCGGCCGTGGTCGCCGCGTTTCCACCCCGGCTCGTCATCGAGCCCGGTGAGCCCCTGGCCCGGCCGCTGTACTTCGAATTCCTGGCGGCGGTGGAAGAGGCGGGCTCACGGTGGCGGCCCGCGCGGGCGGGTGACCGAATCATCCTGGACAGCGTGATCATCCAGGTCCTGAGTCCCGACGATGACTGGATGGGCGTGCCCGTCGACGTCAACGATCACGGCGTCGTGGTGCTCGTGACGTATGGAACGACCCGTGTGCTGTTTCAGGCCGACGCGGGGGTGCCGGTGGAGGAGCGGCTCGCGGGAACGGTGGGACACGTGGACCTGCTGAAGGTGGGGCACCACGGTTCCCGCAGTGCGAGCTCGGAGGATTGGCTGGCGGAACTGTCACCGCCGGTGGCCGTGATCAGCGTTGGCGCGCGGAACCGCTACGGTCACCCCGCGCCTGAAGTGCTCGAGCGCCTCGCGCGCCGCGGCATCCGGGTGCTCCGGACCGACCAGCGCGGTACCATCACCTTCACCAGCGACGGTCACAATGCACCACGGGACATCGGTCATCACGATTGAGCGGTTCATCGTGGACCAGGAGCGCCTGCACCCCGAGGCGACCGGTGAGCTGTCCAATCTGCTCTACGATCTCGCCTTGGCGGGGAAGATCATCTCCCGGCAAGTCCGTCGCGCGGGGCTGGTCGACATCTTCGGGTCCGCCGGGTCGGTGAACGTGCAGGGTGAGGTGCAGCAGAAGCTGGATATCTTCGCCAACGAGACCGTCCGGCACAGCGTGCAGCATACCGGGCGGACGTGCGTGATGGCGTCCGAAGAGGACGAATTGCCGGTACCCGTGCCTGAAGGCAAGCCCCTCGGCAAGTATGTGCTTCTGTACGACCCCCTCGACGGCTCGAGCAACATCGACGTGAACGTCCCGATCGGGACCATCTTCTCGATCCACCGGCGCCGCACCCGTGCGGGAACTCCGGGCACGCTGGATGACTGCCTCCAGCCCGGGTACTCGCAGGTGGCCGCCGGGTACATCGTGTATGGGTCGAGCACCATGCTGGTCTACACGACCGGGCAGGGTGTGCACGGCTTCACCCTGGATCCCACTATCGGCGAATTCCTGCTCTCCCACCCCGACATCCGCAGCCCGGGCGTGGGCAAGTACTACAGTGTGAACGAGAGCAACTGGAACCGGTGGCCCGATCCCGTGCACCGCGTCGTGGCGGCCTTCAAGACCGGCGAAGGACCCATCCAGGCGCGGAACGCCCGTTACGTAGGCTCGCTCGTCGCCGACTTCCACCGGAATCTTCTCTCGGGTGGGATCTTCCTGTATCCGGCCGACGCGAAGAGCCCCCAGGGGAAACTGCGGCTGCTCTACGAGGCGTGCCCGCTGGCGATGGTGGTCGAGCAGGCGGGAGGCGCCGCGACCGACGGCCGCCGTCGTATCCTCGAGGTGGAGCCGCGCGAGCTGCATCAGCGCACGCCCCTCATCATCGGGTCGAAAGAGGACGTCGAGTATGCGACGCACGTGCTTTCCACTGAAGGAGCCGGAGCGCGGGCGTGACCTGGAACGGTGATCCGCGGCGTGACCTGGGGGCGCCCGGGGCGTTTCCCTTTACTCGCGGCATTCACGCGTCGATGTACCGCGGCCGGCGCTGGACCATGCGCCAGTACGCGGGGTTCGGGACGGCCGAGGAAACGAACGAGCGGTTTCGCCACCTGTTGGCGGCGGGCCAGACGGGCCTGTCGGTCGCGTTCGATCTTCCCACCCAGATGGGGTACGACTCCGACCATGCGATGGCGGAGGGTGAGGTGGGCCGCGCCGGGGTGGCGATCGATACGGTCGACGACCTGGAGCGGCTCTTTCACGAGATTCCGCTCGACAAAGTGTCGACGTCGATGACCATCAATGCGACCGCCGCGATACTCCTCGCCATGTACGTGGTCGTCGGTGAAGAGCAGGGGGTGCGACGCGAGCAGCTGCAGGGCACCATCCAGAACGACATCCTCAAGGAATTCATCGCCCGCGGGACGTACATCTATCCGCCCGAGCCTTCCCTCCGTCTCATCGTGGACATCCTCCGGTTTACGAGCGACGCCGGGATGAAGTTCAATCCGATCTCCATCTCCGGCTATCACATCCGCGAGGCGGGCGCGACGGCGGCACAGGAGATCGCGTTCACCTTCGCCAATGGTCTGGAATACGTCCGGCGCGCCGTGGCCGCGGGCCTCGACGTGAACACGTTCGCGCCGCGGCTCTCCTTCTTCTTCGCCGGATACACGGATCTCTTCGAGGAGGTCGCGAAGTTCCGCGCGGCCCGGCGGCTCTGGGCACGGCTGCTCCGCGAGCGATATCAGGCGTCCGATGACGCCTGCCGGCTGCGCTTCCACACGCAGACGGGCGGTGCGACCCTGACCGCGCAGCAACCGCTGAACAACGTCGTGCGCGTGGCCTTGCAGGCCATGGCCGCGGTTCTGGGCGGCACGCAGTCGCTGCACACCAACTCGTACGACGAAGCGCTGGCACTGCCGACCACCCAGAGCGCCACGCTGGCACTGCGCACCCAGCAGGTCCTGGCCAACGAGACGGGTGTGCCGGATGTCGTCGACCCGCTCGGCGGGAGCTACTATGTGGAAGCACTCACCGACCGGCTCGAGGGTGAAGCGCGGGCCCTGCTCGATCAGGTGGAAGCGATGGGGGGCTCCGCCCGGGCCATCGAGCGCGGATTCTTCCAGGACGCGATCGCCCGGAGCGCGTATGCCTTTCAGCGGGCCGTCGAGGCGGGGGAGCAGGTGGTGGTCGGGGTGAACAAGTTCGAAGACGACGGCACCCCGCCGTCCATTCCCGCGCCCGACTACTCGACGCTCGCGGCCGGCCAACGGGAGCGCCTCAAACGGGCCCGGAGCCAGCGGAATGCCGCCGGCGCCACGAAGGCGATTCAGGCGGTGACGGCGGGAGCGAAGGACGCAGGGACGAACCTGATGCCCGTGATCATCGACGCGGTGCGCGCGCGTTGCACCGTCGGCGAGATCAGCGATGCGCTCCGCGGCGTGTGGGGCGTATATCAGCCAGGATGACGGCGGGGGGTCCATGACTGAACGGCGGCGCCAGACTTTTCAAGCCAACGGGGTGGAGGTCACCTTCGACCCCGACGTATGTCGCCACACCGGCGTTTGCCTTCGGGGCTTGCCGCTGGTATTCGACATCAAGCGGAAACACTGGATCCGGCCCGAGAACGCGAGCCCCGACGACGTGATCGCCCAGGTGGCGCGCTGTCCGAGTGGGGCCCTGCAGGCCCGGCGTCTGGAGGAGAAGTGAACTTGCGTCGCGCGTTCGAGACGGCCCGATGGGCCGTCCGCGCCTATCCGGGATCCACCGCGCTCCTCGCCGGCGCGTCCGCCGTCACCGTCGGCGTCACGTTACCCGCCCTCGCGCTCGGTGCCGGACGGCTGGCGTTGCCACCCGCGACCGATCCGGGCCTTCCGCTCGGGTTCTCCTCCTTCGCGGGGACTCCGGCAACCATGCAAGCGCAGGGCATCGACGCGATCGCCGGCCTCCTGGTTGCGCTGGGAATCGCGGCGCTCGCGGTCGGCATCGTGACGGCGGGATCGCTGGCAGTGGGACGCGCAGCCGGGCGCCGCTCCGAAATCAGCGTGCGGCGCGCGGTGGGCGCGGCGCGGTCGAGCCTCCGCCTGAGCGGACTCGTCGAGGGGGTCCTCCTGGCCCTGGGGGCCATCGGCGTGGGCCTGGTTCCCGCGGTCGCAGCCGCCCGGTGGGCAGTCGCCACGTGGCCCGGAACGCTCCTGCCGGCGCTGGTGGGTGCCCTCGCGGCAATCGCCGCCGTTGGCGGAGTGCTCCTTCTGGGCGCGCTGTTCGGTGTGCGCGCACCTGGCGGCACCAGGGTCCCGTATCCGGGCGCGTCGAGCCACGGTCTCGTGATTCCCGCCGCCCAGTTCGCCATCTCACTCGCCATCCTGACGGGGGCCGCTCGGACTGGAGCGCGGGCCACGCAGCTCCTCCACAGCGGGGACCCGGGTGTGAGCGGAGCCCGTGCGGCGTCGGTGATAGCGATCGAGAACGAAGCGAGTGCGTCCGTTCGGGCGACCGGCTACGAGAGCCTCATTCGGCGGCTCAAGGCGGAGCCCGGATTCGGCGTGGTGGGCCTGTCGAGCGCCGGTGCACTCATGGGTATGGGCCCCGTCGATTTCGTGACCACCGACTGCGGCCAGTGCCGCGAGGGATTGATCTACACGCCGTTCCGTCCCGTACCGGCAATGATCATGGCGATGACCGCCGACACCTTCCGCGCCGC
>DASUBP010000279.1:0-37077 GCA_035763205.1 Gemmatimonadales bacterium
CGGATGTGCGGGATGCCGCAGATCCACGCGACGGTCCGCTCCACGCCGAGGCCGAATCCGGCGTGCACGAAGGTCCCGTACTTCCGCAGATCCAGATACCAGCCATACGCCTCTTCGGGCAGCCCTTCGTGGCGGATGCGGCCCAAGAGCTTGTCGTAATCGTCCTCGCGCTGGCTGCCGCCGATGATTTCCCCATACCCCTCGGGCGCCAGACAGTCGTTGTTCAGGACGGTCCGCGGGTCCGCCGGGTTCTCCTTCATATAGAAGGCCTTCACCTCCCGCGGATAGTTGTAAACCATCACCGGACGGTCGTACTGCTTGGCCAGGAGCGTTTCGGAGTCACCGCCCAGGTCCCGGCCCCACTCCATGTCGGCGCCGAGCGCCTTGAGCTTTTCTACCGCCTCGGTGTAGGAAACCCGGGGGAACGGCGGGCGCACGGCTTCGAGTGGCGCGAGATCCCGCTCCAGCTCCAGCAGCTCGGGTTTCCGGCGCTCGAGACAGCGCTTGACGATGTAGCAGACGAAGTCCTCCTGGAGTTGCATATTGTCGTTCGAGTCGTTCCAGGCGACTTCGGGCTCCACCATCCAGAATTCGGTCAGATGCCGGCGGGTCTTGGATTTTTCGGCGCGGAAGGTGGGACCAAAGCAATACACCTTGCCCAGCGCGGCAGCGGCGGCTTCGACGTAGAGCTGCCCGGTCTGCGCCAGGTACGCCTTGCCGAGATCGAAGTATTCGGTGGAAAAGAGCGTTCCGGCGTGCTCCCCGATCGATCCGGTGAGGATCGGCGTATCGACCAGCGTGAAGCCGCGCTCGTAGAAGAAGTCGCGGATGGCCTGGATCACTTCGGTGCGGACGCGCGCGATGGCGACCTGCCGCCGCGAGCGCAGCCAGAGATGGCGGTGCTCGAAGAGAAACGCGGTGCCGTGCTCCTTGGGCGTGATCGGGAAGTCGGCCGACGCACCCAGGACCGCGAGATCCTGTACCGTCAGCTCCACGCCCCCCGGGGCACGCGCATCGGCGCGCACCACGCCGGTGACCGCGATGGAAGTCTCCTGAGTCAGCCGTCCGCTCGCCTCCCAGGCGGCCTCGGACACGTCCTTTTTGGAGAGCACCGCTTGCAGGTATCCAGTGCCGTCCCGCAGCGTGACGAACGCGATCTTGCCGCTCGAGCGGGTGGTCATCACCCACCCGCGGACGGTGACGGTCTGACCGACGCGGTCGGCCAACCCTTCAATGCGCGTCTGTTCCGGCATAGGCGCGGCATACTAGTGACCGTGCTGTGCACTGTCAACGCGATCGCGTGCGCACCGGTCATCCGGCACGGACCCGAGAGCCAGCCCGTGACCTGGCCGGTGTATTTGGGCACCCCCGCGCACGACATCGACGCCAGCGAACACCTCGAAGGAGCCCCCAAGTCCGCGTGGCGCGCCAACCCGGGACGGGAGATCCGGGGCGCGGCCGCGGCCGGAAAGGGCGTGCTCGCCGTCGGCACCACCGACCGGGTGGTCGCCCTCCTCGGCACCGACTCGGGACAGGTCCTCTGGGACCGCCGTCTCGCCGGGACGATCCGTGGCGGCCCCCTGCTCACCGGCAATCGCGTCTACGTCGCGACGGAGGAGACGCCGAGCGGCCGCGTGTACGCCCTCGAAATGCGGACGGGCAAGACCGTGTGGGACGAAAAGACCGGTGGCGTGGCCGCGGCGATGGCTCTCACGAAGGACGGGCTCTTCGCGGGCTCCGAAACCGGAGTCCTGATGGCCCTGAATCCCGATACCGGCGGCATCCGCTGGCGCCGCCGGCTGAGCGGATCCATTCAGGTGGCGCCCGTCTCCACCACCGCCGGACTCGTCGTCGCCACGACGGCCGATTCTCTCTACCTGGTCGACCCGGCGACGGGAGCCATTCTGCACCGCACGCCGACGGCGGGCGCGGTCCTCGGCACCCCCGCCACGGACGGCGCGCGCGTCTACTTCGCGACGGTCACCGGCACGCTTGCAGGCGTCGACGCCGCGACGCTGGACACGCTGTGGACGCGGGACGTGGGCTCGGGGGTCTACGGCGCTCCGGCCATCGCCCGGGATACGCTCTTCGTGCTCACGCGGACGGGCCGCCTGGTGCGTGTCCCGCTCGGCTCTCCGGCGTCGGCAAAGAGCGTGGAGCTCAACCTCGTCTCCGTCGCCGGCCCGACGCCACTCGCCGATGGCGTCCTGGTCGTCGATGTTGGTGGAGTGGTCCGCTGCGTCGATGCGGACACCGGCGCCGAGCGGTGGCGCGTGACGGTGACCGGACCCGTGGAGCAGCCTCCCCTCGTGTGGGAAGGCCGGCTCATTCTGGTCGCCGGACGTGGAGAGGTGGTGGCGTACCAGTGAAGACGACCGCCGTGCTCATGGCGTTCACCCTGGCCGCGCGCGCCGGCTCCGCACAGACCTCCCTGGTCGACTCGACTCCGCGCGCGGCCTGGAAGCACGCGGCCGTGCACTACGGCAAGTGGGCGGCCGCGGCGGGCGCTGTGGCGTTCACCGCGCTGGCGATCCAGCAACACCGGCATTCGAATGACGCCTGGAATTCCCTGCTCGCGATCTGTAACAACAACAGCCAGAACTGCGCCGTCGGACCCGACGGCCGGTATCGCAATTATCAGTCGGAGTATCTCTACCAGCTGGCCATCTACTACGACCACCGGGCGCGCTGGCGCCTCATCGCCGGACAGGTATCCCTCCTCGGCGCCGTCGGCCTCTTCGTCGCCGACCTCCGGGGAAAATCCACGACGCCACCTAACCAGCCCGTTCATCCCCTCAAGCTCGCCGTGACGCCGACTCCTGACGGCGCCACCGTCGCCCTTCGCCTCTCTTTCTAGCCGTCTAGCCGTCCAGGTCAGCCTACCCGAAACAGCTCGAAGCCGCGCTCATAGCGCTGAAGGATCCGCGCCCGGTAGGCCGCGTGCTCGGGTCGCGTGAGCGCGGGGTCCGACGCAATGATCGCGCCGGCCGCGACGCGCGCCGCTTCCAGGAGCGGCAGGTCGGTATCCCAATGCACGTAGCGGAGCGCCTGGCCACCCGATTGGCGCGCGCCCGCCAGCTCTCCCATCCCCCGCTCCTTCAGATCCAGCTCCGCGATCGCGAAACCGTCGGTCGTCTCCGTGAATGCTTTGAGCCGACCGGCCGCTTCGGGCACGTCGGAAATGAGTATGCAGTGACTGGCCGCCGCTCCCCGTCCCACCCGGCCGCGCAACTGATGGAGCTGCGCCAACCCGAAGCGGTCGGCGTGCTCGATCACCATCACCGTGGCGTTGGGCACGTCGATGCCGACTTCGATGACGGTCGTCGCGACGAGCAGCGGCACGTGGTTGTCCCGGAACGCCCGCATCACGCGATCGCGTTCTTCGGGCTTCATCCGGCCGTGCACGAGACCCACGCGTGACTCGCCGAACGTCTTCTTGAGGGTGTCCGCCATGGTCGTCGCGGCGCGGAGATCGGCCTTCTCCGATTCCTCGATCACCGGATAGACGACATAGGCCTGGCGGCCCGCGTCGATCTCGCTCTGCAGGAACGCATAGATCTTGGCGCGCGACGCGTCGGTCCGGAGCGCCGTCTTGATGGTCCCGCGCCCCGGAGGCCGCTCTTCGAGTCGAGTGACGTCCAGATCGCCATAGAGCGTGAGCGCAAGCGACCGCGGAATCGGCGTCGCCGTGAGGAGGAGGACGTCGGGGGCATCCCCCTTTTCCACGAGCGCGGCGCGTTGCTCTACGCCGAACCGGTGCTGCTCGTCGACCACCGCGACGCCGAGTCTCCGGAACGAGACCGACTCCTGAATGAGTGCGTGCGTGCCGACGATGACGCGGGACGCCCCCCGCGCGATCCGATCCCGGGCGGCGTCCTTCTCGGGGCCGGTCAGGCGGCCGATCAACAAATCTGGACGAAGGTCGAGGGGGGCGAGCAGCCTGGTCAACGTCGCGTGATGCTGCTCCGCCAGGAGCTCCGTGGGTGCCATGATCGCGGCCTGGAACTCGTTCTCGACCGCCAGGAGCATCGCAAAGAGCGCCACGACCGTCTTCCCGGTGCCCACGTCTCCCATGAGCAGCCGGTGCATGCGCTGGGGGGCGGTCATGTCCTCCGTGATTTCGCGGATGGCGTGGCGCTGATCGCCGGTCAGCTCGAACGGAAGGTGCTCCTTCAACGCCGTGGTGAGCTCGCGGCGCAGCTGGAACGCGATGCCCGTGCGGGCCCGCTTGGCCAGGAAGCGAGCCCGCGCCTGCACCAGCTGCTGATCGAAGAACTCATCGAACGCCAGGCGGCGGCGCCCGTTCTCGGCGTCGGCGGGCGTGCCGGGCCGATGGACGGCCGCCAGCGCCAGCCGTAGCTCCGGGATCCCGACCTTCGCCCGGAGCGCCGGAGGGTGCGGATCGCGGACGAGCTCGAGGAGCGCATCCAGATGCGGATGGATGAGCGCCCGGATCTGCTTGTGCGTCAGCCCCTCCGTGGCCGGGTACACGGGGAGGACGACGCCCTGGTCGGGGCCCGCCTCTCCGGGCTCGGCGAGAATCACGAACTCACGCGGGGCCAGCTGTTTGCCGTGATAGTACCGCACCGGCCCGGTCACGAGCAGGAGCTGGCCCGCCTTGATGGTCCGTTCGAGGAAGGGCTGGCCCGGCCACGCACACTCGAGCACGCCGCTGTCGTCCTTCAGCACCGCCCGGAAGACCCGCAGTCCGCGGCGTGTGGGAATGATTCCCGTCGAGACCACGTGGCCCACCCCGGTGACCTCTTCATTGATGCGCGCACGGGCAAAAGGCGTGACGGTGGTGGCGTCGAGGTAACGGTGCGGCACGTGATAGAGGAGATCGCCCACGGTTCGCACGCCCAGTCGCGCCAGTGCTTCAGCCCGCTTGGGCCCAACCCCTTTCAAGAACTTGACCGGGGCGTTGAGCTCCAGGAGCATCAGTCGCGGACCAGGCGGCGTGCGAACGCGTCCGGATCGAACAGCGACAGATCGTCCACCGCTTCGCCGGTGCCGACGAACCGCGGCACCGCGGCCGGCACGGCGCGGGCCAGCGCCACGACCGCGCCCCCCCGCGCCGTGCCGTCCAGCTTGGTGATGATGGTCCCCGTCAGCGGGATGTCCTTCGCAAAGGCTTCGGCCTGGCGCACCGCCGTCTGGCCGACGGAGCCGTCGAGGACCAGGAGCGACTCATGCGGCGCATCGTGCGCGGGGTGGGCCTTGCCCACCGCGCGCACGACCTTCTTCAGCTCCTCGATCAAGCGGTCGTCCGTGTGCAGGCGGCCCGCGGTGTCGATGATCACCGTGTCGACGCCGCGGGCCGCCGCCGCTCTCACCGCGTCGAAGGCGACGGCGGCGGAGTCCCCCGTGCCATCGGCGCTCGGACCCACGAACGGCACACCCAGGCGCTCGGCCCAGATGCGAAGCTGAGAGACCGCCCCCGCCCGGAAGGTGTCCGCCGCGGCGAGCAAAGGCGTTCGCCCCTGTCCCTGGAGACGCCTGGCAAGTTTAGCCGCCGTCGTCGTCTTCCCGACCCCATTCACCCCGTAGAGCAGGATGACAGTGGGTGCCGTCCCAGCCCGGAGGAGCTCCGCCGGCACGCCATTGCCACTGAGGGCCCGGACCTCCCGTTCCAGCGCCGCTTCGAGCTCCCGATCGGGCACCTTTTCCAGACGGCCCAGCAGCTCCTCAGCCAATGCCGGACCGAAGTCCGCCTCGAGCAGAATGCGCTCGGCGTCCGCGCGCGCCGCCTGATCGCGGCGCCCGAGGACGCGGCCGATCTTGCCCCACAGTCCCATCAGGGCAACCCCATCCGGCGCCGCCACGTCCATTCCGCCGCGAACACCAGGATGGCCAGCGCGAAAAGTTCCCACCGCTCACGCCAATCGAGCACCACCCGGTCCGCCGCCGCGCGCCCAGGCTGATCCTCGAGCGCGGACCCGCGTCGCCACTCCTCGGAGTACCTATCGACCACGATCAAGCCGTGCCCATGACCAGCGGCCAACGCGTAGCGATAGGTCCCCGGCGGGAGACGCACCTGGGCGTGACCGTCAGCGCCGAACCGCAGCGTGTCGGTGGTGGTTCCGGAGGCCGACGCGAACGCGACGCCGAGGGGTTTCGGCGATCCGGGCCCCGACCAGCGCCACGTGACGGGAAGTCCGTCGGGCACGTCCAGGGAATCCGGACGGGCCCAATCGGTGGCCGTCGAGCCCCCCGCCAGCAACCAGTCGACCAATCCGGCTACGGCCGCGCGATAGGCCTGCTGGGAAGCTCCGCCCCGGAAATCCCAGCGATACAACCCCGCCAGGTTGACCACGGCCCGGCGCCCCCGCGACGACTGCGCGACGAACACGACGGGGCGCGCCTGGCCTCGACGCGACCGCGTCGCTTCCAGCACGGGCACCGCGCCACTGTCCGGAAGACTGGGGAGCGCCGAAAGCACCGGGGGCAGCGAATCCCACGGTACCGTGGACAGCGCGCCCACCAGGGGTGAGCTCGAGGAGGGCGTGAGATACCAATCGCCCGCCGAGCCGCCCGCGCTGTTCCAGGTCAAGAGGGCGGGCGCGGAGACCTTCGGCCAATGTGACGGATCGCCGACCTCGACCACCAAGCGCGCCCCGCGGAGAGCACGCCGCACCCGCTCCACCGATACCGGTGCGAGGGTGACGCCCTCGTTCCACTTTCCGGCAGTGATCTGGGTGAAGTACTTGACGGGCACTCGAGCCACATCGCCCAGGGTGCGCGCCAGGAACGTCGCATCCCAGTCGGGAGGAGCGCCAAGGACCACTGCCGCGGGTTCGGAGGTCACTTCGATCGGGAAGGACCTGCTGTCGTCTCGCGGCTCCGAGTCCCCTGCCCACTGTACTCCGACCGATAGGGCGGACCAGCCTGTCGGGAAACGAGAAACGGGAAACGTGAGGTCGACGTTCACAGTCCCGCTATCCGGCAGCACCACTTTTCGTGAAGTGAGGATGCGGTCGGAGAGCCGGACATTCAACGTCGCCTCACGATTCCCGATTCCCGATTCCCGTTTCCCGGATCTTCCGTACGTCACGCGCAGCCTGACCGTATCACCCGGCGCCACCTGATTCGGCCCCTCGACCGACGCGACGAACGCATCAGGAGGGCGGCCGTGGCCCACTACCACGACGCGAGCGCGGGTGATGAGGTCCGACGGCAGCGCATCCCGGTCGTCGATGGCGCCGTCGGTCACGATGACGATGGGGCCACCGCGCGCGGCGGCGGCGGTCAAGGCGGGAGCGAGACTGGAGGCGCCTTCATGCGGTACGGCGGTATCGAAGGCGGCGACCGTCTCGCCGAACCGGAGAATCACACCGCCGCGAGCGAGCGCGCGCGCGGAGTCGAGCGCCTCGGCCCAGAGACCGGGTTGGGCACTCATCGAGAGCGACGCATCGAGGAGTACGACCGGTGCCGTTCCGCCGGGAGCCCGGCGCGTGATGGCGGGATTCCAGAGCAGGAGGACGAGACAGCCGACTCCAGTGACGCGGAACGCCACCGGTCCCCAGGTGTTCAGGCCACGCACTGGAGCGCTTCCGTCAGCGTGAACCGTCCCTCGTAAAGCGCACGTCCGATGATGATGCCCGCGAGTCCCAGCCGTTTGGCGCGCGTCAGCTCGTCGAGGCCCGCGATGCCCCCCGAGACGATCACCTCGAGGCCGAGCTCCGCCACGCCGGCAGCGGCGTCGAGGTCGGCCCCCGCCAAGGCGCCGTCCCGGGGCACATCCGTGTAGACCACGGTCCGGATTCCCTGCTTCTGAAGCCGTCTGGCGAGCCCCAGGGGACTGGTGCCGGGATCGACTTTCGCCGCGCCGCGCGGGGCGAGCCGTCCGTCGGCGACGTCCAACGCCACGCCGAGCGTGCTGGCGCCGAAGGCGGACAGCAGCCGGTCGATGGTGCCCGCGTCGAGGGCAGCGGCCGCGCCGACGATCACGCGCGTCGCTCCCCAGGTCAGGACCTCGCGCACGTCCTTCTCCCCCCCGAGTCCGCCGCCGACCTGCACCCAGCCGAGCCCCGCGTGCAGGAGCTGCCGGGTCACGGCGTGATTCTCGCCGCGGCGATACGCGCGGTCCATGTCCACGTAGTGGAGCCACTGCGCACCGGCGGCCACGAAGGCGCGCGCCACGGCGAGCGGGTCGTCGGCGCCGGCCGGAACCGCCGGGGCGCGCGCCACCCGCCCACCGGCGACGTCAACGGCGGGATAGAGGTCCATCGGATGTTCGGAAGCTAATCCCCGGCCGAAGCGAGGCTGGCGACGGGAGCCGGCTCGAGCAGCGACAGGAGCGTCGTGCGCACCGCGTTGAACGAGGCCTGGAGGGATTTCGGGACCGGCGTGCCCGCACCCATGTCCTTGCGATTCGGGTTCGTCGCCTGCCCATTCACGAGGAACTCGTAGTGCAGGTGCGGCCCCGTGGACAGGCCGGTGGATCCGACGAAGCCGATCGTCTCCGATTGCGTCACGCGCTGGCCGACGTGCAGCCCTTTCGCATACGCCGAGAGGTGTCCGTAGATGGTCTTGATGCCGTTGGCGTGCCGCAGCTCGATCATGCGGCCGTAGCCGTCGGCTTCGTAGACGAGCCGGTAGACCACACCATCCGCCGTAGCGCGGACGGGCGTCCCATAGGCCGCCGAGAAGTCGATGCCTTCGTGCTTGCGCCACCGGTGCAGGATCGGGTGATACCGGTTTCCGAATCCGCTCGAGATCCGCCGGAACTGGAGCGGCGCGCGCAGGAAGGCGCGGCGGAGCGATCGGCCGGTTTCATCGTAATACCCCGCGCGTGCCGAGTCGACGCCCGCGAACCGGAACGCGTAGTTCGGAGTCTTGGCCGCGTCCACTCGGGCGGCCAGGATGCGCCCGAACCGGCGCTCGCCCGTGGGCGATTCGAGCCGCTCGAACAGGATGTCGACCCGGTCACCCGCGCGCACGTCCCGGGTGAAGTCCACTTCCCAGTCGTAGACGTCGGCGATGGCCCACGCGAGCGCCACGCGCTGGCCGCGAGGCAGGACGCTGTCGGGAATCGCGGCGTCGAGGCCGTCATACAGGTTGTCGGTAATGGCACCGGTGACCCGCACCCGGGTGGACGTCCAGGCGATGGACTCGACTTGCTCGTTCCACAGCACGCCGGTCCGGGTGAGCCAGATGCGCTGTTCGGGGGCGGTCCGCACGCTCACCCGGTCCGCGATCGAATCGGCGATGGGACGGCGGAACGCGAAGACCAGACCCGGGCGCAGGCGGCGGGCGTCGAGAACGTGCGCGGCGGAAAGCAACGCGCCGTAGGCACGACCCGTAATCCCGGCGCGCTGGAGCAGGTCACCCAGCGTCTCGTCACGCCGGAGGGTGTCGGAGTACTCCTGATACGCGGCGGTCACCACCACCGGCGGCGCCGCGAGTGGCTTGTGCATCCACGCACGCGCGATCAGTCCCCCGCCCACCAGGACCACCACGCCGGCACCTGCCAGCGCGCTCCGAACCATCTGCGGCCTCGTCATCAGTCCATCTGGCGCCGGATGAAGGTCGGGATCTCCATCTCATTCACTTCCGCCGTGGTAGCGGGCGGCGGCGCACTCGGCCGCTTCGGCTGAACCTCGGTGGGCTTCGCGTATCCCGGCGGAGGGGGCGGCGTCGGACGCGTGGCGGGCCGGAACGGCAGCACGCCGGGGCCCGGGCGGCCGGCGGTGGCGGCCTGGGCCGCGGCTTCACCGGCGACGCCGGCTTTGTCGAACCCGGTGGCGATCACGGTGACGCGGACTTCGCCCTGCATGGCGGGATCGTTCACGGCGCCGAAGATGATCTCCGCTTCCTGGCCCGCGGCCTCGTGAATCGCCTCGCTGATGACGGTGACCTCGCCGAGGGTGAGGTCTTCACCGCCCGTGATGTTGATCAGCACGCCGGTAGCACCCGAGATCTGGATGTTGTCGAGCAACGGTGAGCTGATGGCCTGCTGCGCCGCTTCGAGGGCCCGGTTCTCTCCGCGGCCCACCCCGGTGCCCATCAGCGCCGAGCCGCCGTTCTGCATCACGGTGCGGACGTCGGCGAAGTCGACGTTCACGATGCCGGTCACGCTGATGAGCGAGCTGATGCCCTGGGTGGCGTGCAGGAGTACTTCGTCGGCCTTCTTGAGCGCGTCCTGGAACGGAATCCCTTTCCCGACCACGGCGAGCAGCCGCTCGTTGGGCACGACGATCATCGTGTCCACGTGCTTCCGCATTTCCGCGATCCCCATCTCGGCCTGCTTCATCCGTTTCCGGCCTTCGAAGAGGAAGGGCTTGGTCACGATGCCGATGGTGAGGGCGCCGAGGTCCTTGGCGACCTGGGAGATGATGGGCGCCGCGCCGGTGCCGGTGCCGCCGCCCATGCCGCAGGTGACGAATACGAGGTCCGCGCCCTGGAGCGCGTGGAGGATTTCGTCGCGGTTTTCCTCGATGGCCTGGCGTCCGATTTCGGGGCGTGCGCCGGCTCCCAGTCCGCGGGTCAGCTTCTTCCCGATCTGGACCTTGATGTCCGACTTGTTCTTGAGCAGGGCCTGCGCGTCCGTGTTCACCGAAATGAACTCGACGGCCTGCACGCCCTCGTCCACCATCCGATTGAGGGCGTTGCCGCCGCCGCCGCCCACGCCGACGACTTTCATCCGCGCGTTCTGCGCCACCGTTTCTTCGAGCTCGAAGATCATGGTTGCCCCGGCTCCCTGATCAAAAGAAGTCCTGCAGCCATCGCTTGACGGGTCCCAGGAGCTTGTCCATTCCCGGACCGGTCACGAGTGAGCCTGCCCCCCCACCACCACCCTGCCCGCCACTCATCGCGCCCTGCACCACGCGCCGGGCGGCGTACATCGCGAGCCCGACCGGCACGGCGTAGCGCGGCGCCTGCACACTGTCGATCAATCCACCGAGCCCCCGCTCGGGAATTCCGGCGCGCACCGGCATCGCGAATACCTCGCGGCCGAGCTCCACGATTCCCGGCAAGTGGGCGGTTCCGCCCGTCAGGACCACGCCCGCCGGCAGCAGCTTCGGATCGTCGTAGCCGGCCTTGGTCAGCTCGCCGCGCACCAGCTGCAGGATTTCGTCCATGCGCTGGTGGATGATGTGCGCCACCATGTCGCGCGGCGCCTGCCGCGCGCCCTGTCCGGGGGTCGACGGCAGATCGACCATCTCATCGGGATTCACCAGCGGCTGATACGCGCTGCCGAACCGCTCCTTCACCCGCTCCGCGTCGGCCTGCGTGAGCGACAGTCCCTGCACCAGATCGCTGGTCACGAAGCCGCCCGCGAACTTCAGCGAGGCGAGGTGCCGGATCTTCCCCTTCTGGAAGATCGCGACGCCGGTCGACTGCCCGCCGATCTCGGCCAGGGCGACTCCCAGCTCCCGTTCGTCATCCGTCAGCACCGCGTGCGACGCCGCGAGCGGCTCCAGCACGATGTCCGCCACCTTGAACCCGGCGCGCTCCACGCTGCGCCGGAGGTTCTGCGCCGCGGTGGCCTGCACCGTCACCAGGTACATCTCCACTTCCAGCCGCGTCCCGGTCATGCCGACCGGATCCGAGATCTCGCCCTGCTGGTCGACCTTGTACTCCTGCGGAATCCCGTGCAGAAGCTGGAGGTCTCGTCCCAGCGCGACCGCGCGCGCGACTTCGTTCGCCCGCTCGACGTCGGGGCCGGCGATCTCTTCCCCCCGGATGGCCACCACCCCGGAGGACGTCCGCGCCGACACGTGCTCTCCGGCGATGCCGCAGGTCACCTCGGTCACGCTGGCGCCGGCCATCCGCGACGCGTCCCGCATCGCCGCCGTCACCGAGCGGGCCGTCTCCTCGATATCCCGCACCATCCCGCGCCGCACACCTGTATTCTTGGCGACGCCGACACCCAGGATCTTCACGACCGGAACGCGGGGCAGATCTCCCGCAATCTCGGCGATCACCGCGCAGGTCTTGGTGCTGCCGAGATCCAGTCCCGCGACCAGCCGTCGTTCGTTCTTGCTCACGACGACGCCTTTCGCCGGACCACGATCTGCCCGGCAAATCGCGCGTCCAGCTCGGCGTACGTGCGTCCTTTGGCCGCCAGATCCTGCTGCACCAGCACCACCGCCTGAATGACCTCCGGTTGAGGATCGGCTCCGAGGAGCAAGCGCCGGTGGGCGCCCCCTTCATCCAATGCGACCGCGCTCCGGGAAATCCGCCGCGCCGAGGTGATCGACTGGAACAGCACGGGATCCACCGCCCGGACCAGGCCCAGCACCGACGCGAGCCCGGAATCCGCGCTCGCCGCCACCGGCAGATCCAGGACCGTCCGCGCCGGGTCGAACGGCAGTGGGTGGCCCGCCGCGTCCTCCACCACGAGCCCCCGCGGTCCCGGCACGAATGCCGCCGGATCCACCTCCCGCACGATCACTACCAGCGCGCCGGGGAGGTGGCGCTTGATCCTCGCGTCCGCCACACCCGGCAGGGCCCGCACCCGCGCTTCCAGCGGCGCCGTCGGATCGAACAGACTGGCCTCGCGCGACAATCCGAGGGCCTGAATCACGGCTTCCGGTGACAGATTCCGCACGCCGACCAGCTCGACCTGGCGCAGCCGGAAGAACTCCAGATGCCGGCCGACGGCCGGCCCGCCGACCCACAACCCGCCGAGCGCCCCCAGGACCACGAGCGGAATCCACACTCGCCGGTCCTTCAACGCCTCGAGTATCACACTCACCGCGGCGCCCGTTCCCGGCCGGCGCTGCGGGATTTCGTGAGAATCTCGGGACCCACGCGCGTCACATCGCCCGCGCCCATCGTCAGCAGCAGGTCTCCCGGCTGGAGCAGTGCCGCTACGTCCGCGGTGAGCTTCGCCCGGTCCGCGACTTTCACGACGTCCGCGCCGGCCGCCCGCGCCGCGTCGATCACCAGATCCGACGTCACTCCCGCCATCGGGGCTTCGCGCGCGCCGTAGATCGGCGCCACCACCGCGACGTCGGCCGCGGCGAGCGCCTGTCCCAACGCCTTCCCGTGCGCCGCGGTGCGCGAATACAGGTGCGGCTGAAAGACCGCCACCACGCGCCGATCGGGAAACGCCTGCCGGGCACCGGCCAGGGTTGCCGCGACTTCCGTGGGGTGATGGGCGTAGTCGTCCACCACCATCACGCCGTCCACCTCTCCCAGTCGCTCGAACCGGCGCGCTACCCCGCGGAACTCCGCGAGGGCCGCCGCGGCGGATCGCACGTTCGCGCCGACCGCGTGCACCGCCGCCAGCGCGACACCGGCGTTGCGGAGGTTGTGCGCGCCGGGCACCTGCAACGTCAGCGCGACCGCGTCGCCATTGGGCAACTTCACGCGCGCCGTGGATCCGGTCGGCGAGAAGTGTGCGTCCTGTATCCTCACGTCACCCGAATCGGTCCCGACGGTCCACACCGGCACCTTCAGCCCGTGGACCACTCGCCGCGCGCCCGGATCGTCGGCCGAAGCGATCACGCGCTGCGCCCGCCCGGCGAACTCCGCGAAGGCCCCTTCGAGCGCCTCGATGCTTCCGTAACACTCGAGATGATCGGGCTCGACGTTGTTGACGACCGCGACCGTCGGCTGCAAAGACAGAAACGCCTTGTCGTACTCGTCGGCCTCGACCACGAAGAGCTCGGAGCTCCCCTGGCGGGCATTGCCACCCCATCCAGCGACACGGCCGCCGACGAGTCCCGTGGGATTTCGTCCGGCGGCCGCTAAGCCCTCCGTCACCATGACCGTGGTGGTCGTCTTCCCGTGCGTTCCCGCGATCGCCACGACCGTCCCACCGGCGACGGCTTCCCCCAGGGCATCAGCCCTCCGGATGACCGGGATTCCGAGGATGCGCGCCCGCTCGACCTCGGGGTGATGCGGCGGAATCGCCGCCGTCACCACCATCGCTCGCGCTCCCTCCAGGTGCGACGGGTCGTGCCCCCTGGAGACCGGAACCCCCAGCGCCACAAGATCTTGGGCTCCAGCCGGATCCTGGTCGCACCCGGTGATCTGAACCCCTCGCCGTTTGGCGATAAGCGCCAAGGCGCTCATCCCCGCGCCGGCGATACCCATAAAGTGGACTGGGCGGGGGTCCCCGGGTGCAAACAAGGTCATCTGTAGTGGGCTAATATAGGGAATCTACTACACTTGCGCCAGCTACGAGACGAGTGTCAACAATCTGGACACCACGTCCCGGGACGCCGTCGGTCGACCCCGACCGAGTGCCGCGCGCGCCATCGACTGCCGCCGAGCCGAGTCGGAAATCAACTGCGTGATCGCCGTGGCGAGCGAGTGCGGCGTGAGCGACGACTCCTCCATCAACACGCTCGCGTTCGCTTCCGCCATCGCGCGCGCGTTCTCCAGCTGATGATTCGCCGCCGCGGTGGGCAGCGGAATCAGCAGTGAGGGTTTCCCCCACGCGCACAGCTCGGCGATCGTCAGAGCCCCCGCCCGGCAGACGACGAGATCGGTAGCCCGGTAGATGGGCGCCATGGGGTCCAAGAACCCCTGCACCACGACTTTCCCTGATCGGGCGTACCCCGAGAGCCCCGGGTAATTCGCGACCCCCGTCCCCCAGATGAGGTTCATGCCCTCCAGGTGGCCGTGCTCGAGCACGCCGGCCACCGCGTAGTTGATCGCACGCGCCCCCTGGCCGCCGCCGAAAACCAGGAGTGTGGGGAGCGCCGGGTCCAGGCCGAGGGCTTTGACGGCCTCGGCCCGATCCCCCGGCTGCGGAGGCGTGATGGGGTTTCCGAACGTGAACACCTCGGTGCGGTCTCCGGGTCGCAGCCGCGCCTGGGCCTCGGGAAACCCCAGGTGAATCTGCCGCGCCCGTCCGGAGAGCCACCGCGTCGCGATGCCGGGACGCGCGTCGGACTCCTGAATGGCCGTGGGAATGTCGGACCGCTGTGCGTGATACACGACCGGTCCGGAGGCATACCCGCCCGTACCGACGACCAGCGTCGGCTGGACCTCGTCCAGGAGCGCGCCGATGCGGCGCCAGAGCCGCACCGCGAGTACGGGCCACTGGAGGTTCTTCCACCATTGCCGCCGATAGATGGGCTGCAGGGGCAGGAGCGTAAATGGATAGGGATGCTGCGGCAGGATCTGCGACTCGATTCCCCGCTCGGCACCGACCAGGTGGATTTCAAGGTCCGGGCGCATCTGCCGGAACGTGTCCGCCAGCGCCAGCGCGGGGGTGAGGTGACCGCCCGTGCCCCCTCCCGAAATCAGAATCTTCACTTGGACGCGCCCGCCGGGGATGTCGCACGCCGGCGTCCGGCGGTCTTGCGCTGACTCTGCTGTCCGTGACCGATGCTCACCAGCACACCGATCGCGGCCAGGGAGACGAAGAGGCTGGTACGGCCATAGGAAATGAGAGGCAACGTGATCCCGGTGGCCGGCATGACGGCGAGGCTGACGGCGATATGGAGGACCGCCGTCACGCCGATCAACGCCGTGAGCCCGGTCGCGAGGAATTGTCCGAAGGGGTCCGGGGCCCGGCGGGCGATGCGAAAGCCCAGCCAGCAGATCCCGGCGAAGCAGAGGATGATCACCGTGACCCCGATGAAGCCCCACTCCTCCGCGATGGTCGAGAAAATGAAGTCGGAATATGCATACGGGAGGTATCCGAGCTTCTGCTGGCCCTGTCCGAATCCGACCCCGATGAGTCTGCCCGCACCGATCCCCACCAGCGACTGGTGCACCTGCGACTGTGCCTCACTGGGTGCGGTACCGGAGCTGAAGAAGTGCGATACGCGCGCCAGCCGGTACTGCGCGCTCGCCACGGCACCGAAGAGCACGGGAGCGGCGGCGATCCCGATCAGCAGGAAGTGCCCGATCCGCGCGCCCGCGGCGAACAGTACCGTACCCGCGAGCATGGTGAGCAGCAGCGCCATCGACAGATTCGGCTCGAGGAAGACGAGGCCGATGACGGGGAGCAGCACGACGAAGAACGGCAGGAGCCCGAACTTGAAGGTGCGGATCTGGTCGCCCTTCTTGGCCGCCAGCATGGCGGTCCAGCAGACCAGCGTGAACTTCGCCAGCTCGGAGGGTTGCACCACCGTGAAGCCGAGGTTCACCCAGCGCCGGGCGCCATTCAAGATCGGCGCGATGGCCCTGGTGAATGGCAGTACGGGAATGATCAGCAAGAGCAGTGTCAGGCCGAGCAGAGGCCAGGCCCACCGTTGCCACACGTGGTAGTCGGTGCGGGCGAGAATCGTCGCGCCCAATCCCCCGATCGCCGCGCCGATGGCTTGTTTGAAGAAATAGCTGGCACCGACGACGCCCCCCTGCGTATTCACGAGGCTCGACGCACCGTACACGGATACCAGGCCCACGACGATGAGGATGGCGGCGAGGATGCCGAGGAGGCGCGTTTCCCAGGCATTCTCCTTCACAGGCCCTCCGCGAATTGCCGGAAGGTCGCGCCACGCTCTTCGTAGTTCTTGAACTGATCGTAGCTGGAGCAGGCGGGGGACAGCAGCACGGCGTCACCGGGCCGCGCGGCCTTCTGCGCGCGCGCCAGGACGTCCGCGAACGTAGTCCCCCGCTCGATCGGGACCTGGCCCTCCAGGTCTTTCGCCACAATCGGCCCCGCCTCACCATAGGCGATGACGAGCCGGCACTGCGGCTTGAGGAGTGGCCCGAGCCGCGTGTAGGGCTCCCCCTTGTGCCGGCCGCCGAGCAGGAGCACGTAGGGACGAGTCATGGCTTCGACGGCGACTACCGTCGAGGCGATGTTCGTCGCCTTGGAGTCGTTGATCCACTGCACGCCGTCGACCTCGCGGACCGGCTCGAGCCGGTGTGGCAGCGCCCGAAAGGACTTGAGACCTTCGGCGATCGCCGACGGAGCGACTCCCGCCCGATGGACCGCCAGCGCAGCCGCCAACGCGTTCGCCACGTTGTGAGCGCCGAGGAGATTGAGGGCCTCGCGATGGAGGAGGACGCCGTTCTTGAGCATCAGCGCGCCGGCCGCGGCGTCGTACCAGGCATCGGCCTTCCACTCGAGGGAGAACTGCAGCTTGGTCCCCGTGACGCTCTTCACCATGTCGAGGACGGCCCGGTCGTCGCCATTCACCACCCAGGCGTTTTTCCCGTGGGCATTCCGGAAGAGCATCGCTTTGTCGGCGTAGTACTCATCCACCGAGGCGTACCGATCGAGGTGATCGGGAGCGAGGTTCGTCAGGACGCCGATGTCGGGGGCGAAGTGGGGCGAGTCGTGGAGCTGGAAGGAAGAGACCTCGATCGCCAGGAACTGGGGATGCGGGGACGACAGCGCCATGTCGGACACCGGTCTCCCGATGTTCCCCACCGCCTCGGCCGGCAGGCCCGCCGATCGCAGCAAATGGGCGATCAGGGCCGTCGTCGTGGTCTTCCCGTTGGTGCCGGTAATGGCGATGACGCGCGTATCCTCGAGGGCGCGGCACCCCACGTCGAGCTCGGAGACGATCGGGATGCCGGACTCCCGCGCCGTCTTGAGGGGAGGTGCATCGGGTGGCACGCCGGGCGACACGACGACGCCGGCGGCGTGCTGAATCCGCGCGAGGTTGTGATGCCCGAGTTCGACCTCGACACCCGGAAGCGTGCCCAGGGCCCGCACCGCGTCTTCCGCGTAGGGGTGCTGCGAGCCGTCGGACGCGTAGACCTTCACGTGCTCGCGGGCCAGGAGCCGCGTGGCCGCGACCCCGCTCTTCCCCAGCCCGATCACCGCGACGGTGCCGTGGCGCCAGGATTCGGGGAGCTTCATCGCACCTTGAGCGTCGCGAGCGCGATGGCCGCGCACAGCACGCCCAGGATGTAGAACCGCATCACCACCAGCGGCTCCGCCCACCCCATTTTCTCGAAGTGGTGGTGCAAGGGCGCCATCCGGAATACCCGATGGGCATCCGCGTACTCCTTGCCCCGCCGTTTCCGGTTCCAGCGGTACACGTTGACTTGAATCATCACGGACAGCGTCTCGGCGACGAACACGGCTCCCGCGATCAGCAGGAGAAACTCCGCCTTGAGCATGATGGCGATGGCGCCGAGGGCCCCGCCGATGGCCAGTGACCCCGTGTCTCCCATGAAGACCTTCGCGGGGTGCGCGTTGAACCAGAGGAATCCCAGACTCGCCCCAAGGAGCGCGGCGCAGAACACGGCGAGCTCACCCGCGCCGGGCGAATAGAGCACGCCCAGGTACTTCGAGTAGTCGGCACGGCCGAAGACGTACGCAAAAATGGTGAACGATCCCGCGACGATGGCGGTGAGACCGGTCGCCAGGCCGTCGAGACCGTCCGTGAGGTTCACGGCGTTCGACGACCCCGTGACGACCAGGGTCACGAAGGCGATGTAGATCGGCCACGGCAAGACCAGAAACCAGTACTTGAAGAGCGGCACCTGCGTCGCGGTTCTCCATTCGAGAACGAAGGGCCACAAGACGAGGAAGGTGCCGAGCGCGATCCCGAAGGTCACCTGCCCCACGAGCTTCCACCGGGCGACGAGGCCCTGCGATTTGCCCCGCACGATCTTCAGGTAGTCGTCGAGAAAGCCGATGGCGCCCATCCAGAGCGTGGCCACCACGGCGACGAGCACATAGCGCGTATCGAGCCGCGCCCACAGCAGCGTGGGAATGACGGTGGCGATGATGATGATGAGACCGCCCATCGTGGGCGTGCCCCGCTTCCCCTGATGGCTCGCCGGCCCCTCCGCACGCACCACCTGTCCGACGTTGCGGCGACGCAGGATGTCGATGATCCAGGGGCCGACGAGAAACGCCACGATCAAGGCCGTCGCCGTGGCCCCGGCGATCCGGAACGTGATGTAGTTGAAGAGATTGAAGAGGATGTACTTCTTCCCGAGTGGCGCGAACAGGTGATAGAACACGGCCCGATTTCCGCCCTCAGTTGAGGTGGCGCAGCACCCGTTCCAGCGCGACTCCCCGTGACGCCTTGAGCAGCACCACTTCGTTGCCCGTGAGCCGCTGCTTCAGCAGCGGCCCCAGCCGCTCCGCATCCGGTGCCACGACGAGACGGTCCTTGAGCGCTGCCGCAAACGGCGAGAAGGCGGCCTCGAACGCGCCGACCGCGCCCACCAGCGCGGGCGCCGCGGCGACGATCTCCGCCGCCGCCGCCCGATGCAATTTGTCACTCTCCGCGCCCAACTCCAACATCGTCCCGACCACCACCGCGAGCGGGCGAGAGCGCTTGTCGGCCAGCCAACGGGCGAACTCGACGGCCCGCCGGAGCGATCCGGGGTTGGCGTTGTAGCTGTCGTCGATCACCGTCAGGCCGCGCACCTCCGTGACCGCGCCGCGGCCTCCGGGCACCCGTGCGGCCGTCAGCCCCTGCAACGCGTCTCCGGGACGGATCCCCGCCTCCCGCGCGACGGCCACGGCGATCGCGGCGTTGTCGATCTGGTGGAACCCCGTCACGGGCACGGTGACCTCCCGCCCGCCCCACCGGATGCGCGGGTGACCCGACTCGTCCAGGTCGGCCGCATCGGGATGCATGTCGGTCCCGGCGCCGGCGCCGGCGACGACCGTCCGGGTCTTCGCCCGCGCGGCCACAGCGAGACCAGGAGGTTCCGTGCCGACGACCGCCACTTCCGCCTTCTCCACGAGCGACACCTTCTCACGCATGACCCCCTCGAGGGAGCCGAAGCCCTCGACGTGGGCGTACCCCACGTTGGTCACCACGGCGATCGTGGGCTCGATGATGTCGCGCAGCCTGGGGATCTCCCCCGGGAGATTCGCCCCGGCTTCGATCACCATGGCGTTGGTCCCGGCGGGGGCCGCGAGAATCGACAGCGGCACGCCGACCAGGTTGTTGAGGTTCCCCGCGGTCGCGTGCACGTGATAGCGGACGCCCAATGCGGCTCTGATGAGCTCCTTGGTGCTGGTCTTGCCGCTCGATCCGGTGACCGCGACCACCGGCGACCCGTCGGCGAGCCGCCGCCGGCGGGCCCGGGCCAGAGCGCCGAGCGCCACAAGCGTGTCCGGTACTTCAATGAAGGGGAGGCCTTCGATGTTGGGGGTGCCGCGACGGACGACCGCGGCTGCGGCGCCCCCCGCCCTCGCTTGATCGAGAAACGCGTGCGCGTCGAAGTGCTCACCGGCGAGAGCGAGAAACAAGGCGCCAGGAGTCAGGGACCGGGTATCAGTCGAGACGCCGCTGAAGGGGCCAGATGCCGTCACCTTCACTCCGAGCGCGTCGCTGACCTGGACAGCCGTCCAAGGCTCGGGAGGAGCGGCCGGTGTGGGGGTCTCGCTCTTCACGATGCCCCCAGCTCCCGGACCACCTGGCGTTCGTCGAACGGCTGCTTCTCGTGGCCGATCACCTGGTAGGTCTCGTGTCCCTTCCCGGCGAGAATCACGGTGTCCTTGGCGTGCGCGAGCGACAGCGCCAGAGCGATGGCTTTCCGCCGGTCGGCTTCGCGGTGATGCGGGCGCCCCTGCATGCCCTGCTCGACGTCGTCGAGAATCCGGTTCGGATCCTCCGTGCGCGGATTGTCGGAGGTCGCGATGACCACGTCCGCGAGGCGGGACGCGATGTCCCCCATCGGCGCCCGTTTCCCGCGGTCGCGATCCCCGCCAGCCCCGAAGACCGCGATCACCTTCCCTGCCGTGAGTGGTCGGACCGTTTCCAGCGCCCGTTCGAGGGCGTCGGGGGTGTGCGCATAATCCCGAAGCACCACGCAGGGCCTGGAGGCGATGCGCTCCATGCGCCCCGGTACCTGCGGCGCGTGCGTCAGTCGCTCGGCCACGCCGTCGATGGGGGCTCCCAGCCCCAATGCGCACGCGGCGACACCGAGGGCGTTCGCCACGTTGAACGCGCCGAGCAAGGGCAGGTTCACGTCAGCGTGGCCCTGCGGGCTCACCAGGGTGAACCGCGATCCCGTCCCGTCGGTCTTCACCCGCTCGGCCCGCACGTCTCCCTTCGTCTCACCGAAGGTGATGCGCCGGTGGCCACCCGGCAGATTCTGCCATGCCGGATCTTCCGCGTTGACGACCTGGATGCCGTCGGGGGCGAGATAAGTCGACAGCTTCGCCTTGGCCTGGAAGTAGTGCTCGAACGTCTTGTGGTAGTCGAGATGGTCGCGGGTCAGGTTCGTGAAGATCGCGGCGCGATAGACCAGGCCGTCCACCCTTCCCTGATCCAGACTGTGGGACGACACCTCCATGGCCGCCCCGCGAGCGCCCCGTTCAACCAACAGGGCGAGCGTTTCCTGCAGGTCGATGGGTCCCGGCGTCGTCAGGTTCCCGGCTTCGCTCTCGACCGGCGTGCCGTCGGGCGCGAACGCGCCCAGGGTACCGATCGACCCCGTCGGCCACAGGAGCGACAGGACGTGCCGCCCCAGGGTCACCGACGTGGTCTTCCCGTTGGTGCCCGTGACTCCCACGAGGTTGAGCTTTCTGGCCGGATACCCGAACCACACCTCGGCGGCCACTGCCGCGGCCCGTCGGCCGTCTTTCACGACGACCTGGGGCAACAATCCCGGCTGGGCTGTCTCGACGAGCGCGGCCGCCGCCCCCTGCTCGGTCGCCTTGGACACGTACGTGTGTCCGTCCTGAATGGCCCCGCGGACGACGCAGTAGAGCATGCCCTTCTCGAGCTTGCGGGTGTCCGCGGTGACCCCGGTAATGGCGGGCAGCACTACGGGCGCGTGGACCAGGAGTCCGCGCTCCCGCAGCGCGGCGACGATGTCGGTCAACTCGATCACTGCGGTGTGTCTCCAAAGACGGTAACGAGCGATCCGGCGGCGGCCTCTGCCCCCGCGGCGGGCCACGTTTTCTGGACGCTGCCCCACCCTTTGATCACCACGTGGAACCCACGACGGTGCAAGAGGCGGACCGCGTCCCGCAGGGTCCGTCCCGAGACGTCGGGCACGGGGCGCGGAGGCGCGGGGGCCGCGGTGTCATGCGCGGGTGGCCAACTCACCACGTAGGGAGCGAGTCCGGGGTCTTCTTCGAGCTCCCCCACGCCCGCGGCCGGAGCGACGGCGGAGAGCCGGGCGCGATCGAGCGCGACGGTGCGGGATGCCAGCGCCTGCTCGAGCATCGCGCGGGTCACCGGCGCGGCGGTCTCGGCCGCGAAGTAGCTCCCCTTCCGGGGATTCTCGACCTTCACGACCACCACGAGCTGCGGGTGGTCGGCGGGAAACAGGGCCGCAAATGACGCATTGTAGGCGCCCGCCTTGTAGTGGCCATTCACGACCTGCCTCGAAGTCCCGGTCTTGGCCGCCAGCGTGAACGTCGCGAGGGCCGCGCTGGCTCCCGTCCCGCCGCTCGACACCACGCCCGCGAGAAGCTGCCGGAGCTCCCGGGCCACCGCGGGTGACACGACCCGCCGAACCGGTTCGGGCTGATGGCGGTAGAGGATGTCGCCATTCGGAGCGCGGACCTCACGGATCAGGGTCGGCTCGAGCAGCACCCCGTCATTGGCGATCGCCCCATACGCCGCCGCGATCTGGAGGGGGGTCACCGACACCTCGTACCCGATGGCGAGCGAGGTCGGCGTCGGCCGGGACCACTCCTTCGGCAACGCGAGCCGGCCCGAGGCCTCGGCGGGAAATTCGATCCCCGTGGGCGTCCCCAGGCCGAAATCCCGCAGCATCCCGTATTCGTCGTCGTGATCGAGCCGGGTCACGAATTTGGCCATCGCGATGTTGGATGAAACCCGGATGGCGTCGGCCAGATTCAGCATGGGCAACGGGTGGTCATCCACGAGCGTCCGGTCCTGCATTTTGTACTTCCCGTTTTCCCCGGACACCCGGTCGGTCAGGCTGATGCGGTGATCGGCGATCAGCGCGGCGGCGGTGAAGATCTTGGCGACCGATCCCGGTTCGTAGGCGTCGATGAACGCCGATGGCCGCGAGACGCCGTCCCGGCGCTCGGAAGCGACCGCCAGCACTTCCCCCGTCGCCGGATCGAGCATCACGACATCGCCGCCGTCCGCGTCCATCTTCTCGAGCGCAAGACGCAACGACCGCTGGGCGATCTCCTGCAGCTCGGCGTCGAGCGTCAGCACCACGTCGTTCCCCGGCACCGGCGACTGGAGGCGACGTGCCGGCGAGTCGTACTCCCGGCCCGCGCGGTCCTTCAGCACGACGGCGGCGCCGGGGGTCCCCGCCAGCAGCGTATCGAGAGTCCGCTCGAGTCCCGAGGGCTTCTGCCCCCCTTCGCCCGCGCGGCCGATGAACGCGCGCGCGAAGTCAGGTGAGGGATAGAACCGGTTGAGCACCGGCTCGAGGTGCACGCCGCGAACGTCCCGCAGCCCCTGCACCGTACCCGCCGTGAACGGTCCCGCGAAGTAGGCGTAGTGCCGGCTCAGCTCGTCCTCGACGCGCATGAGCGGCAGGTGCAGCACGCGGGCGATGGTTTCGGGATCGTGATCGGGATCGCGGAGCTCGTTGGGTGCGATGCCGACGTGATACGTCTCCTGTGTCAGCGCGATCGGTGTGCCGTGCCGGTCGAGGAGCGCGCCACGGGGCGCTTCCAGAACGACATGCTCGGTGCGCGCCTGCTTCGCCTCGGCGGACCAGCGCGCGCCCTGGAAGAGCTGGACCTGGGCGGAGCGGACGAGCAGCGCCAGGAGCAGCAGACCCAGCGAGCCCTCGATGAATGAGACCCGGGTGGTCAGCTTCGCCACGTCAGGGCGCGCTCGTGTCGGGAACGGGCTGGATCACGATTTCGGAATCGGCGGGGAGACGCAGGCCCAACGCCTGGGCCCGGGGGACGAGCACGGAGCGGCTCGCGGCCTGGCGGATCCGGCGCTCGTACTCCGCGCGGCGGCTCTGGAGGGAGGACAGCGAATCGCGGGCCTGATTCAAGGCCCGGGCGATGCGGAGCGCCGCGGTCTGCCTGGCCACCACGGATCCCGCGGCCACCAGAAACGCCAACAGCCAGATCATCACCCAGTGCCGACCCTTGAGCACCACTCAGGCCACCTCGAAGTCGCGAAAGTGCGCGGAGCGGGACCGCGGATTCGCCGCCATCTCCGCCGGACCGGGTGTGATCGCCTTTCGGGTGCGCAGCGTCCCGAGCGCGTGTCCGCGGCACGTGCAGACCGGTTGTCCAGGTGGACAGATGCACTCCCGGGCCCACTCGCGGAACGCGTGCTTCACGATCCGGTCCTCCCCTGAATGATACGCTATGACGCCCAAACGACCCCCCGGGGTCAGGGCGTCCCGGAAGGCGGGGAGCGCGGTGGTGAGCTGCTCCTTCTCCCCATTCACCGCCATGCGGAGCGCCTGAAAGAGTCGGGCGAAGTCCGGGGGACCTGACCTGGACCCCAGCGCCTCGCGGATCGCGTTCACGAAGTCGTCGCTCGTCATGAAGGGTCCGCGCTCGCGGCGGCGGGTGATGCTGCGGGCCAGGCGCCGCGCCTTCGGCTCGTCGGCGTCCTCAGCGAACGCCTTCGCGAGCCTCTCCTCCCCCCAGGTATTCAGGATGTCCGCGGCCGAAACGCCCACATCGGGCGTCATTCTCATGTCGAGCGCGGCGCCCGGGCGGAATGTGAAGCCTCTGGCCTGCGCATCGAGCTGGTGCGAAGAAACGCCGAGGTCGAGCAGGATGCGGTCGGGCTGGAAGGCGCGGACGGCGTCGAGGGTTTTGGGAGCTCCGAAGGGCGCCGCCAGCCAGGTCACGCCGTCATCGACGATGCGCGCCTGGGCTTCGGCCAGGGCTTCCGGGTCCCGATCGATCGCCAGCACCAGCGCGCCCGAGCCCCTCAGGATGACCGTGTGCCCCCCGCCCCCGGCGGTGGCGTCGACGGCGCGCGCGCTTCCCGCGGCCCAGCTGCGGATGACGTCGGCGAGGACGGGATCGTGGAAGCTCATGGGCTCCTGAAAAAGACACCGGCTCCGCGTGCCGAAGCAGGCGAAGCCGGGAATAGCGTCCCGCGAAGCGGGTTCAGGCGGGGCTGACGGGGCTCGAACCCGCGACCTCCGGTGTGACAGACCGGCGCTCTAACCAGCTGAGCTACAACCCCTGATATCGAGCGCGGGAATGTAGACGGGCGCCGAGGTCATTTCAATGGCTCAGAAGTTGGTGCACTTGAATGCCGCCTTCACCTGCGGCATGGCCTTGGCGTACTTGTCCAGAATTCCGAGCATCTGTTGAGCGAACGACGGGGACACCTTGCCCCCCAGGAAGAGTGCGTCCCGGGTCTTGGCGATCCGCTCGTTGATTTCCTTCGCCTCGGAGCAGCTCTTGTGATCCGTCATGTCCTTGTACGGTCCGCCGAGGGACAGGACGGACGACACGCCGTACCAGAAGTTTCCCTGGATGCGGATCTGCTGCTTGGCTCCCGCGGTATCCGCGGGCCCCGCCTGCGGGATCAGGGCCAGGAGGTCCATGGACCAGGGGTAGGCGCGGTCCCAGAGCTGGGCGCTCCGCGCGATCCCGGACGCCGCCTGCAGCATCAAGGCCGCGGCGTTGATCTTCAGTACTGAATCCGTCCCGGTGATGGCGGGCTGAAGGTACGGCTTCGCCTGGTCGAACCGGTCAGCGTACGCGGTCCGGTAGGCCAGCTTGTGCGCGCTGTCGCCCACGGCCTTCGTGCTGTCGTAGACGTTGTGATTGATGATCGTGGCGGCCACGAGGAGCGCCGGACGAGCGTCATTGGGCGTGAGTGCCGCGCACGCCTTGTAATCGGCGATGGCGGAATCCACCTGCCCGATGGCTTCGAGCGCTTGACCGCGAATGTTGCAGAATCCGGGGTTCTTCGGGAAATCCTTGAACGCAATGTTCGTGTAGTGCACCCACGCCTGCGTATCGGGGAGCGCGTTCGCCGCCCCGATCATGATCTTGAGCTCAGTCGAGTCATTCAGCTTGGCCGCGGAGTCCTTTTCCTCCGCCGCGCCGATATCCAGCACGCAGCGCCACTGGCTCCCTTCGATGCAGGAGCGGCGGAGCATGTCCTTCGCGGCGGCGTTGGTCGGGGCGTGGGCGGTGACGGTCTTGAGCAGCGCCGTCGCCTTCGGATACGCATGGTTCTTCATCAATTGATCGGCCACGCTCAGCTGGAGCGGAATGTTGTCCGGCTCCACGGCGGCCCAGCTCTGCAGGGCGTCGAGCCACTTCAGCGTGTCGCCCTTCTGCTGGTAGGAGCCCGCGATCCGGCTCCAGGCGGTGGTGTTCATCGAATCGCCCTTCAGCGCCCGGTACCCGGCCGCGATGATGCTGTCGGGGGGCTGCCGCTGGGCTTCATAGACGGTCAGGACGCAGAGGTGCGCTGCGGTAAGGTTGGGGTCGATCGCGAAGGCCTTCTTGGCCGACTCCAAGGCCCCGTTCAGGTTGCCATGCGAGCGGCGGTCGTCGCATTCGCGCGCGAATTCGGCCGCCTTGATCACCGTCACGAGGCGCTGGCCCAGCGATTCAGCCACCGCCGGCGGACTGGCGCCCGACACGGTGAACGCCGAGGCGAACCCCGAGCCGCCGGAGATTACGCGGACGTGGGCGATATACAGCCCACCCGTATGCGAGAAGGTGCCGACGTTGTAGGAGTTGACACCGACCGACTTGGCGAACTGTCCGGCCTGGGATTGATCGACGATGTACATCGCGCCCGAAGGGGCGGGATCACAGGCGAATCCGAAGGACTGGTACGCTTCGCAGATCTTGCTCTTCGGAATATTCTGGACCTTGTAGCGCGCGAGCTGCTGGACGCGGTCACGAGCGAGATCCATGACGGCGATGCTGGCCGCGGAGTCTCCGGCGGCGGCACCGGGGAGCGGCAACAGCAGAAGTTTCTCGGTCGGCTGGGTGATGGCGAGCTGAGCCGACGCGACGGATGCGGCTCCCATCACCATTACGGCCACCAGACGGAACACTCTCACGCAGGTCCTCCGTTTAGGGTCGTGCTGCTCACTACACCGATGGGCGAAGAGGGATTCGAACCCCCGACATCCTGCGTGTAAGGCAGGCGCTCTGAACCAGCTGAGCTATTCGCCCGTCCAACAACCCTTAGAGGGCGAGCCCTACCGGAATGAATACCAGATAGCCCAGCACCAACAGCACCGGTGCCAGGGTGGTCGATCCGGCATTCAAAGACACATACCCCGCGGCGAGGCAGACGAGCGCCGCCCCGAAGGCGGCGTAGTTCCGGGGGCCGAAATGCAGGCGTTCGCGAGATTGCGTATCAGGCATTGGCGGCTCGCATACTACCCCGCAATCGCTTTTCCGTCAAGGATTTGGCTCGTCTGGGGGTATGACCCACCCCTCGTCCAAGGCCGCCCGCCGGGGAGCGTCCCGCTTCCGGCGGCGCCACACGAGCCCCACGAGCAACAATCCGATGACACCCCAGAACAGCGTCGCGGCGCCGAGCCCGGCGAGCCACCCATACCGCCGGTGCACATCCTGCGCCCAGAGCTCTTCGAAGTGGTCGAGGGTGACGTGATACGTCGATCGCATCGCATCATCGAAGGTCGGCTGGGTGGCGAGGGCGTCGATGAAGGGATGGAGTCCGGCCGGACCGCCCCACCGCTGGAGCATGCCCACCGCGGTCGTTGCGAGCGCGTACGCCCCCGCCGCTTCGCCGGCGCGTCCACGCAACGCCCGATCCACACTGTCGAGCTCGAGGGCCGGCCCCCCCAGCAGATGCCAGTCGAGCTCAAAAGCCTGCGTGCGGTTCCACTCCCCCGCCGCCACGGCCGCGTACCCTTCTTCGAACCAGAGGGGCAGCGAGTGCCGGACCCGCCGGCGCAGGGCTACGTGCGCCAGCTCGTGCCGGAGGGACACTCGGAGATCGGACGGCGAGCCCACCGACCAGAGGACGATTGCGCCCGAACCCGGGAAGGCCGCGCCCTCACTCCAGCTCGGCAGCCGTCCCCGCGTGAGCGAGTCGTAGATCGCACGATTGGGAGCGAGGAAGATCCGGAGGGGCCGGTCCGGCTGCGGGTCGATGCCCGGAAATGGATTCGGGCGGTCAGCTTCGTCGGCCAGGGCAGCCGCAAGATTTCCCTGCGGTGGCCACCACACCACAGTGACGTTGCCGACGACGGTCACCTGCGGCCCCTGAAGCAGGATGGCCGACAGGGCCAGGACGGCCGGGAGCGCTAGGGTCGCGGGGGCTCCTCGCCACGGCCCACCGCCTCGAGCATTTCCTGGCAGCGCTTGCCCCAGGGATTGAACTTGTTGGCCTTGAACCCGTCCTGCCACCACTGCTTGGCCTGCGCCTGATCCCCCGCAAACCAGAACGCGCGCCCCACTTCGTAGTACGCCTCGATCAGATTGGGACCGAGCTTCAGGGTCTTCTGGAAAAACGTGACCGCGTCCTCGTACATCTCCCGCTGGAGGTACACGAGGCCGAGGTAGAAATGGGCGTAGAGTGTGGCCTTCTTGTCGTTGTCGAGGCGGATGGCTTTCGAGAGATGCTCGATCGCCTCACCGAAGATCTTCTTCTTGAGACAGATATATCCGACGTTGATCCGGGCCAGTGAATTCGCCGGCTCCTTCATCAGAACCTTCTGGAACGTGGCGAGCGCGTCATCGTAGTCCTCGTGCAGCATCTGCGCCCAGCCGAGCATCGACTCCGCCTGCGTCTCGCCGGGTGACAGAGCCAGCGCCTTCTGCAACGCCTGAATCGCGCCCGCGTGGTCGCCCAGCGAGATCAGACTCCAGCCCTTCTCGATGAACGTCGACGCCCCGATGTGGTCAGCATGCACCGCGGGCCGGGTCCCCGTGAACTCCGGAGCCGACGCTTCCGCCGCCGAGGCCGACACCTGTTTGTACTTCTCCACCAGCTGACGGATGTCCTCTTTCAACTGGCCCAGGTCGCCCAACAGGCCATCCACGTGCTTGAAAAACGCGATGATTTCGCGCTTCACCGCCTCCTGCTCGGCGGTGGCTTTGGCGGTGTCGAGCTTGCGGGCGATGGCGTCGTACTGCGCCCGCAGGAGGACCACCGGCGAGTCGGCCATCAGGCGCTGGCCTTTTCGGTCAAGGCGGCTTCCAGGGCGACTTTCTCCTTCGAAGCGAGCAGTTGCGCCGTGTTGAGCACAATGATCGTCCGGCCTCCGGTCACCACCAGGCCGGTGACGTACGCGGCCGCCAGTCCCTTCACGATTCTCGGGGGCGGCGTCACTTCTTCGGCGCCCACCTGCAACACCTCGGTGACCACATCGACCACGAGACCGATCTTCCCGCCATCGTACTCCAGGATCACCGTCCGGGTGTCGTCGCGCACGGGTGCCGGGACCCCGAGCCGCTTGCGGAGGTCGATCACGGGGACGGCGGCCCCTTCATAGCGCAACACGCCTTCGAGGAACTCCGGCGCCTTCGGGAGGGGCGCCGGACGCTCATACCGGAGGATCCGCTCCACCTGGAAGATGTGGAAGGCGAAGTCCTGGCCGGCCACCCGGAACGTCACCAGCTGGACATCATCGCCCGCGCTCATTGGATCCGTTCCCCCAGTGCCTCGAGGTCGAGTATCGGAACCAGGCCGCCGTCCCGGCGGCCCATGCCGGACGCCCACGGCAAGGATTCCCCGGGCGGCACCGGCAGAGGCGCCTCCCGGACCACTTCGTCGGCGTCATCCACTTCGAACTCCACCAGCCGCCCGCCGATGGTGACGAGCACCATCGCGCCACCGCGTTCGACGGGAGGCGTCTGATTCTTGAGGAGCGCCCCCAGGTGAATCAACGGCACCAGCCGCCCGCGCACCGGGGTGAGACCGCGCACCGCCGGCAGCGCCCGGGGCACGTCGAGTACTTCGCCCAGGTCTCCCACTTCGAGCACCGGCCCGAGCGGAAGCCCATAGGGCCGCCCACCGACGCGGACCATGACGTATCCGACGCCGCGTCCCTTCACGCGCGCGCGGCCCGGCGGATCAGCTCACCGGACACCCGGTCGGCGATTTCCGGCAAGGGCAGCACCGCGTCGACCCCGCCCGCTTGCACCGCCGCGCCCGGCATGCCGCCGATCACGCAAGTCTCCTTGCTCTGAGCGATCCCCATGCCGCCGGCATCATGCACGGCCCGCAACCCATCGGCGCCGTCCCGGCCCATCCCGGTGAGCACCACTCCCAGCGCCTTGTTTCCAAATGTCTTCGCGACCGAACGAAACAACGGATCCGCCGCGGGACGCACGCCCCAGATCGGCGCCGACTGATCGAGCGCGATGATCGGTCCGTCGGGCCCCGGCTCCACCCGCATATGATAATCCCCCGGCGCGACGTATGCCGTGTCGGCGACGAGGGGCGCTCCCTCATCCGCCTCTACCACGCGAATGGCGCTCATCGAGTCGAGCCGCTCGGCCAGGCTCCGCGTGAAGCGCGCAGGCATGTGCTGCACCACCAGCACACACGCCATCCGGCCCGGATGCAGGTGCGGGATGAGTTCCGTCAGGGCTCGCGGGCCACCGGTCGACGCGGCGATGGCGACGGCCAGCTTCGCCCTGCCCTTGAGCCCCATCTCCGGCGCGTGCGCCACCGGCTTGGGAGGGCGCGCCAGGACGGTCACCCGCGAGAGGTCGGCGGCGAGCGCCCGGCGGACCGCGTCGACGAGGAGCGGCCCGAGCGCCTCGAGCGATTCCCGGTTCCGTTCGTCCGGCTTCGCCACGATCTCCACCGCCCCGAGCTCGAGGGCCCGGATGGCCGCGGCCGTGCCGGGGCCCGCGTGCGCGCTCACGACGACGATGGGACGTGGGGACTCGGACATGACGTAGCCGATGGCGCCGAGGCCGTCGAGCTCGGGCATTTCGAGGTCCATCGTGACGACGTCGGGCTGAAACTGGTGGACTTTGCGAACGGCGTCGAAGCCGTCTCGCGCCGTGCCGACGACCCGGAAGGGGCCGTTGTCCCGGGACCCGCCCCCGAGCACATCCACGAGCACACGGCGCATCAGCGCGCTGTCATCCACCACGAGGACCGTCGGCCTGGTGTCAGAGGGTGGTGACATCGGCGCCCACGGTCCGGATTTCGACACTGCCATCGCTCACGTGAAAGCGCACCGAGCGGCCCTGCCCGCCCCCAACCGCCTCCGCGACGATGGGGATGGCCGCGTCCCGGAGCGCATTCCGTGACGCCACGACGTTCCGCTCCCCCATCTGAATCGTCCCCGGGGTCATCAGGGCCCCGAACATGCTCGCGCCGCCGGCCAGCTTCGCGACCAGCCGGCGCGGGTCGGCTCCCAACTGGGTCATCCGCTGGACCAGCAGTGGTACCGCGGTCTCGGGAAACTTGGCGGGGTTGGTCGTGTCCCGGGCGAGGGAGCGGGACGGCAGCAGCACGTGGGCCATGCCCCCGATCTTCGTCTCCTTGTCGTACAGCATGATCGCGACGCAGGAACCGAGCCCGAGAGTCAGGAGATCGGACGCCCCCTGGTCCGCGGCCCAGTCGGCCACGGTGACCACCGTCTCCTTGGTCTTCGGGGCCGACCGGGTCAGAGGGGCCGCCGGTAGATCCGCTCGCGCGGATCTTCGAGCTCGAGGAGCTGCCGGCTGTCGCCGAACAGGGTCTCGACCTTCCCCAGGACCAGCAGTCCGCCGGGCCGGAGCGACTCGGCAAAGCGGACGAACAGTTTCTCCTGGCTCGGGCGGTCGAAATAGATCACCACGTTCCGGCAGAAAATGAGATCGTAGGGCGGGCGTGGGGCCCGCTCTTTCAGAAGATCGTTGCGCGCGGCATGAACCAGGTTCTTGATGAGGGGGACCGGTTGCCGGGGGGCGGGTTTGGTGAAGTAGCGGTCGGCCATCGCCTTCGGCATCTCGACGAACGCGGATTCCGGATACTGCGCGGCGGCCGTCCGCTCGAGGGAAGCCCGGTCGATGTCCGAGGCGTCGACGCGGGTCCGCCCCAGCTGTGCCTCCATCCCCGCTACCCGGGCGATATCGGCGAGCAGTGCCGCGATCGTGTAGGGCTCCTCCCCGGACGCGCACCCCGCGGACCACGCCGCGTACTGCCCTTCGCGTTCCTTCCATGCAGCCGCGACCATCGGGCGCACCGCATCCCAGGTTTCGGCATTCCGGTAGAACTTGGTGACGTTGATGGTGAGTGCGTCGAGGAGGTGCTCGTACTCTTTCGCGTCCTGGATCAAGCGGGTCGCATACGCGTCGTAGGTATGCACGCCGCAGGCCCGCATGCGCACCGCGATCCGCCGCTTCAGGCACTTGTCCTTGTACGCTTCGCAGGAGAACCCGCGGGCTGTGGCGATCTGCTGAGTGAGCGCGCGAAAGGCGCGCTCATCCTCATCCGGGGTCACTTGAGCGCGCTCAAGGTGTCCAGGTTGGATTTGACCAGCTCGTGCGCCGGATTGAGCTCGAGCGCCTTCTTCCACATCTGCGACGCCAGCTCCCGGTCATTTCGCTTGTAGGCGATGTTCCCCAGCTTGAAGTAGACGTCGTCGCCGATCTCCGGCGAAAGCTCGATGGTCCGCTGGTACGCCTCCCACGCTTCGTCGTAGTGCGCGGCCCGGTACTCCAGATCCCCAAGGTTCTTCGAGAGCTGGGGATGCGACGGCTCGTCCCGGAGCGCGCTCCGCACCAACTCCTCGGCGCCCGGCAAGTCGCCCGCCAGCTCGCGCAGGACCGCCCGGTTGTTGCGCAACACCGCATTTTCCGGGAACGCCGCCACCGCGGCTTCCGCGAGCTCATCGGCCTGTTCGAACTCTCCCGACGCGGCGGCCGCCAGGGTGCGCGCCCAGTACCACACCCCCGGAACCTTCTCACCGAAGAGCTCCTGGGCCCGGTCGAGCCGGCCGGCGGCGCTTTCGTAGTCGCCCCGCTTGAGCGCCACCACTCCCCATCCGAGGGCGATCCGGGCGTCGTTCCGGTTCCGCGTCGCGGCCTCCGCGTACGCGCTTTCGGCGTCCTCGAGGCGGCCGAGGTGCTCATACGCCAGTCCGAGGTTGTGGAGTACCGCGGGCCGCGATCCGCCCTTTTCCGCCGCGAGCCGGAACGCTTCCATCGCCTCGCGCCACCGCGCCTGCCGCAAGGCGACCAGTCCGGTGAAGAACAGGGCGTTCGCATCCTCGCCGCGGAGCTCGGTGACGCGGCGGAACTCCCGCGCCGCCTCCTCCAGCATGCCGGTCTTGTAGAACGCGACGCCGAGGTTGCGGTGCTCCTCCACGCGGGCGTCCGTCACCTTCGCATCTTCGGTCTGCGTCGCGGTCGTGCGTCCCGCCCGGTGCAGGAAGCCCGCCGTCAGGAGCCCGTAGAGGGCCTTCCCGACCTCGAATTCGCCGAGGCCGGTGTCTTCGATGAGGGTGTGAATGTCCCGTTCGCCGTCGATCAGCGGGAGCAAACGCTCCTGGGTCGGCGTGAGGCTGACTTCGCTGATCTCGAGATGGTCGCGGTCCACGATGAAGATCACGTCGAAGGACGGGATCTTCTTCTCGATCAGGCTCCACTCGTCCACCCGCCGGGCGCCCTCGAGCAGGAGCGACTCGGGATTGATGGCGACCAGGAAGTCCTGGCGCTCGGGACGGACGTCGGCCTCGAAGTTGAACGTTCCCTGGGTCCAGGTGAACAGGAAGTACACCGACTCCTCGATCTGCACGCGCATGTAGCGCTCGAGGTCACCCTGGGTGATGGCCCCCTGCTCCACCAGGATGGCGCCCAGCTTCTTGTCCCGGTTCTTCGATTGGCCCTGGAGATGCACGCCATCTTCCAGCTGCTGCTGCGTGATCTTCTCGTGCTTCACCAGGATGTCGCCCAGCCGGTCACGGCGGTTGACGATGCTGGCGTAGCAGATACGGCCCTTCTCGAAAAAGATGTAGCCGAAGTTCTGGCGGTCGGCGATCGACAGGCACCCCGTCTTCTGGCCGAGGGCCAGCAGCTGGAGCACATCGGGAAGTGACGCTTCCTTGAGTGAGCCCTTGATCGCCATCTAGCGCGCGTCCTCGATCATCCGGTCCGCCGGCACCGGCCAGTCCCACACCATCTTCTCGCGGCTGCGGACGCCGCCCGCGCTCGATACCACGATCCCCGAGGTCCGGAATCCGGACGTACGCCGCCGGGGTGCCACTTCCCCTCCGAGTACCGCGCGCGCCAGGCCGGCCGTCATCGGCTGCGACTGGGCGTCGGCGGCGTCCTTCACCCGCTGCACCTCCGCCATCATCGCGCGGATCGAGGTCGCCGGGCGGTCGGCGAGATAATCGAGGAGCGAGCCTTCGACCTTGCCCAGGCTCCGCTCCAGCACGGCACGGCGGACCACCCGGTCGGGTTGCGCGAGCGTGACCACGAGACCGCCCGCCAGGCGGGATTGAATCCGTTCTTCGAGCCCTTCCAGCGTGTTCGGGGCCGCCGGCGCCGTGAAGACGAGCTGCCGGTCCTTGTCCTGGAGCACGTTGAAAAGATTGAAGAGCTCTTCCTGGGTCCGGTCCTTCCCCGCCAGGAGGTGCACGTCGTCGAGGAGGAGCGCGGTCGCGCGACGGTACCGGGCGCGCCACCAGTCCACCCGATCCCCCTCGATCGCCGCGATCACTTCGTCGATGAACGTCTGGGTCGACAGGCAGGCCACGACGGCCCGCGCCTTCGTGGCGAGCTCGAGGCCGATGGCGTTGAGCAGATGCGTTTTGCCGAGCCCGCTGCCGCCCACCAGCACCAGCGGGTTGAACTTCTTTCCCGGGCTCTGGACGACGTCGTGAATCGCCGCCAGCTCCTTCTCGTTCGAAGGGCCGGCCACGAAGGTGTCGAAGGGAAATGCGGCCGAGGGAGCCGGTGGCGGCGCGGCGCCTTCGCGCACGCGGACGGCGACCTTCTCCGCCTCATCCAGACGCTCGGGGTCGCGGAAGACGCTGTCGCCGGCCGCCTGCGGCTCGAGCATCTGCACTTCGGCCGCCAGAACCTTGAGCCGCTCCACGTCCTTGACGAATCCCGAGATGACCTGGTCGACCGCGCCGGGGGTTTCCTGCGCGAGCAGCGCTTCGAGCCGTTTGGTTCGAAAGCCCTCTCCCTCCCAGCGCAGGATGGCCTCGCTCACACGGGCCCTCCACGCCTCGACCGCGCGTCCCACGGTAGCCGTGACGTCCGAGAGGAAGTTCGAGAACTCGTCGGGAGCGGGAGCGGACGCGGCGGCAGGCTGGGCCGCCGCGGCATCCTCCGCGGAACCGATGCCCAGCACCTGGCGCGCCGCGGCCTCGGTGATCGGCGTGTCGTTCACGGCCTGGAAGGCGATCAGGCGGTTCAGGGCCCCCATCAGCTCGCGGACGTTCGCGAACTCCACGCCCGCCACGGTCTCGAGCACGCCCGACTGGAAGCCGGTGCCACGCTCCTCAGCCTTCTTTCGGAGGATGGCGACGCGGGTCTCGTAGTCGGGGATGCCCATGTCGACCACGAGGCCGCCGGAGAAGCGCGAGATCAGACGCTCGTCCAGGTCCGCGATCTCCCCGGGGGGCCGGTCGGACGCGAGGACCACCTGATGCCCCGCGGCCTGCAATCCCTCGGTCAGCCGCAGGAGCTCGGCCTGCATCTCCTTCCGGTTCGTGAGGAACTGCACGTCGTCGACCAGCAGCATGTCCACGGCCTGAAAACGCCGCCGGAACGTGTCCCCCTGCCCCGCCGCGATCGCCGCGTGAAACGCTTCGACGTACTCGTCCAGCGTCAGGTATTCCACCGAGAGGTTGGGCGCCACCTTCTTGGCCCCGTGTCCGATCGCCATCAGCAGGTGCGTCTTGCCCAGGCCCGACCCGGAATAGATGAAAAGCGGGTTGTACGCGGATCCCGGATTCTCGGCGACGGTGCGGCCGGCGGTGACCGCCAGCCGGTTCGCCGCGCCCACCACGTAGGAGTCGAAAGAGAATTTCGGATTGAGGGCCGAGGTCACGCGGGCGCCCCCTGTGCCAGCTTCTTCAAGACCAGCTCCGAAATGCCCTTCAGGCTTTCGAACACGCCTGTCCCATGGAGGGCGTCCGCCGAGAAGCTGGGGACCGCGCGGAAGTTCAGCGCGTCATCCATCTCGGCCGGCGTGAGAATCAGCTCCTTGGGAAGGTCCTGCTTGTTGTACTGGAGCACGAGCGGCATGGCGCGGACGTCCACGCCCTGGTCGAGCAGGTTGGCGTGCAGGTTCTGGAGGCTTTCGAGGTTCTCGTCGAGCTGACGGCCCTGGCTGTCGGCCACGAACACGACCCCGTCCGCCCCCTGCAGCACGAGGCGGCGGGTGGCGTTGTAATACACCTGCCCCGGCACCGTGTAGAGCTGGAAGCGGGTGGTGAACCCCGAAATGCTCCCCAGATCGATGGGCAGGAAATCGAAGAACAGGGTGCGGTCGGTCTGGGTCGCGAGCGACACCATGCGCCCGCGGCGCGCCTCCGGCACCCGCCCGTAGATGTAGTGCAGGTTCGACGTCTTTCCGGACCGTCCCGGTCCGTAGTAGACGATTTTGCAGGTGATCTCGCGGGTCGTGAAATTGACGAGCGACACGCGCTATCTCCCGAAAAGCGAGTTGAGGCTGTTCGTCAATTCACGCTCGAAGTCGGCGGCCAGTACCTGTTTCTGCTCGGAGCCCTTGGGGCTCGCCCCCCGCAAATCGGTGGCGAGCTGGTCGAAGAATAGCTGAACGAGGCCCAGGGACGTGGCGGACAGATCGTAAACCGCGAGCACCACCACGGGCCCCCGGTCGGTCGACACCGACGAGAGGAAGATTCCATGCTTCTCTCCCTGGTGGGACAGGCCCGCGAAGGGCGCCTCGCCGAGCTGCCGGGCCATCTCCGTCGTCGAGGCGAAGATGGCGGCTCCCAGCGCCGCGGCCGACATCACGTCCACGGCCCGGGCGAACCCGGACTGGGCCAGGACCTGTCCCGCCGGCGTCATCAGGAGCACCAGCCGAACGCCGGCCTCCTGCACGAAGGTCGTGAGGGGTTCGAGGGTCCAGGCTTCGACCGCGCGCGCCGTCATGCCACCCCCTCCGCGGCCTTCAGCAACTCGAGACGGACCAGGCCGGCGTTGACGCCCGGCTCGGCGACCGCGACGATGAGCATGCCGGACCGCGCGGGCACCACGAGGAGCGCGCCGCGTTCCGCCTGCAGGTGCCAGAAGACATCGCTCCCCACACCTCCCGCTTCCATGGCGCGTCCCAGCCGGGTGGCCAGACTCGCCGCCAGCGCGGCCACCGCGGCGCCCTTGATGCCCTCCATCAGGCTCTCCGCCACCACCAGGCCGTCGGCCCCGGCGACCACCATCGCACCCCG